>NZ_LPWE01000010.1:0-300000 GCF_001723355.1 Methyloceanibacter stevinii | reverse complement strand
CCCCAGTCGTGGCGGCAATCCGACAATTCGTGCGTTTCGCGGCCGACAGAGGCCGCGTGAAATGCCTGTGGGCGGGCTTGTGACCCTCCGTAACATATTGATTTCAAGTAGATTCTCACGCACCGGCGAAGTCGGTGCGGAATTTGCTTCTCCCTGTCCTGGGCGCGGGATCTCGCGCGCCTGGCGCAGCAGCGCGCAAGGATTTCGGACGGAAGGAGAGCAGGTCCCATGACGGACATGACGGAACTGGCGAAGCGCAAGCTGCCGCTCAACCTGGCGATCGTGCATGTCGACCCGGACGGGTTCCTGGCCACCTATCGGCGCTGGCTGGAAATCACCGCCTTCATTTCCGCGTTGCGGATCGGCGAGGCGGAGGTGCCCGAAGACGGGATCACCCCGGCGCTGACCGAGGCCGATCTTGCCAACGGCGGCGTGCACAAGATCGGCAATGACACCGTCATGGCCTTCTGCGCGACCGCCGCCATGAAGGGCGATGGCGCGGCCGTCGACAAGATCGAGGCCGGGCTGAGGGCGGACATGGGGGACGAGTTTCCCGGCAGCTTTGCCTTGAGACACTTCCGCAATCCGGTCGCGGCGCCGATCACGCTGGAAGACTTTGTCGGCGCGTCGGGCAAGAAACTACTCGAAGGCGAGATCCCGCCGCCGCCGAAACGGGCGTCGGAGTGCTGGGAGACGGGCTTGCGATTTCTGGAACTGGCGCGCGGCTCCAATTTCAAGAACGAGATCATGTATCCGCTCGCCCTGTGGACGCGCGATCTGTGGACTTGGGCCTCGACCGACGGCCTGTCCTTTCTCGCTCATATCGAAGACAGCCAGCCGATCCTGACCGATGCGCTCAAAGAAGAGCGCAACGACGAGCCCTTTATCGCTAACATGCTGCAGCTCGGGGCGCCCGCCGTCGAGATCGAGCTGGACGAAGACGTCGAAGGCATGTTGCGCTCGCTCGCGCGGCGCTAAAGGAGACAAGACTACATGAGCGGTTATCAGCGTATCGGGATCGCGGAGGCGCAAGCCATCGCCGCGCGCGAGGGCACGGCGCTACTGGATGTGCGCGATGCGCGTGCCTTCGCACAAGGTCATGTAGATGGCGCGCGCAATGTCGGCGAGAAGGAGCTCCCCAATCTCGTGGAGGAGCTCTCCAAATCGGCGCCGCTCGTGATCTACTGCTATCACGGCAATTCGAGCCAGTTCTATGCGCGCATCTTCGCCGCGCACGGATTTGCCGATGTCTATAGCGTCGACGGCGGCTACGAGGCCTGGCGCGGCCCTAACGCAGCCGCGCCCTCAGCCCCTTAAGCCGCGCGGCGGCGGGGCGGCCTGCGCCGCTTGCTCCGTGCCGGTTTGGCCGCACCAAATCCCTGTTTCTGACCACCGCGCTTATGCTGGTTCGGGCGGCGAGCCGGCTTGCCGTCGCGCCCCCCGGTCGGCAGCTCGCCGCTCGCAACAGGGATGTCGAACTTCATCAGCCGCTGGATTTGGCGCAAAAGGCCCGCTTCATCCGGAGCGCAGAGGGCGATGGCTTCGCCTTCGCGGCCCGCGCGCGCTGTCCGTCCGATACGGTGCACATAGCTGTCAGGCACTTCGGGCAGGTCGTAGTTGATGACATAGGCGACGCCCTTGATGTCGATGCGCGCGAGCGACGTCGGTCGCCACGAGCACCGTAACCCGGCCCTCACGGAACGCCTTGATGGCGCGGTCGCGCTGGCCTTGCGTCTTGTTGCCGTGGATCGATGCCGCGTTGTAGCCGTCGGCGATCAGGCTCTTCGAGAGTTTCTCGGCACCGTGCTTGGTGCGTGCGAAGACGAGCGTCGTCGCATCGAGATCGCTGGTAAGAATGTCGCGCAGCTTTGCGGGCTTCTCCGACTTCTCGAGGAAGTGCACCGACTGGGTGATCTTGTCGGCGACCTTGCCGGGCGGTGCGACCTGCACACGCTTCGGATCGTTCAAGTACGCGCGGCTCAGCTCTTCCATCTGCTTCGGCATTGTCGCCGAGAACAGCATGGTTTGGCGGGGCGTCCCCAGCCGGGGCGCGATCTTCCGCAGCGCGTGGATGAAACCCATGTCGAGCATCTGGTCGGCCTCGTCCAGTACGAGCTGACGCACGGTGCTGAGATCGACCGCCCTGCGGTCCATCAGGTCGATCAGACGGCCGGGTGTCGCCACGAGAATGTCGGTGCCGCGGCCGAGCATCTTGATCTGGTTGTAGAGGGACGCGCCGCCGACCACGGTCGCCACGTGAAGTTTCGTTTTCGCCGTAAGAACGCGAAGGCTGTCGGCGATCTGGTTCACGAGCTCGCGCGTCGGCGCGAGGACGAGCGCCTTCGCGGTCTTCGGTGCGGGCCGACCCGGCTCGGCGAGCAGGTGCTCGATCAGCGGCAGGCCGAAAGCGAGCGTCTTGCCCGTCCCCGTCTGGGCGAGGCCGAGAATGTCGTGGCCATCGAGGGCCAGCGGGATCGCCTGGTTCTGAATAGGCGTGGGTGTGGAAAATCCGGCGCGGGAAAGCGCCTCGTTCAAAGCCGGCGCGAGGCCGAGCATTTCAAAGTCTAACAAATCGAATCCTTTTATTGCCGCGCCCAAGCCCCAACGGCCGCGCGGACGTGTTGCATGGCCGCGCGGGAGCGCGGCATACGAGGGTGCTGCAAAACCTCGGCGCATGTAGGCATCGTGCCCAGGCGCGGCTTTGCATGAAGAACCCTGCGTGATGGGGAACTGGAAAGAGGAGTCCGTGCTGCTGAGCCCAAACATTTCGGGCGCGGCTGATTCACGCGGCAGCGCAGCGGTGCCCCTGACGTGGGGCACAGCGGCCTGATTGTCAAGCGCCTCGTGGCGCGGTGCAGTGTTTGCCGCACCGGCACGGCGGGCGGAATTGCCCGCGCAAAGTCTTTGTTTCGTGCGCGCCTCTCGTCCCCGTAGGGACTCAAACCTGACTCATGCGGTTCCACGCATCGAGCCCGGCCACCTTGTAGGCCTCGGCAAGGGTCGGGTAGTTGAAGGTGTTCTCGACGAAGAAATCGACCGTGCCTTTGAGGTTGATCACGGCCTGGCCGATATGGATCAGCTCCGTCGCGCCCTCGCCGATGATGTGCGCGCCGAGAAGTCTGCGCGTATCCAGCGCGAAGATCAGCTTCAGGAAGCCGTTGTCCACGCCCATGATGTGGCCGCGCGATGTCTCGCGGAACCGCGCCACGCCGCACTCATAGGGCGTACCGCCGGCCCGTACCTCTTCCTCCGATTGCCCCACGGTGGAGATTTCCGGCACCGCGTAGATGCCGTAAGGAAACGCTTCGGGCGGCGGCGGGGCGGGCATGCCGAAAGCGTGGCAGGCGGCCAGACGCCCTTGTTCCATGGATGTCGAGGCGAGACTCGGGAAGCCGATCACGTCGCCCGCGGCATAGATGTTGGGAACGGCGCTCTGAAACGTCTCCGGGTCGACTTTCAGCCGGCCGCGCTGTCGGGCCTCGAGCCCGATAGCCTCGAGGTTTAGGCTCTCCACGTTTCCCGAACGGCCGGCGGCAAAAAGCAGGAAGTCTGACGACACCTTGCGCCCGTCGTTCAACGATATCGAAACGCGATGATCGGACTGAGAGATATCCTTCACCGCCGCCCCGAGGCGGACGATCATGCCCCGGTCGCGCATCTGATGGATGAAATCCTCGACCACCTCCTTGTCGAGAAAGTCGAGAATGGTCTCGCGCCCTTCGATGAGGGTGACGGGAACGTCGAGCGCCGAAAAGATGGTTGCGTATTCGACGCCGATCACGCCGCCGCCGATCACGGTGAGCGAGCGGGGCAGATGTTCGATCTCCAGGATGTCGTCGCTGTCGTAAATGCGCTTGCCGTCGAACGGAACATGGCCGGGACGAAAGGGACGCGTGCCGACGGCGATCACGGCCTTGTCGAACCCGACGGTCCAGGTTTCGTCGGACTCGGTGGTCAACTCGACCTCGTTGGGTCCGATGAAGCGTGCACTGGCGAGGGCGAAGTCGACCATGTTCCGCATGAACTGGTGCTCCAGCACCTCGACCTCGTGGTCGAGTGTCTTGTAGAGGCGCTCCGTGAGGTCGACGGCGCTGATGTCCTGCTTCACCCGATAGGAGCGCCCGTAGAATCCGCGCTCACGCCAGCCGCTCAGGTTCAGGACGGTTTCGCGCAAGGTCTTCGATGGGATCGTGCCGGTGTGGACGGAAACGCCGCCGAGCCGCCGCCCCCTATCGACGACCATCACCGACTTTCCGAACTTCGCCGATTGTACGGCAGCGCGGCGGCCGGCAGGCCCGCTGCCGATCACCAACATATCCACCTTGTCCATGTTCCCCCCTTTATTGATCCCCTTGGGCGCAAAGCGCAGTGCTGGCACATGCAAGTTTCGTACAAGTGACGGGTGCGCGAGAAACCGCAGAACCCTTTGACTTCTCCGGAAGAGTTCGCGCGCGAGGACTGTGCGCGGGCCGGTTTTGCTTGCAAAAACGGCACCCGTCACTTATTTGCCCAGGGTCGGATCGGCCGGGGGGCGCTTCTCACATTTGGCGTTCGGGAACCGGATTTCCTTGGGTGATTCCGGCACGGCTAGGGGCTGTGTGACGATCCCGCATGTCTTCGTGCGGCGCGTCTCTTGTGGGGCTTTGAGCAACCGGGATTTGAGCGGCAGCCGCGAGCGAGGCGTTGCGGCGGCGTTGGCGACAGCCCGACGGCGTCAGCGAGGCTATGCTTCGAGATGCACCGTGCATGCGGCGCGGCTAACTGAACAAGGGTGTGTTCCTGATCTTCCGGCGCACGAACAGCTACGACCGTGAACATCAACATCGCCCCATCCGTCAATATCAACTCCATCCTGCGAGATTGGGTCGAGCGGCAACCCGCCCGCCGGTTGTTCGCCTTTGTCGACTCCCGGGGCGAGACGCTCGAGGACTATGACTATGCGGGGTTCGCGGCGCGCGTGGAGACGCTCGCCGCGCGCCTTGCCGAAACAGACGGTTTGCAGCCCGGCGACCGGGTCGTTCTGGCCTATCAGCCCGGCATCGAATTGGTCGCGGCGCTCTTTGCCTGTTCGAAGGTCGGGCTTGTCCCCATTCCGACACCGCCCGTCAGCGCCTTCGACTTCGTTGCCTGGGTCGGGCGGGTCGATCACATCGTCGCGGACAGCGGCGCGTTGGCTTGGCTCGCCTGCGGGCGGACACGCGAATTTTTCGCCGAAGGCCGCCAGCGCTACACCGACCCGATGCCGCGTGCGGCTGCTGATCGGCTCGACGCATTGCGGGTCATCGAGACCACGGCGATCGAGACGGATCCGGACGCGACGGCGCCGGACAAGCCCCGCCCGATCGCCTTTCTGCAATACACGTCGGGCTCGACTAGCAATCCAAAAGGCGTGTGCGTGTCGCATCAGAACCTGATCGCGAACTGTAGTGCAGCGGTTCCTCGGCATGGCGAGGTTGCCGTGACCTGGCTGCCCCAGCATCACGACATGGGACTGATCGGCTATTACATCTATGCGGTGCTGTCCGGCAGTACGACTTGGGGTTTGTCGCCGCGCTCCTTCATGCAGAACCCGTCCATCTGGCTGGAGCTGCTGACACGCTACAAGGCAACGGCGACCTCCGTCCCCAATTTCGCGCTCGAACTGTGCCTCAACGAGCGCCACGTGCCCCCAGCCAAGCTCGACCAATACGATCTGTCGACGCTTCGCACGTTCATGGTCGCGGCCGAGCCGGTCTCACCGGAGACGTTCGAGGCGTTCCGGCGGAAGTTCGCGCGCTGCGGTCTCAAGGACGAGGCCTTCTTCGTGGCCTATGGGCTTGCGGAATTCACGCTCGCCGTTTCGAGCCGGGGACGCCGGGCCGTCTCCGTGGATCGGCGCCGTCTCGCGCAAGGTCAGGCCGCGCTGGTTACCGAGACGACGGGGGTGAGCCACGCGCTGCCACTCATGAGTTGCGGGCGTGCGCTCGGCGACACGGATATCCGTATCGTCGATCCCGATACCGGGATCGAGGTTTCGGACGGCCGGACAGGCGAGATCTGGTGCGCAGGCGCGGGCCGCGCTTTGGGCTATTGGCAGAAGCCGGAAGACAACCGCGAAATCTTCGATGCGCATCTGGTCGATGCGGCAGGGGTCGACAAGCCGTTTCTGCGCACCGGCGATATCGGTTTCATGCAGGACGGCGAACTCTTCGTCTGCGGCCGTCTCAAGGACATGATCATCATCCGGGGGCAGAACATCTACCCCGAAGACATCGAGGCGCTGGCGCTGCAGGTCTATCCGGAACTGCGCCGCAACGGCGTCGTGGCGTTCTCGTCCGGCGACGGCAATGAGATGGACATTACGCTCGTGGCGGAGATTGCCCGCGGCAACGAGATGCCCGACGAGGTCGAGATCGTCCGGGTGATCCGCGAAGGGCTGCAGGTCCCCGTCGCGCGCGTCGTGTTCGTACCGCCGCGCTCCGTGGCCCGCACGAGCTCGGGCAAGGTACGCCGCGCCCGCACGCGCGAGCTTCTCGAAACCGGGCAAATGCCGATCCTTGTCGACACGCGCCATGCCCTAGCCGCAGTGCGGACGGACGGCAAGTCCGATGTCTACGAGTTGGAACTCCTGAAAGACCGCTACGGCATCACCGGCGAAGAGGACTACACGCTGTTCGACGCCGGCATCGACTCGCTCGATCTCGTCGTGTTCCTGAATTGGATCAAGGATTCTCTCGTCGACCGCAACGCGCCGGATCTCGCAGAGCGCGTCAATCCGCGCCTTCTGTCGTCGATCTCCATCCGCGATCTGTTCGCGCTCGTCCGCCAGTTCGTGACCGCTCCTGCCGCCGCGACACGGGCCATGGCCGAGTTCTTCACGTCAGCCTATGAGGCACGGGTCGCCGCCGAGAAAGAGAAGATGCTGGCCGATCGCAGCTACAAGGCGGTCGACCGCCGTGTCGCCAGCCCTGCCGGTCAGAGGATCGGCACGCTGCTCACGGGCGGCACCGGCTTTCTCGGCCCGTTCCTGATCGATGCGCTCCTCAAGCAATCTGACGAGGATCTGCACGTTCTCGTGCGCGGACGCAGCCTGGAGCAGGCCCGCGCGCGCCTGGACAAGGCCTTTCTCGAGAACATCGTCGATCCCGAAAGCCGCAAGGCCTACGAGGAGCGGGTCCACGTGGTCCTTGGGGATCTGGAGGCGCCGCGTCTCGGTCTCGACGATGCGGCCTGGTCTCGCCTCGCCGACGGTGTGGACACGATCTATCACAACGGCGCGCTGGTGAACTATCTGCTCACCTACGACCACATGCGTGCCGCGAACGTCGTCGGCACGTCCGAAGTGCTGGACCTCTGCTTCACCGGCCGCGACAAGGTGCTCAACTACATTTCGACCACCTTCATCTTCGGCTGGGCGGTCAAGGACTTCCTTTACGAGAGCGACAACAACGACGGCATGGACCGTCTCGACTTCGGCTACAGCCAGACCAAATGGGCCGCCGAACAGAAGGTCTTCGCCGCCATGCGGCAGGGGCTCAAGGCGCGTGTCTTCCGGCCCTCGCTTGTCACCCCGGCGCTGAACGGCAATGGCGGCAATCTCGACATCGCCTTGCGCCTACTCAGCTTCATCGTCAAGCACGGGCTCGGGGTGACGGCAGGCAATCAGGTGAGCTTCATGCCTGCGGACATCTCCGCCGGCAACATGATTGCCATCGCGCGCCAGGAGGAGACCTTAGGCCAGACATTCCATGTCGTCCGGGACGAACACGAGACCATGCCGATGATCACCGACATCATCGCGCAGCGCCTCGCACGTGCTTCGAGATGTACGATCTCAAGAGTTTCGTGCCGCAAGTCATCCGGCGCTGCACGCGGGCGGACCCGCTCTATCCGCTGCTCGACTTTCTTGTCGGCTCCGTGGACAACATCTCGCGCATGGAATTCAAGCGCTACGAGAGCAGCAACTACCAGCACGCCCGCGACCGAGCCTTGGCGACCCATGCCGATCCGCCGCTGGACGTGGTCGTCGACGGCATCTTGCGCTTCCTGAAGGTCCGGAACCTGGTCTAGGGCGCTTCGGCGTTCCACGCTGATGGCCGAGGCTCGGCCGTTACACGTGTGTCGTCCGCCCCGACTATGCTGATGAACGTATCAGGACAGCGAAATGATCGGGGGCACTTCATGGACTCGGCCTTTATCAACCCATTCCACTTTGTCTCCGCGACGGCGGTTCTTGTGTCCGTTGTCGTCACGGTCGTCGTTCCGTTCGCGTTAGACCTCGCGTTTCGCAACGCCACCGCCTAGAAGACCGCGCGGCGGAACGCAGGCGCGTTGGAGGACTTAGACCTTTCGTTTGAAAGGCGATCCGTCGGGTGTGGTCAGCCTGATCCCGGACGCATCGCGATGCAGGACCGCGCCATGGTCCGGATAGTGAACCACTTCCTCCGATGCCCTGGTGCCGACGATGAGGATCGTCGCGGGATCGGCGGAGCGATTCTCGAGGCAATGCGCGATCGGTGTTCCGGCGCTCCAGCCTGCGGCATCGCCTGCGTTGAGTACGGTCTCGGAGTCTTCGACGAGCACGAGTTGTCCGGAAATCACGTAGATGAATTCGTCCTCGTTCTCGTGCCAATGCCGCACCGACGAGCGTGAGCCCGGCGTTAGACGCTCCATGCGCACCCCGAACTGGCTGAGACCGGCAGCATCGCCGAGCACGATTTCGGCATAGGGCCCGTGGTCCTCGCCTGAGATCGCGTTGATGCCGCCCGGTTTTTCGGCCCATTCGGGAATGTCGATCTTTGGCATGTCGGTTGAGGTAAGCGAGTCGGGGCAGACGCGCAACGCCGCCCGGAAAGTGCGATTGTCCGATCGTCTGCCACCGCGCCACGATGCTGACAGGGGCGAGCGGGAAGACTAGCGTGGAACCCGTCCAGAGGATGGAGGAGCGCCATGATCACCCTTTACACGTTCGGACCGGCTTTCGGCCTTCCCGACATGAGCCCGTTCGTCACCAAGGCCGAGATGCTGCTCAAGCTCGCTCGGCTTGACTACCGCACGGACCCAAACGGCTTCAACAAGGCGCCGAAGGGCAAGCTCCCGTATATCGACGACGACGGGGAGGTGATAGCCGACTCAACCTTCATCAGGCGTCACATCGAACGAAAATACGGCATCGATTTCGACAAGGGCCTGGATGCGGAACAGCGCGCGACCGCATGGGCCTTCGAGCGTATGTTCGAAGATCATGCCTACTGGACATTCCTGCATGCGCGCTGGGTGGATCAAGGCAATTTCGATCGCGGACCGCGGGTCTATTTCGAGCGCATGCCGATGCCCATGCGGCTCATCGTGCCACGCATTGCGCGCCGCCAGCTCAAGGCGCAGATCATGGGGCAAGGTATCGGACGGCACTCCGATGCGGAGATCGTCGAACTGGGGACGCGCTCGCTGGATGCGGCCGCAGCGTTTCTCGGTCAAAAGACCTACATGATGGGCGAGGAACTGAGCGGTCTCGATGCCACGGCTTTCGCATTTCTCGCTGGCGCGCTCTGCCCCATTTTCGAGACGCCGCTGCGAACCGCGGCCGAGCGTCACGACAATGTCAAAGCCTATGTCGGCCGCATCACCGAACGCTTCTATCCGGACTATGGCGAACTGCTCCAATGGACGGCATAGAGTCGGCATAGAAGTCCGTCGGCATTCAGAGTGTCGTGCAGTCGAGGCTCCGATGAGCGCGTGATGGTCTGGATCCGTTGTCACAAGAGTTGAACGTTGCTGCCCTAGGCTCCCCTGGCGTTCGAGCTGTGGGGGCAGTCATGGATCAGGCCGTTATTGCGGAGAAGGTCAAGGACGGAGACGCGCGTACCGTCCAGGACTATATCGACGAGACTCCGTTCTGGGCCGACGGCACGTCCGTCCCGGACGGCCCGATGAGCGGCATGCAATGGCGGATCTGGTGGCTGTCCATTGCCGGCAAGTTCTTCGAAGGTCTGGTCGTGTTCATGACCGGCGTCGCGCTTCCGCTGCTCGCCAAGGAGTGGGATCTGACGGCGGCCCAGCACGGCATGGTCGGTGCGGCGACGCTGTTCGGCATTCTCGTCGGTGCAAGCGCGCTCGGCGCCCTGTCCGATTATTTCGGACGCAAACCGATGTTCGTCTTCGAGATCGGCCTCTTCACGCTGTTTCTTGCACTGATCGTCGTATCGCCCGGCTTCGTCTGGTTCATCGTCTGCCTGTTCGGTCTCGGTCTCGCGCTTGGCTGCGATTATCCGACGGCTCACGTGATGATCTCCGAGAGCACGCCCTCGCGCATCCGCGGACGGCTTGTGCTCGGCGCTTCGGGGTTCCAGGCGGCGGGCGCTCTCGCCGGCACGGCGGTCGGTTACTTCGCGTTGAGCCTCGACCCGGACGTCGGCGCGTGGCGCTGGATGTACGGCGCGGCGCTGATCCCGGCTCTGCTCGTTCTCATCGGCCGCTTCTACGTCACCGAGAGCCCCCATTGGCTTGCGGAGATGGGACAGGATCAAAAAGCCGAGCACGAGCTCAATCGTCTGCTGCAGCGGCATCCGCCCTATCCGCCCCAATTCAATCTTCCGGCCGCGAAGGCCGAGGCGGCCGCCAAGAAGGAATCCGGCTATCGCGCGCTGTTCAAGAAGAAGAACCGGCGGGCGCTCGTGCTGGCATCGGTGCCGTGGTTTCTTCAGGACCTCGGCACCTACGGTATCGGCATTTTTACGCCGACTATCCTCGCCGCCTCCTTGGGGCACAAACGCGAGCATGCGCAGAACGTCGCCGATCTGGTGCACAACGATCTTCTCGCCGCCAAGGGCGCGGCCATGATCGACGTCCTGCTTCTGTTGGGTATAGCCGTCGCCGTGCTGCTGTCCGACAAAGTCGGACGGATCAAGCTTCAGGTAGTCGGCTTTGTCGGCTGCGCTGCCGGGCTCTTCATCGCGGCGCAGTCGGCGCTGTTCTCGAACGACGATCCCTTGAAGCTCGTCCTGATCTTCGCCGGCTTTATGCTGTTCAACTTTATGACCAATCTCGGGCCGAACGCCCAGACCTATCTGATCGCGGGCGAAGTCTTCCCGACCAAGGTCAGAGCGAAGGGCGCTGGGCTGGCTGCGTCCTTCGCCAAGATCGGCGCCTGTACCACGGCCTTTCTCTTCCCGATCCTGCTCGCCGATATCGGCACACAGGCTCTTCTCTACATTCTCGTCGGAACTTCGGTGCTGGGTGCGCTGATCACCTGGCTGTTCCGGATCGAGACCAAGGGCGTGAAGCTCGACACCGTCGGTGTCGAGCTGGAGTAGGGCCTCGCTAGAAATAGTCCGGGATGAAGGTCTGGTCCTCGAGCGGTGGCCGGACATAGTCGCCGCCCTTGGGGCGCGGCGGCAGAGACGGCGGCGTCGGGGTCAGATCGCCATACTCGATCTGGCTGAGCAGATGCGTGATGCAATTCAGCCGGGCGAGCTTCTTCACGTCGGCCTTCACCACGTACCAGGGCGCCTGCTTGATATCGGTATGCGCGAACATGTTGTCCTTGGCGCGTGAGTATTCGACCCAGCGCGAGCGCGACTCCACGTCCATCGGGCTGAGCTTCCAGCTCCGGGTCCGGTCGGTCATGCGCTTTTGGAAGCGCCGCTCCTGCTCCGCATCGCTGACGGAGAACCAATATTTGATGAGAATAATGCCAGAGCGCACCAGCATGCGCTCAAATTCCGGGCAACTACGCAGGAACTCCTGATACTCGGTATCAGAGCAGAACCCCATGACGCGCTCGACGCCGGCGCGGTTGTACCAGCTGCGGTCAAACAGGACCATTTCGCCAGCCGCCGGCAGATGCGGAACGTAGCGCTGGAAATACCAGGAGGATTTTTCGCGTTCCGTCGGCGTGCCGAGCGCCACGACGCGGCACAGGCGCGGATTGAGGCTTTCCGTTATCCGCTTGATAACGCCGCCTTTTCCGGCTGCGTCGCGGCCTTCGAAGATCACGACTACGCGGAGCTTCTCCGCCTTGATCCACTCTTGCATCTTCACCAGCTCGACTTGGAGCTTGGCGAGTTCCTTTTCGTAGACGTCGTTCTTGATTTTCCGGGTTTTCGCTTTCACATCGCCGACCGCAAGGTCGGCGGCGGCGAGTTCCTCATCGGACAAGTGCTTGGCCAGCTTGCCGTTTTTCTTCGGCTTCTTGTCCTTCTTCGACTTCTTCTCCTCGTTCAGGATCGCATCCATGGCTATTCCCTCTCGTTCCTGGCTCTGACGTCCTGCCAACGCGGACCTTGCAGGGCCTCAAGTCTTGCCGGGTGCGTCGCGGACGGCGATTGCCGCCGTCGGCGCGGCGCGTAAAGGGATTAGCAGTGCAACAAAAGTGCCATAATGCGCCTGAGCACGCGTATTGCGTGCTACTCGGCGTCGTCGTCGGTCTCCTCGGGGCAGTCCGGGCCGAGATACTTCCCGTCGATATTCACGCCCATGCGGCGGATGGCGCCGATCGGCGGGTCGAAGGTGGTCTTCATCGTGCCGTGGTAACGCGTCTCGAAGTCTCCGGTGAAGGTGGAGCTGATGATCTGTTTGCCGTCCTTGTTGGTGCACTCGACGGTGACGATGGTTCCTTCGTTGAGCGGGGTGAGTTTCGGCTCCGTGCAGTCCGATCCTTCAGGCCGGATGATGTCGTCATTCTCGCCGACACAGACCTTGCGGGTCGTCATGCCGGACACGGGCGCCACGGTCGTGATCTCCCAGAGACCGGCCTTGCGCTGCGGTGCCGCGACGTCGGCAGCGGCGGCGACGGAACAGGCGGCCGTGCCCAAAGCGGTTGCGAGAATGAACTGACGTACCGGGAATTCCATGGGTGACCTCCGTGTCGGGGTGCATGTTGTGTCTGATATGCGTGTGGTCGCAGACATCGGCGCGTCCGCCAACGCGCGGAGCGTGGGCCTGTGCCCAAAAATGCACGTGCGATGATCCCGGAAATCCTAGGGAAGAACTTCCCGTCTGTGGAATGCGGCCGCCCTCGGACTCGGGGCTTGCGCTGAGGGGGCCGTTTGCCCCACTCCTGCGGGCGGACTTGAACTGGAACGAATCGGATGACGACTGAGACGAAGATCGCGACGGCGCCGGCGCCTGCCTCGAACGGGCCGGCCCAGAAAATGGCGGTGACCGTGCTTGCGGCGATCAGCATGTGCCACATGCTGAACGACATCATTCAGTCGTTGATCCTGGCGATCTATCCGATGTTGAAGACGTCGCTCGCGCTCGACTTCGCGCAGATCGGCTTCATCACCTTCACGTTTCAGGCGACCGCGTCCGTGCTTCAGCCCTTTGTCGGCTACATCACCGACCGTTACCCCACGCCTTATTCGCTTGTGGCCGGCATGGGCTCGTCCCTCGCGGGACTGCTCCTGATCGCCTATGCGACCACCTACACCACCGTCCTTGTCGCCGCCGCGCTGATCGGCATGGGCTCGTCCGTGTTTCACCCCGAGTCCTCGCGGGTGGCGCGGCTGGCTTCCGGCGGCAAGCACGGCACAGCCCAGGCGGTGTTCCAGGTCGGCGGAAACTTCGGCACGGCGCTGGGACCGCTGCTCGCGGCATTCATCGTGCTGCCCTACGGGCAAGGCTCCATCGCCTGGTTTTCGGTGGTGGCGCTGGTGGGCATGGTGATCCTGGGCGGTGTCGGCGCGTGGTACGGCAAGGCGCTCAAGATCCGCCCGATCTCCCACCCCGAAGAGCGGGAGGCGATCGCGGCGCTCGGACGGCGCAAGGTGGCCAAGGCGATCGTGATCCTGATTACGCTCACCTTCTCGAAGCACTTCTATCTGGCGTCGATCGCGAGCTTCTACATTTTCTATCTGGTGCACACATTCGACCTGTCGGTGCAGTCCGCCCAGCTCTACCTGTTCCTGTTCCTGGGGGCGGTCGCGGCGGGCACGGTCATTGGCGGCCCCATTGGCGACCGCATCGGGCGCCGCCGCGTGATCTGGTGGTCCATTCTCGGTGTCTTGCCCTTCACCTTGGCGCTGCCCCATGTGGGCCTATTCGCGACGGCCGTCCTGAGCGTGATCATCGGACTGATCCTCGCCTCGGCGCATCCCGCGATCATCGTCTATGCCCAGAGCCTGTTGCCGGGACGGGTGGGCATGGTCGCCGGGCTATTTTTCGGCCTGGCTTTTGGGATCGCCGGCATTGGCGCGGCGCTTCTCGGTCGCTTGGCCGACGCGACGAGCATCACGTTCGTCTACAACGTCTGCGCGTTTCTGCCCGCCATCGGACTGCTCGCGGCATTCTTGCCAGAAATGTCGAGCCCGTCCCAAGAGGCGGCGCAGGAGAAGCGGCCGCGTGCCGCCGGTTCACCCCAAACTTGACAAGTTAATGACACCCTCCGGTGTCACATCTTGGTCAATTGTTCAGCGCACGTCTTAGTTTTGTCTTGGCCGGCTGATCCGAGACCGCCGGATTAACGTTAATGAGACGTTGCTTTGTTGCGTGACACCGCAGGGGTCCGGAAGTGCGAGACTCTGCAGGCGGTTAACGGTAAAATGCTGAGTGTTGGCGCCGATGCTGAGGCTGAGTTCGGCGCCCCGTCTACGAGTTCTGCGTAACGTACCGGGCGGCGGTCGGCGAGGTCAGTTGTGGCCCGCAGGAACCCCTTGCCCGGATTTCAGTTGTATTGAGGTTCAGTGATTTCTGGGGGTAAGAGATGCGTGATATTCGCGGGGACCTACAAGACCGCGCTGGCTTCCTAGAGGAGCAGATCGGCGCGGCACAAGCGCAATTCGAAAAGAGGATGGAACTGTTCACGCGCGAGCATGAGTCGAAGATCGCCGATCTTCAGGCCGAGCTCGAAGCGGTCAGCATGCTCATGGAGCGCGAATATCGGCGCATCATGAGCGCGCCGGACGTGGCGGAGGAGCGCCGTCAGGCGCAGCCCCAGCAGACGCCCGAACAGGCTCCGGTCGTGTCCGCGCCTGAAGCGTATGACGAGTCCGACTACGTGGACGAGGAATCTGAGTACCTTCCCGAGGACGTACCCTATCGCAGGCCTGCGGTCGCCGAGGCGGAACCTGCCCGGCAGGCAGCGCCCGCCGAAGAGGCGAGGCCTGTCCGGCGCGAGCCCGAGCCGCGCTACGCGCCGCGCCCGGCAGCCCGCGCCGAGGATGACCACCGGCAGCCCGCTACAGCGGAAGCCCGGCCGCAGCGGCCGGTTCCCATGGAGCGCCCGGCAGCGGAACGGCGTCCGGTCGAGACGGCGCCTTATCGGCCTGCCGCCCGCGCACCCGAGCCGCGTCAGGAAGCGCCGCGGCAAGAGGCTTCCCGTCAGGAGCCCGTCCGTCAGGAAGCACCGCGCCAAGAATCGCCGCGCCGTGAGGAGCAGCCCCGGCAATACGAGCCGGTGCAGCAAGACCGCGGTCCGTCGCAGCGGCAGCCCCTTGCGGACTTCCTGATCCGCAAGCTTGGCGAAGTCGGCAACATGAGCTTGGACGATTTATGCGGTGTCGCCATCCACGAGGGGTACTTCGCCGAAGGCGACAACCCGGACCGGACGGTGCACATGACGCTCATGAATGTCGTCAAGGCGGGCTTCATCCGGCAGTTGCCGAATGGAACCTTCGCGCCGGCGTCCGTCATGGACACGATCAGGCTGCGGCGCGCGATCTAGCGCCGCCGTCTCATTCGGTGGGCCGTCCGCGCAGCAGCTCGACGACGTCGCTTCGGATCTTGTCTTCCGTATAGCGCGCCAGTTCCTTGCGATCGGCGAAGTCGTCAAGCGGCACGGGCGGTCCAATCCGAATGTTGGCCTCGAGGGCCCCAGTCCCAACAGCCGCCAGGCGTGGCTGGCCATGTCCATGTCGCCATACCAGGCGACTTGCGGACGGCCGCGCCGTCCGAGCGGCAACCCATAAGCTTTCGTATAGGCAAGCGCCAACGTCTGAACGGAGACGTCGGACTCTGTCGTGTCGCTTGCGGGCGGCTTCACCGCCGCGAACAGCGCCGAGCGGAAGGGCAGCACCCCGTTGCCGTCGCTGGACGTTCCTTCGGCAAAGAACACCACATGGTCGCCCGCCTCGAGCCGGTCGAGGATTTCGTTCGCCTTCGTGCCCGTCTGCGTGCGCCGCTCGCGGTCAACGAAGACCGAGCGCTGCAGCTTCGCCAGCCATTTCACGAAGGGCCAGGTCGAGACTTCCTGCTTCGCCACGAACGAGACCGGCGCCACGGCGGACAACACGGTGATGTCGAGCCAGGACACGTGGTTCGAGACGACGAGGACGCCGTTCTGGCGCGCAAGCTCACCATCCACATTGATGCGGACGCCGACGATGCGGCAGACCTGGCGGTGATACCAATGCGGGAAGGTGCGGGCGAACCGCGATCGCGACCGGACGAACAGGTGCTGCAAGGGCATCAAGGGAAGGGTGAAGGCGAAGAAAGTCGCCAGCACCAGAAATGCGCGCACGTTTTTCATCGGTCAGGAGCGAAGCGGGCGAGGATCAGCGGCGGACGAGAAACTCAAAGCATCAATAGCAGGTTCGATTCCCATACCGCGTGATGCAGATCCCGCGCAAGGCGGGGTTTTCGGCGCGGACCCGCAGCGGCTCGACCGTGCACTCCGTCCGGACATCGCCCCCGCCGAAATTGAATGTATCGCAGACCTCGCGGCGTCCGGTCTGGACGAGAGTGATGTTCATCTGCGACGGGAAGGCCACTTTCACAGGGGCCGCGGCGGGCGCTGCTCGGCGGTGGCAGGACTTGACGCTATTGCCTGGGTTGGGGGTGTCGTCGCTTGCGGCGTGGGCGGGTTTCCGCGTCGAGCGAGATCGCGTGCTCCGCAAAGGCGAGCGAGGTCAGCAGCATCAACGCCGTCGCCAAAAAAAACGCGCAAACCCATCACGCACCCCTTCATCCCGTTAACCTTTCGTTAACGTTGTCCCGGGGCGTGTCGGAAGTCAAACCTCACGCGCGGGGAACGGGCGCCGCTTAGGTCTCGTCCTTGTCGTTCTGGGGTTTGAGCGGCTTCCCGAAAAGCTCGAGCCGGTGGCCGATCAGCTTGAACCCCAGCTCGGCCGCGACGCGTTCCTGCAGGCGTTCGATGTCTTCGTTGGTGAACTCGATGACGTCACCCGTGGTCACATCGATGAGGTGATCGTGGTGCTCGTGGTCGCCCGGCTCGTAGCGCGCGCGGCCGTCGCCGAAATCGTGGCGCTCCACGATGCCCTCGTCTTCAAGGAGCCGGACGGTGCGATACACGGTCGACAGGGAAATGTGCGGATCGCGCTCCGCCACGCGCCGATAGACTTCCTCGACATCAGGGTGATCGTCTGCGTCGGACAGGATCTGCGCGATGATGCGCCGCTGGCCGGTCATCCGGAGGCCCCGCTCGGCGCAAAGGCGCTCCAACCTGCTCTCACGCCTGGTCTGCTTGGGCATGGCTCTCGTCGGGCGCGACGTGGTCGGCGCTCGGCCGATGATCGGCGCCGCCACGGCTCGGGTTGTTCGCGACATCGCGCATCATCGGGTCGTGGGTCCTAAAGGGCAAGAACGAAGATCAGGACTGAAGATCGAGGCGCAGGACGGCGGCATCACCACCGTTCTCGTAATAGCCGGGCCGCCGTCCGACCGCCTCGGCTCCCAGCTGCCGGTAGAGCGTGAGCGCGGGCGCATTGGTCTCGTCCACTTCCAAAAAGAGAGCCTGGATACCGCTCGCCTTGAGGGCTTCCACCGCGTGCCGCAAGAGCGCCCGGCCCACACCACGTTTCCTCAAGTCGGCCACCACGCCGATCGTGAGCAACTCCGCCTCGTCGCCTGCCGCGCGTGCGATGAGAAAACCGGCCGGCTGGGCGTCCTCCGCGCCAAACGTCGCCAGGAGGCACAGCGTTGAGGGGCCGGCGATGAACTGGGCCATGGACGCTCGTCCCAGGCGCGCTGCTGGTGAGACTGTTCGCCTGTAGCGAAGCACGATTGGTGGAGAGCGGCGAAGAGCGCGGCGTCGAAGGGGGTTGCCCGCCGGACTCGGATGTCCACGGCGTCGTCCTGCCCTGTCACGGCCGCCGCTCCAGGGCTGTGTTCTGGGGTTTTGCGTCCGGAGGCCGCAAATAGAGCGGCCGCAGGACGGGGGTGCGCTCATCGCTTTCGGCGGCAAGTTCGGCCAGCGCCATTGCGCCGGGTTGGAGGCCGGGCAGGGCAGGCGCCAGTTCCTGGTTCCTTGCCGCAGCCGCCTCGGCCAACAGTGCCGCCCCGCTTCCGACAGCGAGGGCGACGCCGACGGGCAGGCTGGCCGCGGCGTCCTCGGGCGTGAGGAGAGCGGGGCCATCGAGCCGCGATCCATCGGGCGCGAAGAGGCCGAAATAGAGCATGCCGCGCCGCGCATCGACAGCGACGGCAAACGGTGCGTTCGGGGCAAGGCCCTCCCGAAGAGCCCGGCGTGCCATCACTGTGAGACTGTCGGTGCCGAAAAGGGTGGCCCGGCAGGTCAGGGCCAGCCCACGTGCCGCCGCAATGGCAATGCGCACGCCCGTGAAGCTGCCGGGCCCTTGCGTGGCGGCGATCGTGTCGAGGTCGGCCGGTTCGAGGGCCGCTTCGGCCAGGACCGCCTCGACCATCGGCATCAGCGCTTCCGCGTGGCCGCGCAGCATCTCGGTCTCGCGCAGGACTTCGAGCTGCGCGGAAGGGCCGGTCCGCAGCACGGCAGCCGCGCAGACTCCCATGCTCGTATCGAGCGCTAAGATATTCATGAGGTGGTCTTAGAGGATGCGGGCGACTTGGTCGAAGTCGAATCGCGGCGATCGGGGACGCAGCGCCGAGCTGTCGCCATAGCCGAGATTGCACAGAAAGTTCGATTTGACGTTCGTGCCGTCGAAAAAGGCGGCGTCGACGCCGGCCGGGTCGAAGCCCGACATGGGGCCGCAGTCGAGCCCGAGGGCCCGCGCGGCCATGATGAGATAGGCACCCTGCAGCGTCCCGTTGCGGAAGGCGGTCTCGGCGATCTTCTCGGGCTTGCCGGTGAACCAGCTCTTCGCGTCCGTATGCGGAAACAGCTTGGGCAGGTGTTCGTGGAAGTCGAGATCGTGGCCGATGATCGCGCAGACCGGGGCCTGCATGGTCTTCTCCCGATTGCCTTCCGACAAGAACGGCTTCAGCCGTTCCTTGGCTTCAGGCGACTTCACGAAAACGAATCGTGCGGGGCTGCAATTGGCGCTGGTCGGCCCGAGCAGGACGAGCGAGACGAGTTCGCGCAGCAGCGCGTCAGGCACATCCCGGTCCTGCCAGGCATTGTGCGTTCGCGCGTCGTGAAATAGCTGTGCGAAGGAGCCGTCTGGGAGGCGGTCCGTCAAATCGGGCGGACTTCCTGGACTTCCGGAATGAAGTGCCGCAGCAGGTTCTCGATGCCGTGCCGCAGCGTCGCCGTGGAGCTCGGGCAGCCGGAGCAGGCGCCGCGCATGTGCAGATAGACCACGCCGTCACGATAGCCCTGGAACGTGATGTCGCCGCCATCCTGGGCCACGGCGGGCCGGACCCGCGTATCGAGCAGTTCCTTGATGGTCTTGACCGTATCCTCGTCCTCGGGCTCGAAGAACTCTTCGCCGCCCGGCTGGATCTCGTCCGCCTCGTCCACGGTGACTTCGCCGGACAGGTAGTGCTCCATGATCGCGCCGAGGATGGCGGGCTTCAGGTGCGGCCACTCGCCGTCGCTCTTGGTCACGCTGATGAAGTCGGAGCCGAGGAACACGCTGGAGATGCCGTCGATCTCGAACAGCCGCGAGGCAAGCGGTGACGCTTCGCCCTCGTCGCCGGCGCGGAACTCGAGCGCGTCGTGATCGCCAAGGACGGTTCGTCCAGGGAGAAATTTCAGGGTCGCCGGATTTGGCGTCGCCTCGGTCTGGATGAACATGACGGACCCTCTTCTGAGTCGAATCTCAATAGCTTAGAATTATTCTATACTTGTGACTCCAAGACCTCAAAGTCAAGGCGGCACCGGCCTAGATTTGCCTGTCTTGAGAGGCCGCAGCGCCCTCAAGCGAGCGCAAGAATTTCCTCCGCCGAAAGATGCCCCGGAACGACGGTAATCGGCGTCGGAAACACGCCTGCCAGTCGTCCGCCCGCGAGGCTCGAAACCAGCGGACCGGGGCCGGACGGATCTTTCGAAGCGCCGAGGACCAGCACGCCGATATCGGGATCCTCTTCGATGAGTTGTGTGATCTCCTCGTCCTTGGAGCCTTCGCGCACGATCTCCTCGGGCTCCAGGTCTTCGAACCCTAGAGCTTTGAGTTTACGTCCAAAAAGGCGAAAGACGGCCTTCGCCTTGTTCAGACCCTCCTCGCGCGCGATTTCTTCCACGCCGAGCCAGTGCATGGCGCCGTCCTCGGGTTCGATCACGTAGAGGAGCGCGAGCTTGCCCTTGGTGCGCTCCGCGCGGCTTGCGGCAAAGGCAAGCGCGCTCTCGCATTCCGGGGTCTCGTCGACGACGACCAGGAATTTGCGCTTGTGACCCTTGAGGTAGATCTGGCGCTTCTGGCGGCGTCGCGCCCGCGTGGATTTCTTGTCGTCTGTTTTTTCGCTCATTGCGCCGCAGGGGACCCGTTCGTGGACTCGGCGCGCATGCTGCCACCTCCGGATGGGCGCAACAAGCCAGTTCTGTGCCTGTCGCGGCCGCGCTCAGGCCAGGTCGATGGCATAGCGTTTGAGGTCTTCGAGTTCCACGAGCTCGAGCGTGGCCTCGTGCGTCGCGGCAAGGACGACCCGTGGCGCCTTACCGGCCTCGAACGCCTCGAGCCAGCGGGCCGCGCACAGGCACCAACGGTCCCCCGGCTTCAAGCCCGGAAAGCCGAAATCCGGCACGGGCGTGGAAAGATCGTTCCCACACGCCTTGGAAAACGTCAGGAACGCCTCGGTCACCTCGACACAGACCGTATGCAGCCCGGCATCCTCGGGGCCGGTGTGGCAGCAGCCTGTCCGGTAGAACCCTGTGAGCGGCCGGTCCGAACACGGCCTGAGGGGATCTCCGAAGACGTTCTTTTGACCTTCGAACGGATTTGAGCGCCGCTGCAACATGGCCGGGAGTGTGCCCGAAAGAAGCGATGCACGCAAAGACGGCGCATCGCCGCGACAGCGCCCGTCAACGTATGGGATTGCGCTCGGGCACCTGCATCGAGACTTTCTTGGGCTTCGCACCCAGGAACGCGGCGAGTTCCTCCTTGGTGAGGACCGGCACACCGGGACCTGCGTCCTTGCTGGTCGCTGCCTCGACGGCGACCTCAGGTAGCTCGTCACCCACTTTGAGCGGCTCCACGCCGCCAGATGTCAGGACGGTCTGACAGTCTTTCGGCAGATCCCCGAGTTTGCCGCGCTTCTTCCGGTCGGAAACGCTGGGCCGGCGCCGGATCGGATCCAAGGGGCTGAAGCCGTGGTCGGTCGCCCACTTGGCGGAGATCTTTAGCTTCTTGTCCCAATACACGAACGCTTGTCGTCGCAGCCGATGTCGCCCGACACCGGTGTTTGGCTGTCGCATCCGGACATTCCCGGCGGACAGTTCAGGCGGACATGAAAATGGTAGTGGTGATTCCACCAGGGGCGGACCTTCGCGAGCCACGCCTTGTTCTTGCCGGCCACATCCGCCCGCGCGCAGAGCGCTTTCTTGATCGCGGGATGGACGAAGATCCGTCCGACCTGGGGGTAGGAGGCCGCGCGCCGGATGAGCTTTATCTGCAAATCGGTGAAGACTTCGGGATCGACGTTGAAGGGGTCCTTCAGCATCGAGACGGCCGTCATCTCCTCACGCTCGTCTTCCGTCAGCACACGGTCGGGCATGGGCGTCAGCCAAATGTCCGCATCCAGACCGATCTGATGGCTGGTGTGACCGGTGAGCATGGGGCCGCCGCGGGGTTGAGAGAGGTCGCCCACCAGCAGCCCCGGCCACCCGTCAAGAGCATGCGCGTCGCTGGCGAGCCGTTCCATATAGTCGATGAGCTGCGGCGCTCCCCAGTTGCGGTTCCGCGATACGCGCATCACCTGCCAGTCCGGACCGTTGATGGGCAGCGAGATGCCGCCGGACAGACAGCCCTTGGTGTAGCCGCCGATCGCTCGCGCGGAGAGCGGCGCCGGGTCCGCGACCGATCCGAACAGATCGTTGGCGGGAGCCAGTTTCGCGGGTGGAATGTTCTTTGGCGGATCGGGCCGGCGCAGGGGAAGCTCCATGGGGACATCCGCCTGGGCCGCTACGTCTTCGCCCTCGTCGTCGGGGCTGCCGTCCGCCGGTTGCGCCTCGTTGAGCGTGTTGTCTTGCTGGGGCGTATCCGCGCCGGGCGGCGCGACGTGCTGAGGCCGCACGGCCGCCTGCGGCGAGGCTACCTCTGCCGCGGCGATGCCGGTCATCAGGAACAAAAGTGGTAGGCCGATGATCAGCCTACGCATTGTCCTCCAGCCACATGACATGTGCCCCGCTAGCTGACGACGTTGAAAGCGAAAGCTTAACACAAACAAGACCAATAGTAGCAGCCTCTTAAGGGTGTTGAATCGGTATGGCTTTGGGCCCGGACGGCTCGCACCAGACATTCAGGAGATGTTCAGCCCATGGCGATAGACTGATGCCCTCGACTGGTCCGAAGTCGGAGATTTGAGGGCCTACGCGCGTCCGCGCCGCCGATCCTGAGTGTGAGTTGAGCCACGGAGGAGACACAACAAATGCGACGTTTCTTGGTCCTGATCGCGATATTGGGCGCAGCCGTATGCCTGCCGGCCACGGCCTTTGCCGGCGTCGTGGCGCAGATCGATCTCTCGAGCCAGCGGATGCACGTTTATGTCAACGGCAAGCCTGCCTATACGTGGAAAGTCTCGACCGCGCGGCCGGGCTACCGGACGCCGACTGGGACGTACAAGCCCTACAGTCTCGTCAGGTACCATCGGTCGACGATCTACAACGGCTCGCCGATGCCCTACTCGATCTTCTTCAAGGGCGGCTATGCGATCCACGGCTCGTATGAGACGAAGCACTTGGGCCGGCCTGCGTCTCATGGCTGTGTGCGGCTGCACCCGTCGAACGCCGCGCGGCTTTACGCTCTCGTGCAGCGGTACGGTAAGAGCAACACCACGATTCGCATCACCCGTTAGGGTGCCGGGTCGGGCGTTCGTCGCACGCCGGTCACGGCGTGAATTTTATGCGAACGCCTTGACCGGGACCGGCCCGCGCGGGACGCTTCAGAGAAAATCAGAAAAACTGGGATTGGAGGAACGCATGTGTGATTGCCCCGAACACGCAACGCTGTCGCGCCGTGCGCTTGTCGCCGGCGCCGGTGCTTTTGTTGCGGCCGGTATAGTGCCGCGCGTCGGTGCGCATGCGGAGGACAAGGCGCCGCCACCCAATGCGATCCCTCCCGCCGAGGCCCTGGAGCGCCTGAAGGCGGGCAATGCCCGCTACAAAGCCGACGGCGGCAAGGACAGGGACTTCTCGGTTGAGCGCGCCGCGCGCGTCCAAGCCCAGCATCCCATCGCCGGCATTCTCTCCTGCGCCGACAGCCGCGTGCCGCCTGAGATCATCTTCGACCAGGGCCCCGGCGATCTGTTCGTGTCGCGCGACGCCGGCAATGTCGTCAGCAATTACGGACTGGCGAGTTTCGAATTCGCCGTGACGAGCCTCGGCATCCCGCTGATATTCGTTTTGGGCCATAGCGGATGTGGCGCCGTGCTGACGGCGCTCAGCGCCTCCATGCAGCGCAAGGAACTACCGGGCCATTTGCCCGAGCTGGTCAAGGCGATCCAGCCCGCGGTCATCACGGCACACGGCAAGCATCCCGGCGATTACCTGGCGGCATCGATCGAGGAGAACGTGCGCCTCGGTATGACGCGGCTGAAGACGCAGTCCGAAATCATCGGCGAGGCTGTCATGGCCGGTAAGGTGAAGATCGCCGGCGGGGTCTACGACCTCGAGACGGGCACCGTGAATCTGGTCTAGCGGAGAACACCATGGAAGACGTGCTCGATCGTTGGCGGTCGGAGAAGACTGCGGCCTATCTGTCCGGCGCCGTCGCGGCCAACGAGCCCGACCCCAGGCGCGCCAAACTGTTCCGCAAAATGGCCGAGGCGGCTGAGACGCAGGCCGCGATTCTCGCCAAGGACCTCAAGCAGGTTCCGGCGTTCACGCCGTCGATGCGCTCGCGCATCATGGTCTTTCTTTTGGGCATCCTGCCGCCGCGCGCCATGCGCAACGTCTTGTCCGCACACAAGGTGCGGGGCATCTCCGTCTATCGTGGCAGGGCCGAGGAGCCGAAGGGCGAGAAGACCGACGGCAGCGGCCATCCCTGGCCCACGTCCGTCGACGACATCGGACGCAGCACAAGAACTACACGAGCGGCACATTGCGCGCGGGCGTGTTCGGTGTGAACGATGGGCTGGTATCCAATACGTGCCTTGTGATGGGTGTGGCAGGCGCAGGCGTTGGGCCGAGCGAGATTCTGCTGACCGGCATCGCCGGACTGCTGGGGGGCGCGTTCTCGATGGGCGCCGGCGAGTTCATCTCCATGTTGTCGCAGCGGGAAATGTTCGAGCATCAAATCGCACAGGAGAAGGACGAGCTCGAACGCTATCCCGATCAGGAAGCTGAAGAACTCGCACTCATCTACGAAGCGCGCGGCATTCCCCTCAACGAAGCGCGCGACATGGCCAAGCATCTGATTGCGAATCCGGAACAGGCGCTCGATGCGCTCACCCGCGAAGAACTGGGACTGAATCCTGAAGAGCTTGGCTCTCCCGCGGGCGCGGCCATCTCGTCCTTTCTTACGTTCAGTGTCGGCGCGTGCGTGCCGCTTATTCCCTACCTCCTCGGGTACGAGAAGGAAGGCATCGTCATCGCTGCGGTCCTGGCAGGGATCGCGCTGTTCGGCGTGGGCTCCGCGCTCAGCCTCTTCTCGGGCAAGAATGCGTTTATCGGTGGCGCGCGCATGCTCGTCGTCGGTTCGGTCGCGGCAGCGGCAACGTACTTTATCGGGTCACTACTCGGGGCGAATGTCGCCTGATCCGGCGCCGATTTCCGGCTGCGCGCCACTTCTCCATCGCGCAAACACGCGGTAAAATCGCCAGTATCTCGACTTCGTTTGCATAAAAATCGTTTCGGGAGCTGGGTATGACGAAACATCTGGTACTTGCGGCCGCTGCCATTGCGGCTTTCTCCGCGTCGGACGCCCTCGCCGCCGACGCCGATCACGGAAAACAGCTATATGCGACCTGCGCGGCCTGCCACGGGCCGACCGGGGCTGGCAACGAGGCGCTCGGCGCGCCGCCGATTGCCGGCATGCCGTTGGTATACGGTCCGGCAGCTGAACAACTTCAAAACGGGTGTGCGGGGCGCCAACCCCAAGGACACCCATGGCCAGCAGATGGCCCCCATGGCCAAGATGCTGGGCACGGATGACGATGTTGCCGACGTCGCGGCCTATATCGAGACCCTCAAATAGGCCGCGAAAGAGTGGCGGTACTTGAGAAGAGGTTCCGGCGTCCAACCTGACGTGCATTAAACCTCGAGACGGGGCCGCGATATCGCGGCCCCGTCTTGTTGACCCAGGCGCGTTGTTCGTTTGAGCGCGCAGCCGGATCGGTGCGACCGGCGCGCCAACGGCTTTTACGAAAATTCGAGTGGGTTTCACCGGTCCTCGATAACCTTCTGTGGAAGTTGCGAGGTCGCTTAACGCAGCTTTCACAGCCGCAGCGCATTCTCCTGCCGAGTTTCGTCCAAGGAGATGTTCCATGATCCGCCGCGCTGCTACCTACGCCTTCGCCGCTTCACTTGCCTTAGCGACCACACCTGCCTTTGCGTGCACGGGCATTAGCCTCAAAGCTCAAGATGGCGCCGCCATTCGCGCCCGCACCCTCGAGTTCGGCTTCCCGCTCGAATCCAACGTTCTCGTCGTGCCGGCCGGCAACGAGTTCGCCGCTACGCTTCCCGACGGAAGCAAGGGAATGAGCTACAAGGCCAAGTACGGCTTCGCGGGCATGAACGGCATGGGGTCGACCTACCTGATCGCCGACGGTTTGAACGAGCAAGGGTTGTCGATCGGCCTGTTCTATTTTCCGGGCGACGCGAAATACGCGGAGTCGACGAAGGAGAATGCCGACAAGTCGCTCGCCCCTCAGGATTTCGGCGCCTGGGTTCTCGGCAACTTCGCGACGGTCGACGAGGTCGCGGATGCCGTCAAGGACATCGACATGGTGGACACGCCCATGCCCGGCTTCGGCAGCGCCGAGGGTCAGTCGCTCCCCGTGCACTTCTTCGTGCAGGACAAGACGGGCAAGTCCATCGCCGTCGAACCCATCGACGGCAAGCTCAAAGTCACGAACGCCCCGCTGGGCGTCATGACCAACACGCCGCCCTACGACTGGCAGATGACCAATCTGTCCAACTACGTGAACCTCACGCCCAAGGATGTGGGCACGGAGAAGCTGGGTCCGATCACGATCAAGCAGACCGGATCGGGGTCCGGCATGCTCGGCCTGCCCGGCGACTTCACGCCGCCGTCGCGCTTCGTGCGCGCCGCGCTTTTTAGCCAGAACGCGACGCCGAGTGAGACGGCGCAGGACGCCGTGTTCTCGGCGTTCCATATCCTGAACCAGTTCGACCTTCCGAAAGGCTCGATCATCTACGGCAACCCGAAGCTTCCTCCCGAGATCACCGAGTGGACCAGCGTCAACGACCTGGAAAATCTCCGGTACTACGTGCGCACGCGTCAGGATCAGGGGATTCGTATGATCGACCTGAAGACGGCCCTCGAAACAGCCAAGGGTAAGATCAGCATCATCAACGTGCAGGACTCCGAGCAAGAAGTTGAGGATGTTTCCGGCGACGGGAAGCCTGCCTCGGCCAACTAGCCGGCGGCAGACGGATGGATCGTTCAGGCCCCGGGCGCATGCCCGGGGCCTTTTTGTTGGCTCAGCGGCAAATCGCTTCAATTTGAGACAATTTGAAAAGAAGTTTTCCGAAAGCGGGCCGCAGGGCGAGACAAGCCGCGTTTCGGCGCATAGGATCGGCGCGGTTGGGGAAATTGTTCAGCGCATCATCATGACGTCTTCGCTTCAGAAAGCCTTCGCCAGGGTTTGTCTCGCCGGGTCTTGTCTTACGAGGTCTTGTCTCACCTGCGCCTTGCTGTTGTCGCTCTGCCTGGTCGTCTTAGGGACCCCTGCGGCACGGGCCCAAGACGCGCCGGACGATGCCGAGGCCGCCACTGAGCCAACCGAACAAGCGAGCGAAGAAGCCGAAGAGCCGACGGCTGCATGGGACATCTCGAAACCGTGCGCGAACGTCCAACATCCCTATCAAGCCGACGTCTGCCAGCAATCGCGTGCGGCGGACGCATCCGAGAGCACGGCACGGCTGACGCGGCTGATCATGTTGATCGGCCTGGTTGCCCTTGTGATCTTGCTCCTGATGCTGTGGCCCATCATCACCGCCGCGCTCGCGGCACGTCGGGCCGCCGAGGGCGGCGCCGCACCGGCGCGGTTGACGCCTGCGCCGAGGACCGGCGACCACGAAGCCGAGCTGCGCGCCTATGTGGATGTGGACTCGCTCGAATTCGTCGAGACGCCGGAGGCAGACGGCATCGTCAAAGTGAAGGTCACCTTCCGCAACTCGGGTCATACGCCGGCGTTCAAGCTCGAAACCCTGGCCGAGATGGAGGTCGTCGACATTGCCGACGAAGCGGATCTGCCGGTAAAGGCCGTTCCCGACGATTCGGCGCCCGCATCGTCGCGTCCGCGTGTCGGCCGGGATGGGACCACGACACTGATCGTGCAATGCGCCTCGACGCCCAAGCTTGCCGACCGCGTGACGAACGGCGAAGCGACGATCCTCGTCTGGGGCGCAGCCGGTTATTACGATGTCTTTGACCGCCGCCGCCGCACGATCTTCCAGTACTTCTGCAACGCCGAAACGTTGGACACGGGCGAGATGTTCCGGCCATGGAGCGCGGCGACGAACTTGGGTAGGTCCCTCGTTTCGAGCGGTGCATCGTCCACAGGCCCCGCCGCGCTCGCCTGCGTCCTTGCTTGAGCTTTCCTGACAGGAACGGCACTCTAGGCCCGAAAGCCGCGCGCTCCGCCGCGGCCGGGAGATCGCCATGACGCCCCGTTCGCCTTTGCCGGCCGGGCAGACCGCGGCAGACAGCCGTGCCAATGTTCTCCAAGGGCTTCTGATCGCGGCCATCGTGATCGGTGGCCTGTATTTCGCTCAAGAAGTTCTGCTCCCCTTGGCGGTGGCGATTCTGCTGAGCTTCGTTCTCACACCGCCGCTGCTTCTTCTCCGGCGCATCAAAGTGCCGCGAATCCTGGCCGTGGTCGTCGTCGTGGCGGTGGCATTCTCGATTCTCGGCGGCCTCGGCTGGATGATCTCCCACGAGCGACGAAGCTTGCGGGTAACCTGCCGAGCTACCGCTTTACGCTGTCGCAAAAGATACAGATGCTGCGGGAGACCACGGCGGAGTCCCAGGTGCTCACAAAGGCGGGCGACGTACTCTCGGAGCTCGAGAGCCAGTTGGACCGGCCCACGGAGGTCGAGGGCACCAAGCCCGGTCACGTCGAGATCACCGAGGACAGCTCCGAACCGGAGCCCATCCCGGTCGAGATCCGTGTGCCCGCGCCCACGGGTCTTGATTTCTACCGATCCATAGCGGGCAAGGTTCTGCCTCCGCTCGTGACGGCGGGCATCATTCTTCTGTTCGTGGTCTTCATTCTTCTGGAGCGCGAGGATCTGCGCGACAGGATCATACGCCTCTTCGGCGGGACCGATCTGCAGCGCGCCACGTCGACCATGAGCGAGGCCGCGACGCGGCTCAGCGGCTACTTCCTGCGCCAGGTGCTCGTAAACGCCGCCTACGGCACCTTCATCGGCATCGCGCTGTGGGCGGTCGGCATGCCCAGTCCGGTCGCTTGGGGCATCCTTGCGATGGTGATGCGCTTCGTCCCCTATGTGGGATCCTATATTGCCGCCGCCATCCCGGTCTTGATCGCCGCGGCCATCGATCCGGGCTGGACTCTCGTTCTTGTGGTGCTCGCTCTGTTCGTGCTGGGCGAATTCACCATGGGGCAGATTATCGAGCCGCTGGTCTATGGGCGCGGTACCGGTGTGACGCCGGTCGCCGTGATCGTCAGCCAGGTGTTCTGGACGTGGCTTTGGGGGCCGGTCGGTCTGATCATCGCGACGCCCATCACGGTTTGTCTCGCGGTGCTCGGCCGCCATGTGGATGGGTTGCGCTTCTTCGACGTGCTGCTTGGGGACCAGCCCGCCTTGCTGCCGTCGGAAAGTTTCTACCGGCACGTTCTGATCGGCGATTCCTCCAACGCCACTTACCAGGCCGAGCTCGCGCTCAAGGACCAGAGCCTTCTCACCTATCTCGATGAGGTTGCGCTCGGCGGGCTCGGGATCGCCGAGCGCGACCTGGCGCGCGGGACTCTGAGCGAAAAGCAAACAGAGCGGATTGCGACCACGGTTTCCGAGATCCTCGAAAATCTCGACGAGTACGAACCGAAGCGTTGGTTCTCGCGGTTGCGCCGTCACCTGGAACGGGTTGGCGCCGATCCCGGCAAGAACGGCAAGCCCGCCGACGAGCCCGAGGCTGAGGACGCTCAGGTGGTCGACCCGAAAGACTTCGAAGCCGGGTGGACCGTCGACACACCGATCTTGTGCATTGGCGGCCGGAACGGCCTCGATAAGGCCGCGGCGTTGGCGCTCGGCCGCGCGCTGGAGAAACGTGGCATGAAGGCCGAGGTCCGCGGACCCGGCGCGCTCGCCGCTGGCGCGATCGAGGCCCTGACCGAGACGCCCGCGAAACTCGTGTGCCTGTCGTATCTCGCTTCGGCGGCGGGCCGGTCGAGATTCGCTACGTGGTGCGCCGCCTGCGCCGCATCTTGCCCGATGGAACGTTGATCCTCGTCGCCTACTGGGAGCGGGACGATGAGGACGAGGACGCCGAGTCCCGGCGCAAGCTCCTCGACGTGGTGCATGCGGACGCCTATGCATCGACGCTGCATGAAGCGGTCGGGCTTTGTGAGGACGCCGCGATGGGAAGGCCGCTCACGCCGTCCGACGACACCGTGCAAAGCCAGAACGCGGCTGCGGCTGCGGCGACCTAGGCCGGCGCTTTCGCGGCCGTTTGCTGGTCCCGAAAACCCAGCGCCATCAGACCGCCGAGGGCGAGCGCGGCGGCAATAAACAGCAACGCCGCCGAGAAGCTGCCCGTCGCCTCCTTCAGCAGACCGACGATATAGGGTCCGGCGAAACCGGCGGCGTTCCCCATGGAGTTGACGAGGGCGATGCCCGCCGCCGCACCGGCCCCCGTCAGGAGCGCGGTTGGAAGCGCCCAGAACGGTCCGAAAGCCGCATAGAAGCCGAGTGTCGCAATCGTCAGCGCGACCATGGTGGGGACGAGCGGGCCCGAATAGGCCGACCAGGCGAAGGAGGCAGCGGCCAGGAAGAGCGGCAGGGCGATGTGCCAGCGCCGCTCGCCCGTGCGGTCCGAATGACGGCCCCAAACCACCATGGCGACGGCGGCGAAGAGATAGGGTATCGCGGTGAGAAAACCGACCGTGAGCGAGTCCAGTCCGAAGCCGCTGATAACCTGCGGCATCCAGAAGCCGATGCCGTAAAGCCCGGTGACCATGAGGAAGTAGAGGCCGCCCAGCGCCAGCACGCGCGGTCGCGTCAATGCCGTGCGCAGATCCGCGTAGCCGACCGCCTCCGTCTCCTTCGCTTCGCGGGCCAGAGCTCCGGACAGCGCAGTTTTCTCATCAAGAGTCAGCCATGCCGCCTCGCCGGGCTGGTCGGTGAGAACCTTCAACGCGAGGATGCCGAGAGCGATCGCCGGCAAGCCTTCGATCACGAACAGCCATTGCCAGCCCTTGAACCCGAGAAAGCCGTGCATTTCGAGCAAAGCGCCCGAGATCGGGCCGCCGACAACGGTCGCGAGCGGCACCGAGGCCATGAACAGCGCGACGATGCGGGCGCGTTCGGCCGCCGGGAACCAGTAGGTCAGATACAGAATGATGCCCGGGAAGAAACCGGCTTCGGCAATGCCCAGCAGAGCACGGGTCACATAGAAGCTGGTCTCCGAGTGAACGAACGCCATGGCGCAGGCGACAATGCCCCACGAAATCATGATGCGCGCGATCCAAATCCGGGCGCCGAAGCGCCGGAGGGCCAGATTGCTGGGGATCTCGAAGACGATGTAGCCGAGAAAGAAGATGCCGGCGCCGAAGCCGTAGACCGCCGGCGAGAAGCCGAGATCTTCGTTCATGTGCAGCGCGGCGAAGCCCACATTGACCCGGTCGAGGAAATTGACCGTGTACGCAAGGCACAGGAACGGGATCAGCCGGAAAGTCGCTTTGCGGATCGCGGACACAAGGGCTTCGTCTGTATGACGCTTCATCGAGGTCCCGCTTGGCGTATGCTGCTGTGGAGAACAGGAGTGATTCGACCGACACCCTAGAGGAGGGCCCGACCCATGGCTATTCCAGTGGATGCTGCTGCTGCGGCGCTTCGCGAGGCGATGCGCGAGACCGTGAAGCGTTACTCCCTTTGGTACCTGATTCAGGGCGTATTGCTCGTCGTCGCGGGCGTGCTCGCGATCATCTCACCCATTTTCGCGTCCGTCGCGATCGTGTCCCTTTTGGGATGGGTGCTGATCATCAGCGGGGTGCTGCAGGCGGTTGGCTTGATCGGCGCTACCAACGTCCCGCATTTCTGGCTGCAACTGATCTCCGCCGTGCTCGCGGTCCTGATTGGCGTACTGCTGCTCCGCTCGCCCGAAAGCGGGCTCCTCGTGATGACGATGCTGCTGATCGTCTACTTCATGGTCGAAGGCATCGCAAAGGTGATCTTTGCCCTGACGATCCGGCCGTTTCCCAATTGGGGATGGGTGCTGGCAAGCGGTGTCGTCGGCATCGTTCTGGCCTTCGTCTTGTGGGCCAACATGCCGCTCACGGCGAGCTGGGTCCTGGGACTGATGCTCGGAATACTCCTCGTCAGCGAGGGCGCCGCGCTCACCTATCTCGCGTGGCAGGTGCACAACGCGCCTGCGGTCAAAGACGCCTAGGGCGCGCTGCTTTCCTTCAGGAAGCGGTTGTAGATGTAGCCTTCCTGCGCCGTTTTGGGGTCAGCGACGCGGATCCAATTGCCCTCGCGGCCGACCACGCGGAACTTGGCCCCCCTTGGGGCGACCTTGTCGGTCCCGGCGTTCGAGGATGGGCCTTTGCGGATGTTCACGGGGCTGGCGACTTCCATCCACTCTTCCTGAGCCGATTGGCCGGTGGCCGCGCGCATGAGCATGGTCAAGGGCCCCGGCTTCGGGTCTTCCTCGGACGCCAGCAATTGCGGCCTGACCGAACTCGCCCGAGCCGCGCTGTTGCTGGCAAGTTGCTGCCGCTCCGCAACGTCGTCGGCATCCTGCGGCTTCCGCGTCCCCACAAGAGGGTTCTTGATGGGCGCGGAGACGCCGAGCGCCGGACGGGCCGCTGCCATGACCTCCGTCTGCTTGGGAGCCGCCGTCTCTTGGCCCCAGTCTTTAGTCAGAGCCTGGAGCGTCGTCTCCCGATCGGCAATGCCGAGGCCCGCGGCCCGCGCATACCATTTGGCGGCTTCCGTTCTGTCGGGCTTGATGCCCTGGACGCCCAGGCGCGCGACGATATCCGGATCGTAAGTTGCGCCCACCGCGAGAGCGGCCTCGCCGCTCCCGGCTTCCGCCGCCCGGCGGTAATAGGCCCGTGCGCCGGCGAGATAGCCCGCGTCGATCATCTTCTGCCCGTGCGCCATCAAGCCTTCGACGCGATCGGACTCCCCGGCCCGCACGGCGAACCCAGACGAAAGTGGGGGAGCCACATCAGGCCGGGCCGCCGTACGGACCTTGCCGTCTCCGTCCGGCGCGAGGGCGGGAGCGGAGAAGCGAGGCGGAAGGACGTCGATCGACAACGCCGCGGATGTGCGCGGCGCGGGTTCCGTTTGGGTGACGAGGCCCGCATGTTGGAACACGCGGTCCAGGTCGAGATCACCGGTACCCCCCAGCCACATCATCCCGCCGGCCAAAGCCGCAACACAGACAAAGCCGATGGCAGCTGTCCGCATAAAGCGCCGGGGCTTGGTGTCCGGACGGTATGACGAGGGTTCAACGGGAGCCAGCCGGGTGGGATCGGCGGCGGTGGTGCGTTGCCGGACGCTATCAGGTGCGAAACGCCGGGCGAGCGAGGACGCGGTCTGGTCCGTATTGGCTGCCGCCAGTCTATAGCCGAAGGAGGAAGCGGCATTGAGTTCCTCCGCAAGCCGCAGGACCTCGTCCGGAATGTCGTCTTGTCTCAGTGCTGGCGTTGCCACGGGGACCTCCCTGTAAACGTGCCGGTGGCGCTTGGCGCTCGTTCAGTTCGATTGTTGGGCCTTGCTCCAGGCCTTGAAGGCGCGGAACAGCTTCTCCTGGTCCGCATCGGAAACAGAGTCAGGGGCTACGACGTCGCCGGTCTGCGTCAGGAACGCCTTGAAGCTCTCCCGCTCGCGGGCCTCCGCGACGGCCGTCGAGCGGGCCATGTCGATCCAGGCTTGTGCCTGCGGGGCGCGTTGCCAGTCCTCGAGCGTCGCGGCGAAATTCACGTCCCGCCATTTGGCGTGGTTGGGTGGCTGCAGGAGTGCATCGAACCTCGAGAAGAAGCGGTCCACGAAGAGAGCGAGTTTCGCTTGGCGGTCTGCATCGGCCTTGTCGCCGAGCGCCACGAGGACGGCGCAGATGCCCACCGTGTCGACCCGCGCGCCGCTCTCGATCAGGGCCGGGTAGTCGCCATGGGTCAGGACGGCCGGATAAGTGTCGTCCTCGAGCCCTTGAGGATAGGGAACCGGCAGAAGTTTGAGGTGCGCGTCCGCCCCGATCTGGGCCAGGCCGGCGATGGGCGTCGTTCCGATGAGGATCGTGGCTTCGATTTCGCCCGACTTCAGCTTTGCCACCGCATCGGCCTCATCGAGGTGAGCCGCCTCGACCTCAAGCTCTAGCGCGTCAAACAGGATCTGCGCCGCAATCTCCGTGGCGCTTCCGTTCGGACCGACATTCACCGTCTTGCCGTTCAGGTCCTCGACCGTCGTGATGTCTGCGCCGGCCAGCAGGTGCAGGTCCTCGTTGAAAAGCTTCGCGACGTAGACGAGGCGGTCCTTGATCGGGCCGAGTTCGCCGGACTGGGCATAGTGATTGAGAACCGTCGAATGGGTTACGCCCATATCGACGCTGCCAAGGCTGAGAACGTCGCGGAGGGTTTGGGCCGGGCCCTGTCCGATCATCGGAACGGCCCTGAGGGACACGTCGCCGCTGCTCAAGTCAGCCCTGTTGATCATGGCCGCGATATCGCGGGCGACGACCGCGGTCCCGTCGAACGTGGTGCCGGACATGATCGTCACGGTGCCGGCGTTCAGCGGGCTCCCGTCATTGCCGGCGCCGCTCTCGGCGCTGTTCGCGACCCCGTAGGGGCGCAGCAGACACAGTCCGGCCAGGCCAATGGCCAAAGCGATCCGCATGATAGATCCCTCATTCAAACGTCCCCCGCGCCGAATGGGAAGTGATCGATTCGCATCTGTCAAGTAAACATGATTCTAAATCGAGATAAAATCACATAAGCGCCATGAATGTGTTCGGAAACGATCAACTTAGACTGCAATGAGGCAGAAAATATACAGTATAGAAAAAGAAAATATGGCCACAGAATGTAATAATTCTGCGTGCTCTATCTGGGCATCGTTGCAAGGCACGCGAAATTGCGCCCGAAGCGCGGCGTGCCGCATCAATAACGCAGGTGTAGCGATTTGGTTTCGTCGGAAGAGAGGCGCGCCTAGTCGGCGTCCATCTTGAGGGCGGCGATGAAGGCTTCCTGGGGGATGTCCACCTTGCCGAAGCTGCGCATCTTCTTCTTACCCGCCTTCTGCTTCTCGAGCAGTTTGCGCTTCCGGGTGATGTCGCCGCCATAGCATTTCGCGGTCACGTCCTTGCGCAGGGCGCTGATGGTTTCGCGCGCGATTGACCTTGCCGCCGATGGCGGCTGGATCGGAATCTTGAACATGTGCCGGGGGATCAGGTCCTTCAGCTTGTCCACCATGGCGCGCCCACGCGCCTCGGCGCGGCCCCGATGCACGATCACCGACAGCGCATCCACGGGCTCGGCATTCACCAGCATGGACATCTTCACCAGGTCGCCCTGCTCGTAGCCGGTGATGTGGTAATCGAAGGACGCATAGCCGCGCGTCACCGACTTCAGCCGGTCGTAAAAGTCGAACACCACTTCGTTGAGCGGCAGGTCGTAGACGATCATCGCGCGGGCGCCCGCATAGGTGAGCGTCTTCTGCCGCCCGCGCCGGTCCTCGCACAGCTTCAGCACGGCCCCCAAGTGCTCGTCCGGCACGAGGATGCTGGCCTCGATCCAGGGCTCCTCGATGTGCTCGATCTTCTGCGGCTCGGGCATGTCGGCAGGGTTATGCAACTCGATCATCGTGCCGTCGGTGAGGAACACGTGATAGACGACCGACGGTGCCGTCGCGATGAGATCGATATCGAACTCCCGCTCCAGCCGCTCGCGGACGATCTCCAGATGCAGGAGGCCGAGAAAGCCGCAGCGGAAGCCGAAGCCGAGCGCGGCGGATGTCTCCACCTCGTACTCGAAGCTCGCATCGTTTAGCCGCAGTTTGCCGACAGCCTCGCGCAAATCCTCGAAGTCGCCCGAGTCGACGGGGAACAGTCCGCAGAACACGACAGGCTGTGCCGGCTGGAAGCCCGCCAGCGGCTTCTCGGTCGGCTTCTTCTCGTCCGTCACGGTATCGCCGACGCGGGTGTCGGCCACTTCCTTGATGGCGGCGGTGAAGAAGCCGATCTCGCCGGGGCCGAGCTTGTCGCGCATCTCCTGTTTGGGGCGGAAGATGCCGCAACGGTCGACCTGATAGCCTGCGCCGGTCGACATCAGCCGGATACGCTGGCCTTTCCGCAGCGTGCCGTCGATGACGCGGATAAGCACGACGACGCCGAGATAGGCGTCGTACCAGCTGTCCACGAGCATGGCCTTGAGCGGGGCGTCCACATCCCCTTGCGGCGCCGGCAGGCGCGTCACGATCGCCTCGAGTACGTCTTCGACGCCGAGACCGGTCTTGGCCGAGATCTCTACTGCGTCGGATGCGTCCAGCCCGATCACGTCCTCGATCTGGGCGCGGACCCGCTCCGGCTCCGCGGCCGGCAGATCGATCTTGTTCAGGACGGGGACGATCTCGTGATCGTTGTCCAGCGCCTGATAGACATTGGCGAGCGTCTGCGCTTCGACGCCTTGGGTCGCATCCACGACGAGGAGAGAGCCTTCGCACGCGGCGAGCGACCGGTTGACCTCGTAGGCAAAGTCCACATGGCCCGGCGTGTCGATCAGGTTCAGTTCGTAGAGCTTTCCGTCCTTGGCCCGATAGTCCAGGCGCACGGTTTGAGCCTTGATGGTGATGCCGCGCTCGCGCTCGATATCCATGGAGTCGAGCACTTGCTCCTTCATCTCCCGCGCCGTGAGGCCGCCGCAAAGCTGGATCAGCCGGTCGGCCAGGGTCGATTTGCCATGGTCGATATGGGCGATGATCGAGAAGTTTCGGATATGGGAAAGGGGTATCGGCGCACTCATGGACGGCTACGTAGGGGAGCAAACGGCTTTAGGTCAAGCTGGGAGTTAGGCGCGTGTCGGCGCCTGTTAATTTTGGCGAAACCATGTGCGCGACTGCCGTAATTTTGCAGTTGTCCGCGCGTAGAAATTCGCCGATTGGAATGCTCTTCCGATCGCGGGAGATTCGGATGATTCGCAAAGAGACCGAAGCCTCGCATCCAACCCCTGGTCTCGAATCCAGAGACTGCCTTTAAGGATTGAATCCATGCACAAGAATGTCCTTCTCGCCACCGCTGCGGCTGCTCTGATTGCCGGCGCCACGCTTGCGTCCCCGGCCCAGGCCGCGAAGACCTGCCAGGAAGTGGCGAAGGTCAAGGCCACCAGCATGATGGAGCGGGTCAAGATCAAGCGCGAGTGCAAGAAGTCGATGAAGTCGGCCAAGGCCGACGGCGGCCGGTTCTCGAAGCTGAACTTCCTGAAGGACCGCTCGTAAGCGGGCACATCGATCCGAGATCGATTGACATCAGAAATGCAAGAAAGGGGCTCATTTGGGCCCCTTTCTTTTTGCCTGTTGGGGCGAGGTGCCGTGCCAATCCCGTGCATACGGAGGAGACCAGCGATGAAGAAGCTTGTTCTGTGTTCGATAGCCGCCGCGGTGATCGCCGGCAGCGCAACGCTCGTTTCGGCCCCGGCCCCGGCCAACGCGGCTCCCAGCTGCGCCGACCGCGCGAAATGGATGTACCCTTACGACAAGTGGTCGCGCAAAGCCTACAAGCAGGCCTGCAAGGATCGCCGCGACGCTTGGAAGGACCGCCGCAAGGACTGGAAGAAGGCCCGCAAGCGCGGCGTCTGGATCGGCTACTAGCCGCACGCCGTCATAGATTGCCGAATGGGGCGCCGTCCCGTCGTCATTGCGATGCGCACGCGCCCCATTTTCGTTTCAGCCGTATCTGCTCTGCGTCGGATCAGCTGCTCTTGTCGCCCCAGATCTCGGACAGGCGCTGGGCGCGGCCGCAGCCCCATTTGTAGTACTTGTAGCTCACCGGATTTTTCGTGTGGTAATCCTGGTGGTACTCCTCGGCCGCGGTGAACGTCGTGGTCGGACGGATCTCGGTCTCCACCTTCTTACCGAACTGTTCCGCGATCTCCTGCTTGGTCTTCTCGGCGAGTGCCTTTTCCGCATCGTTGGTGACGAACACGACCGTATGGTAGGCGGGGCCCTTGTCGCAGAACTGGCCGGCCGGATCGAACGGATCGATATTGTGCCAGTAATTGTCGAGGAGCTCCGCATAAGTCACTTTCGACGGATCGTAGGTGACCTTGAGGGCTTCCACATGGGTCTTGTGGTTGGCGTAGGTGGGGTTCTTCAGGGTGCCGCCCGCATAGCCGGAGACCGTTTCGGTCACGCCGTCGACCTTGTCGAACGCATCCTCCACGCACCAGAAGCAGCCGCCGGCGAAAATGGCGGTCTTGGTCTCCGCCGCGTCTTCCGCCATCGCAGTTTGGCCATGCATGGCGAGCACGAACAGCGCCAGGAAGGCGGCCGTCAGGCTGGCGAAAATCCATCGCGCGATCATTGAACGTCTCCACATTGTTGTCTGTCTGGAACGATAAGGAGTCGCGGAGGTGGGCGGTAGGGACACTCGCGGTTGTGTGATTGGAAGTGAAGCGAGCGCATCTCGTGGTCCATAACGTGTTGGAAGTCCTGCCGGAGCCGAGGTATTGAGAGGCATGCAGCAGCCTGAAACGCTATCCCTTGACCGCGCGGCCATGCGGCCGGCCTACGACGTGGTCGTGGTCGGATCCGGCTATGGGGGCGGCATCGCCGCGTCTAGGCTCGCGCGCGCGGGCCAGCGCGTCTGTGTCCTGGAGCGGGGCCGGGAGGTGCCGGTCGGCGGGTTCCCCTCGCGCATGCCCGAGCTTCGGCGCGAGCTTCAGGTCCATAGCGGCAAGAAGCGGTCCGGGTCCGGAACGGGGCTGTACGACGTTCGCCTGGGCTCGGACATCAACGTGGTGGTCGGGTGCGGCCTTGGGGGCGGTTCACTGATCAATGCCGGCGTCGCTCTGCGCCCCGATGCGCGTGTCTTCGCCGATCGTGCCTGGCCGGATCCAATCCGTGAGGACGGTCTGCTTGACCTCGGCTTTGCCCGGGCCGCGGACATGCTGCGGCCGACGCGCTATGCGGGTGCGCCTGAACTCACCAAGTATCGCGCGCTGGAAGCGGCCAGCGGCGTTTTCGGTAAAGCGCCGGTCACGGCGCCCATCACGGTCAGCTTCGACGACGTGGTCAATCCCGCCGGGCTCGCACAGCGCGCCTGCACGCTCTGCGGGGACTGCTGCTCGGGCTGCAATGTGGGTGCGAAGAACTCCGTCGCCGTCACCTATCTCGCCGACGCCAAAATGCATGGCGCCGAGATCTTCACCGAGCTTTCCGTCAGCCATGTCGAGAAGCTGAGCGGCGGCTGGCGCGTACACTTCTACCCCACAGCCGATGAGGGCGAGGCGGCTACGGTGGACGCGAAGACCGTGTTCCTCGGCGCGGGCACGCTGGGCTCCACCGAGATCCTGCTGCGCTCGCGCGAGAGGGGCCTAGGCACCTCCGATCGGCTCGGCATGGGTTTCTCGGCCAATGGCGACATCATTGCCTTTGCCTTGGGTGGGAAGAACCGCGCCAACGCGGTCGGTGTGGGCGAGCCGCCCAAATTCACCGAGGACCCCGTTGGAACGTCCGTGGCGGGTCAGATCGAGCTGCCGGACGACGATGATCTCAACGCCAGCATGATTATCCAGGAAGGCACGATGCCGTCCTCGGTCGCGCCGCTGCTGCCGGTGTTCTTCATCGCGGGCGGACGGCTGCTGGGCGCGGCCCAGAGCCTGATCAAGGGTGTCTACAAGGGACCGCTGTCGCATCTGCAGAGTTTCTTCTGCGTGTCGCACGACGACGCTGAGGGACGCCTCGTGCTCAAGGACGATGCGATCGCGGTCGATTGGCCGGATGTCGCCAGCCAAGATGTTTACGCCCGCGTCGACGACGCACTGACCAAGGCGGCAGAGTTCGTCGGCGGGCGCTATATCAAGAACCCGCTGTCCGCCACCAATATGGGCTCGCGCCCCGCGACCGCGCACCCGCTCGGCGGTTGCGGCATGGGCGAGACGGCCGAGTCCGGCACCGTCAATCACAAGTGCCAGGTGTTCGCGAGCCCGACAGGCGAGGAGACCCATGCGGGGCTCTATGTATGCGACGGGTCGGTCATGCCGCGGTCGCTCGGCTGCAACCCGCTCCTGACCATCAGTGCGTTGGCGGAGCGCGCCATGGTTCACTTTGCCCGCGACCATAATCTAGGATTCGACACCGAACCGATTCGGCTTCAAGCCGAACTCGAAGCCACCGCCTAAGGGACAAAGACGGATGCGCCTCGTTGCTTGCACCACAGCCATGCTCCTGGTGAGCCTTGGCGCGGGCGGGCAAGCACGGGCCGACATGCGCATCGGCCCCTGCCCGAGCACGGAGTACACGGCGGCCATCGGCGGCACGCCGAAGCTAGCAAGCGCGCCAAAGCCTGCAGGACCGACGCAGCTCACGCTCGTGCTGGCAGGCGATACGGGCTTCAATCCGAAAGGCGCGCCAGTCGACCCGAGGGGCTTCACGAAAGACCGGCGCAGCCTCACGTTCGATGAGAGCCTCAGCGGCATCGCGGGCGAGATGGACGGCGACGTCGCCTTTCTCAATCTCGAGACCGTGCTGACGGACCGCAACGATTTGCCGCCTGACATGAAAGGGCAGACATCGCCCTACAATTTCCGCAGCCATCCGGCTGGGCTCGACGCGCTTCTCGGCACGGGCTTCAACCTGTTCTCCCTCGCCAACAACCACTCCATGGACTACGGCCCGAAAGGCGCCGAGGAGACGCTCTATCATTTCGCTATCGCCAATGCGGCGCGAGGAGAAGGCAAGACAATCGCCTATGCCGGACTCGGTGGCGACTTCGAGGAAGCCACGCGGCCGGGGTGCCTCGATATCGAAGGTATGAAGCTCGGCTTCGCCGCGACGGGAATCGTCACAGGTCAGCGGGCGGAGCATCGCGCCGGCGACAACAAACCCGGTCAGGCGGCATATCGCCGGCGGGGAGACTTCGAGATCGTCGTCAATCGGCTGCGTGAAATCCCCGCCGACTATCGCATCCTGTCGGTCCATTACGGGCTCGAAGGCCGCGTCGTGCCCGACAAGCGCCAGATCGACGATTGGCGGGACTTCGCCGCGCGCGAGAAGGGGATCGACCTGATCGTCGGCCATCACCCGCACGTGGCGCAGGGCGTCGAGCGTGTCGGGGATTCGCTCATCTTCTATGGGCTCGGTAATTTTCTGCATCCGGGTACGGCGGAGATGAAGCGCTTCGGCATGTGCCGCGACTACGGCCTCATGGCGAAGGTGCATCTGGCCAAGGTTGAAGATGCGTGGACCGTCGGCGCCATCGAGGCGATCCCGGTCACGGATACCCATGTCCGCCCCGCACGTTTCTCGCCGCAGGAGGGGACGCGGCGGATCTATGCACTCAACGATCTGGGTCAACGGCTCGGGGATGGTGCGGGCGCCAAAGGCATCACCTTCACGCCGCGCGAAGACGGGACGGGACTCTACTGCGCGGCCGGTGCCGGAGAGCTCGGCGGCAAGATCGGTGCGCTATGTGCATCCTGGACACCCGCACCGCCGATCCCCGCGCAACTCGCCCCGACGCTCGCCAGCGCGTGCGCGGACAAGCCCTTCTATGGCGCGGGCCGCAAGAAGAAGCGCAAGACCAATTCGATTTTCGGATTTGGGCAGTTCTAACGCTGACGCGCTTCCGATGCTGATGCGGCTTGGCGGGAAAACGAGGGCCACGAGCGTGGCCCTCGAGAGAGATCAAATGAGAGTTGGGACTATTTTTTTCGCGCCCGACCGGCCTTGGCGGCGCCCTGTCCGGCTTTGGACATGCTTCCCGCTGCGGGGGTGCTGGAACGACCTTTGGTCTGTTTCACCGGAGTGACACGGCCTGTTTTGGCAGCGCTGCCAGATGCACTTGTTTTGCCCTTTGGCATTTGAGTTTCTCCATGAGAGATGCACCACGATCGGTGCATCGACTCGAAACTTGATCCGAATTTGTGGGGAACGCAAGGGGAACATGAAGGGTAGAAACCGCCGCAACTTCAATGAGTTGGCGGTTTGAACCTGGAAAAGAGCCTAGCGGAGCGTGCCGCCGGTGGCTTTCGCGCGCCTGCGACGACCTTTTCGGCCACTGCGTCGATCTCTTCGTCCGTCAGTGTCTTGTCGCGCGGCTGCAGCGTCACTTCGATAGCGAGCGACTTCTTGCCCTCCGGCACGCCTTGGCCGGTGAACTCGTCGAACACGCTGACATTGGAGATGAGCGCGCGGTCCGCACCGGACGCCGCGCGAACGAGCAGGCCTGCGTCCGTGTCCGCATCGACGAGGAAGGCGAAGTCGCGCGTGACCGCCTGAAGATCGGAGGCATCCAGCGCAGGCTTGGCGGTGCCCTTTCGCTTCGAGGGCGGCAGATTGTCGAGATAGAGCTCGAACGCCGCCATGGGTCCGTCCGCATCGAGGCTTGCAAGCGTGTCGGGGTGAAGCTCGCCGAACACGCCGAGCGTTACTTTCGGTCCGAGCTTGATCGCGCCGGAGCGGCCGGGATGGAACCAGTCAGGGGCTTCGCGCACGATCTGCACGTTGCTCTGACTGAGGCCCAGCGCTTCCAACGCCGCGATGGCGTCGGCCTTCGCAGTCGCCCAGCCGGCTTCGGGCGCGGCGCCCGACCAATGCCGCCCCGCGCCGTCGAGCGAGGATTGCCCGAAGCGCACGCCGCTGGCGCCCGTGTACTGATCGTCCGGCTCGAGGCCGCGATAGGCATTGCCAAGCTCGAACAGGGCACCGTCGGCAAAACCGCGGTCCCGGTTGCGCTTGGCTGCGCTGATGAGACCGGGCAGAAGGCTCGGACGCATCTGGGACATCTCCGTGGAGATCGGATTGTCCAGCGCCAGGGCTTCGCCCCCGCCGCCGAACAGGGCAGCCTCGTTCTTCGGAATGAAGGACCAGGTGACGGCCTCGACGAATCCGCGCGCAGCGAGCAGGCGGCGTGCGGTGCGCGCCCTTTTTTGCGCGGGCGTCAGAACCGGCCTCGCGACGCCCGACAGGCGCGGCAACGGCTCGGCCGGAATGCGGTCGACCCCGGTCAGCCGTACGATTTCCTCGACGAGGTCGGCCGGCATGGAAAGGTCGGGGCGCCAGGACGGCGGCACGGCTTTCAGCACGTGGCCCTCACCTTCGAGCGTGACGCCGAGCACTTTGAGTTTGCGTTCGATGCCGCGGTGAAGCAGCGAGAGACCGCTCAAGCGGCCGACCAGCCGCAGGTCGAAACGGAACGGCTTGTTGGCTTTCGGCGCGCGCCCGGCCACCGTGACCGTGCTGGCCTCCCCGCCGCAAAGGTCGAGTACCATGGCAGTGGCCTGCTCGATGCCGTGCTCCGCCGACTGCGGGTCGATCCCGCGCTCGAACCGGAAGCGGGCGTCGGAAATGATGTTCAGGGTGCGGCCCGTGCGCGCCGTGCGCTTCGGGTCGAAATAGGCCGACTCGATGAAGACGTTGGTGGTCTCCTCGGTGCAGCCCGTCTCCTCGCCGCCCATCACGCCGCCCAGGCCGAGCACGGCCCGTTCGTCGGCGATCACGCACATCTCCTCGTCGACCTTGTAGGTCTTGCCGTCGAGGGCTTCGAAGCTCTCGCCGATCCTGCCGAGCCGGGCACGGACCGCGCCGGCAAGCTTATCGGCGTCGTAGACATGCAAAAGGCGCGCGCGATCGAACGAGATGTAGTTCGTGATATCGACCAGCGCGTTGATGGGCCGGAGTCCGATCGACTTGAGCCGCGCCTGCAGCCAAGCCGGGCTCGGCCCGTTCTTTGCGCCGCGCACGAGGCGGCCGGCAAAGACGGGACAAGCGTCCTTCGTTTCCTTGTCGAAAGTAAGCTTGACCGGAACGGGATTGTCGAAGCTGCCCTTGACCGGCTTGACCGTGTCTTTCTTCAGCTTGCCGAGGCCGGCCGCCGCGAGATCGCGGGCCACGCCACGCACACCGAGACAGTCCGGCCGGTTCGGCGTGATGGCGATGTCGAAGAGGACATCATCGAGGCCGAGCGCTTTCGCCGCCGAACTGCCGACACGCGACTTCGCCGGGAGTTCGATGATGCCCGTATGCTCGTCGGAGAGTTCCAGCTCGCGCTCCGAGACCATCATGCCGCTGGATTCGACGCCGCGGATCTTCGCTTTGGTCAGAGTGAAATCGATGCCGGGGACGTAGGTGCCGACAGGGGCAAAAACGCCCTTCATCCCTGCGCGCGCGTTCGGCGCGCCGCAGACAACCTGCAGCGTCTCCTTGCCCGTATTGACCTGAAGCACTTGCAGCTTGTCGGCATCCGGATGCTTCTGCGCCGTCACGACTTCGGCCACGCGAAAATTCGCGAGCGCCTTGGCCGGGTCGACGACCTCTTCGATCTCGAGCCCGATCAGGGTAAGCGTGTCGGCGATCTCCTCGACGGAAGCGTCCGTATCGAGATGCTCTTTAAGCCAGGACAGCGTGAACTTCATGGTCTAGCTCAGCCCTCCTGCAAGGGTCGGCACGGACAGCGGAGCGAAGCCGTAATGCTTCAGCCAGCGCAAATCGCCTGAGAAGAACGCGCGCAAATCCGGGGCCCCGTATTTCAGCATGGTGAGGCGATCGATGCCGACGCCGAACGCGAAGCCTTGAAATTTCTTGGGGTCGAGATGGACGGCGGTCAGCACGTTGGGATGAACCATGCCGCAGCCGAGAATTTCCAGCCACTGGTCGCCCTCGCCGATGCGGATCTCGTCGCCCACCTTGGCGTAGCCGATATCGACCTCCATTGACGGCTCTGTGAAGGGGAAATGGCTCGCGCGGAAGCGCATCTTGACCTCGGGGACCTCGAAGAAGGCCTTGCAGAACTCCTCGAGCACCCATTTCAGGTGGCCGAGATGGGCCTCCTCGTCGATGACCAGCCCCTCCACTTGGTGGAACATGGGCGTGTGGGTCTGGTCCGAGTCGCAGCGGTACACGCGCCCCGGCGCGATGATGCGCAAGGGCGGCTTGTTGTTGAGCATCGTGCGGATCTGCACCGGGCTCGTATGGGTGCGCAGGACAGGGCGCGTCCCGTCCGGGCCTTCGGCGAAATAGAACGTGTCGTGATCCTGCCGGGCGGGGTGCTCCGGCGGAATGTTGAGCGCCGTGAAATTGTTGAAGTCGGTCTCGATGTCGGGCCCTTCGGCGATCGAAAAGCCCATATCGGCGAAGATCTCGGTGATCTCGTCGGTGACCTGGCTGACCGGATGAACGCGTCCCTCGGCCAGCGGTCCTTCGCGGACCGGCAGGGTCACGTCAGCACGCTCGGCCGCGAGTTTCGCCGTCGTGGCCGCGCGAGCGAGCGTCTCGCGCTTGGCTTCGAGAGCATCCGAGACAGCCACCTTGACGGCATTGACCGCTTGGCCGAAGTCGCGCCGCTCTTCCGGCGGCATGGAGCCGAGACGCTGCATCAGGGCCGACACGCGGCCCTTCTTGCCGAGCGCCCCCACGCGCACCTCTTCGAGGCTCGCCAAATCGGACGCAGCCGCGACCGCCTCAAGCAGTTCTGCTTTGAGGGTGTCGAGCTCTGACGCGCTCATCGGTCTTGCTCCTTCGCCGTTTGAGGCCGGGCCTTACGCCCGGGCGGCAGTGGCAGCTTCGACCAATCCTTGGAACGTTTGCGGCTCGCGTACGGCGATATCCGCCAGGACCTTGCGGTCGAGCTCGATGCCGGCCTTCTTGAGACCGTCGATGAGCTGGCCATAGGTCACGCCATGCAAGCGCGCTGCGGCGTTGATGCGCTGGATCCACAAAGAGCGGAAGGTGCGCTTCTTCACCTTGCGGTCGCGATAGGCGTACTGGCCAGCTTTTTCCACGGCCTGCTTGGCGACGCGGATGGTGTTCTTACGGCGTCCGTAATAGCCGCCTGCTTGATCACCTTGCGGTGACGGGCATGGGCGGTGACGCCACGTTTCACGCGGGACATTTCGGTGCTCCTTTAAGCGTTGTTCTCGATACTCGGCCCTGTCGGGCGCAAGTCCTTGCCCTACCGGGCGCAAGCCTTCGCCCTATCGGGCGTAGGGGAGAAAATTCTTCTTCACGACTTTTGCGTCTTCGTCGGCCAGGACCATGGTCCCCCGGGCATTCCGGATGAACTTGTTGGTCCGCTTGATCATGCCGTGACGCTTACCGGCGGCGAGGCATTTCACCTTGCCGTTGGCCGTGACCTTGAATCGCTTCTTGGCACCGCTCTTCGTCTTGAGCTTGGGCATTTGGCTTCCTTCTTCGGCAGGCGCTGGAGGGTTCCAGGCCCACGTTCTTGAACAATTTTCGAACAAATATGCTGGAAAGCATGCGAGCCGCCACGGCATGCCCTGCCGGGCGGCTCCTTGAACGGCGGGTTATAAAGGGAATTGCGCCCGTAGCGCAAGCGCTGTCGGCGCGATTCGGGCCCGCCGCCTAGCGTGGTGCGAGCACCATGACCATCTGGCGCCCTTCCAGCCGAGGCTCCGACTCCACCTTGGCGATTTCGGTAGTGTCGACCTTGACCTTGTTGAGCAACTGCATGCCCAGGTCCTGGTGAGCCATTTCACGGCCGCGGAACCGCAAGGTCACCTTGACCTTGTCGCCTTCCTCGAAGAACCGGTTCATGGACCGCATCTTCACGTCATAGTCGTGCGTGTCGATGTTGGGCCGCATCTTGATCTCTTTGATCTCGACGGTGCGCTGCTTCTTGCGCGCCTCGGTCGCTTTCTTCTGAGCCTGATATTTGTATTTCCCGTAATCCAGGATCTTGCAAACGGGCGGGTCCGTGTTCGGCGAAATCTCGACGAGATCGAGCCCGGCCTCGCTGGCGCGCGCGAGCGCGTCTTCAATCTCAACGACGCCGACATTTTCGCCGGTTGCGTCAATGAGCTGGATTTGCGGAGTGTCTATACCCTCGTTGGTGCGTGGGCCGCCCCGGTTGGGGGCCATCTTCATGGGCCGTCTTGCGATGTCTCAGTCTCCTTAGGTTTTGAAGCGCCCTCGCCGCGGCGAGGCACGGGGCGCGACAGTAAAACAAAGTTAGAAGCGAAAAGTTCTACAAGAAGGCGGCAATGCCTGACAAGTCACGCCGGAATCGGCTTTCGGATCAAGGCGAAGCGGCGACGGTCTCAGGGCGGCTTGCGCGATAGGCGTTCACGGCGAGCACGACATAGAGCCCCGCCAAGCCCGTCAGCGCCATGAGCCATCCCTGCCACATGCCCCATGCAAACGCGATAATTGCGAAGAAGGCCGCCACTTGGGCCAGCGCGAAACGTTGCGTATCGCGCGGCAGACGGCCGAGAGACAGGATCACGGCGGATCCCGTCACCACGAACAGGATGACGCCGACGGCGCCCAGTTCGTACCAGGTTTGCAGGAAGACGTTGTGCGCATGGGCCCCTGCGCGCCAGCCGAAGCCCTCGGTCTTGAGTTTCTTCCTCCACTGCATCCGCCGATTGTCCGGTGACTGATCGATCTTGCGCGTGGACGAGCCGCCGATGCCGAGGAACGGGGTGGCACGGACATGTTCGGCGGTATAGGCCCAGAGTGTCACCCGGCTTGCGCCGAGAGCGGGAGGTATTCGGACTTGTGGAGCTCGGCCTTGTAAGCGGCCGTCGCCACCGGCACCACCAGTGCGAACGTCAGGCACCAGCCGAGCCACAATCCCTTTCGCGTCCCGGCCGGCCACGGGATCGCAAGCGCAAACACGACGAGGCTGGCGACGAGACCGACCTTCGACGAATCGTGATTCGACAGAAAGATTGCCGCGGTAGCGGCGATGAATAGCGCGCCCGCGACGAGATAGCGCCGCTGGCACCCGAGCCGCGTCAACACGCACAGCAGCATTGGCCACAGGGCCAACAGCATGACGGCGATCATGGCGTTCAGTTCGCCCGGAGCGATCCGCACGATCTTGCCGTCGCGCACGACAAATCCCTTGAGGCTGTCCGGCTGCGTGATGGGAAGGGCGTGATAGAGGGTCAGGGTCGCAAGCCGTCCCGTGGCCGCTTCGAACAGAACAATGGCAATGCCGATCCCGGTCCCGATGGCGAAGGCCGTCGACGCCGCGCGCAACGCGGGCGCCGGCCAGCGTGCAAGCGCGCGGGCAGAACTGAAAGACATGACGGCGACCAGGACGAACCAGATGGCCGCCGTGATGGCGCGTTGCGGGTCGAGCGACCACGTCGCGTTGATGAAGAGATACGCGGCCGTCAGGCCGAACAAGGCGAGTGTCGCATCAATGCGAAACAAATCCTTGAGCTTACCGCCCCGCGCCAAATCCAGCCCCACACAACACAGAAACAGCACGATCAGGATCGCGACCGTCGTCTTCGGGATCAGCAGTGTGATGAGGGGGCCAAGGAAAAACAGAGAACGGATGATCGCGGTCTCTCGCCGGAGCGCGAGTTTGGCAAGTTGCCGCATAGGGATTCCGGTGTCTGGGCTTGGGCGCGGGTCCCGAGGTGCCGTTGGTGGACGAGGTCAGTTCCTAGTCCATAGCACCTCGCAGTCGCACCCGAAAGCGCCCGCCAGGACATGTTGACGGGCAAACTAGGACGTTCCCGGCTTTCGGCTAGACGTGAGGCGAGGGACGGTCAGCTCGCAGGAAGGCCGGCTAGACGATTGTGGCGGGGTCGCGCTGCGGGACGGCCACGCCGGTGTCGAAGTGTCCCCAGCGCCGCTGCAAGCGCCGGACGATCTGGTGCACGAAGCGAATGGCTTCACCGCCGACGAAGCTCGCTGCCCCGTTCTCGAGGGCGGCGGGACGTACCGCGCCGGTCTCGTGCCGAGCCTCGCGCCAAGTCTCCCACAGCCTCTGATCGATCCTGTTATCGGCCTGGATGCGGGCCACCGTCGACTGGGGAAGCAAATCCAGCGTCAGCGGAGTCCATCCCGCGCCCCGCGACAAGTCCGCGAGCCCATTGTGGAGCCGTGCATTGGCCGAGATGTCGAGCCGGTCGCCGAGAGCGCCCAGCAGGTCGTCGCACAGCGTGTAATCGCCGACGAACCAGAACATGGACAGGAACGCGTTCGCCAAGTCGTACTTGTCTTCGTCGGACAGGCTGGCGATCTGCACCCAATTCAACTCGAGGAAGTTGTTGAGGATGTAGTGCGTGATGAAGTTGCGCCGCATGGCCCCGTAAGCGATGTCGATACCGTAGGGCTGCAGACCCTCGTTGATGTAACGGGTCATGCGGTAGTTGTAGTACGACACGAAATGGCTCGCCGGATCGCGCAGCAGCATGCTGCGCTTGATAAGCCGATCCTGAAACAGCGAGTCGATTGAGATGCCGAGATAATGGCTGCTGACAATCTGCGTCTCGTTCGGATCGGGCAGATGCGACGTGTCGTAGCCGGTCGCGAGCCGGCCTAGGCCACGGCGCCGGCGCAAACGATGGTAGGCGTTCGCCGGCAACGCGCCCGCCAGATGGCGATCGATAGTCCGGCCCGCACATTTGGGCACATGATAGACGAAGTGCACCGGCGGCGTATCCACGCCCCGTGCCGAAGTCGCTCGTGCCTGCATATGTGTCGAAACGCCTGGGTACATTTTTAAGAGATTGGCACCGCCATACTTAACAACTCCTTTAGGATGTTGGTTCCCTCAAGAAGAAGCTGCTCGGCGCCAGCGAGAACAATTCGTCCCAGGATGACGCGGCGGAACCGAGGCAAAATCTGGGCAGTCGGGTCGAAAGCCGGCACACGATTTTTTGAACGATTAGAGTTGTTTGGCGGGACAGAACGTCGCAGCCAGCCCCGTGCCTAGCAGTTCGTCGTAAACGGCGAGCGTGGCCCGCTGCATGTCATGCAGCGCGAAGCGTTCGCGAGCGTTGCTCCTCGCGCGCTGTCCGATTTCCGCGAGCGCCTGGGGGGAAAGGGTTAACGCCTCGCCCAGGCAATCGGCGAGGGCGTGCGCATCGGCCGTCGGCACAACCCATCCGGTAAACGCGTCGAGGTCGCTTTGGGGCACCACGTTCTCGCTGGCCGCGCCGACATCGCTGACGATGACCGGGCAGCCAGCCGCCTGAGACTCGATGCTGGTGCGTCCAAATGTCTCCGCACGCGTCGACGCCACCACGGCGAGGTCCGCCAATGTGAACGCCGCCGGAATATCGTCGCAATGGCCGACGAGGCGCACGACGCCGGTGAGACCCGCCGCGTCGATCTCGGCCTGAAGCTCTGCGCGGTAGTCCTCGCGTCCTTGCGTGTCGCCGGCGAAGACGAAGACCGCGTCGCCGAGTTGATCCCTATCCTTCAGGAGACGTGCCGCCTCGATCGTGTAGGGATGCCCCTTCCAGCGTGTCAGCCGCGCGGCCTGCAGAACAACGCGTTGTTCCGGCGAGATCCCCCAGACCTCGCGCAGCCGGTCGAGGCGCTTCGGCGCCACGTTGTCCGCATCGAACGCCGAGACATCGAAGCCGCGATAGATGACGTGCAGGTGTTCCGGCGGCACAGGGTATTGGCTCGTGATCAGCCCCGCCGTGAAGCGCGAGTTCGCGATCACCCGGTCACCGCGCGCCATGACGCTGTTGTAGAACGTCTTCAGCCGGCTCCTGCCGCTATAGGCCCCGTGATAGGTGGTCACGAAGGGCCGCTGCGTCTTGCGGGCGGCGAGATAGGCGCTCCAGGCGGGCGCGCGGCTGCGCGCATGGAGCAGCGTGACATTGCGTCTTTCGACGATTCGCGCCAGGTGCCGGGCATTGGCGAGGATGGTCAGAGGGTTCTTGCTCGCCACGGGCAGTTCGATGATTTCGCCGCCGGCATCCTCGAGGGCAGTTGCCAAAGCGCCCGCCTCGGTGGCAACCAGAGCCTTCGCTCCGGCTTGGGTGAGCGCTGCGGCGATCTCGACGGTCGACTGTTCGCTGCCGCCGGTTTCAAGCCGTGGCACGACCTGCAATATGGTCACGTCCGACATCGCGTCGCTTCTATCCTCGAATCCCAAACTGCGGGCAGCTCTCAAGATGGACCAGCAAGAACCACATTTTATGGAGATTGGCCAAGGGGATCATGGCCGCCGCATCGCCTATCGCTTTGATGCGGGGGCATCGGACGATGCTCCGGCCGTCATTTGGCTGTCCGGTTTCCTCTCCGACATGGCGAGCACGAAGGTCGTGTTCTTGAGCGAGTGGGCGGCCCGGAAGGCTACGCCATGCTGCGCTTCGACTATTCGGGCCACGGCCTTTCCGGCGGCGATATTGAGAAGGCCTCGACCGGCGCCTGGCTGGAAGAAGCGCAAGCGATGATGGCGCTCGTGGGCGCGCGGCCCGTCATCCTCGTCGGGTCCTCGCTCGGCGGCTGGATCTCTCTGCTCCTGGCGCGGCAACTCGCGGAAAGCCGCGACACGCACCTCAAGGGTCTCGTGCTCATCGCGCCGGCCTGGGACATGACCGAGAAGCTCATGTGGGAAAAGATGTCGGAGAAGACGCGCAACATCGTGCTCACCGAAGGCGTCTACCACGCCCCGTCCAACTACGACGATCCGTATCCCATCACCAAGATCCTCATCGAAGAGGGCCGCAACCATTTGCTTGCGGCGGGCAACATTCCGGTGAATGCGCCGGTGCGCATCCTTCAAGGCATGCGCGACGAAGATGTGCCGTGGGAACACAGCGCTCAGCTGGTCGATCTGCTGGCGACCAACGACGTCGATCTCACGCTGGTGAAGGCCGCCGGCCACCGCCTGTCGGAGCCGGAAGATTTGCAGCGCCTTGCGCGTACGATCGAGGCGATAATCAATCCGGCGGCCGCCTAAGCCTTACGGCTTGAGCGACGCGAGCCCTTCGCGGAAGGTCGGATAGCGTAGCGCCACACCGAGTTCCGATTTGATGCGGGCATTGCCGATCTTGCGGCTGCCTTCATAGAAGCTGCGCACCATGGGCGGCAGGTCCGCGTCCTCGAAATCGATCTCCGGCGGGGGTTCGATCCCGATCATTCGAGCGGCATGGGCCACAATGTCGCCCGGCGCCGCCGGCTCGTCGTCGGCGACGTTGTAGATCGCGCCCGCGCGCGGCGACGCAATGGACGCCTCCAGCACCGTGGCGATGTCGTCCACGTGAATGCGGCTGAAGACCTGGCCCTGCTTGTTGATGCGCCTTGCCGTGCCCGCTTTGATCTTGTCGAACACACTGCGGCCCGGGCCGTAGATCCCTGCAAGGCGGAAGATCTGCACCGGCACGCCGGTCTTGGCGCCGAAGTCGAGCCAAGCCTGTTCGGCGGACACGCGCGCCTCGGTGCGGGCGCTGTTGGGCTTGGGCGGCGTGTCCTCGCTCACCCATTCACCGTGCTGATCGCCATAGACGCCGACCGTCGAGAGATAGCCGATCCATTGCAGGCTGCCGAGGTCCGCCAGTGCGTCGCCATAGTGGGTCAGTACATGGTCGCCGTGGCTCTCGCCGTCGTGGCGGTCGGGCGGAATGGAATGCAGCAGGTGTGTCGTCCCCGCGAGTAGGCGGTCGACGTCCGGACGGGGCACATCGCCCGTGAACTCGGCTGCCTCGAACCCGCGCGCCCGTAAGGCATCACATTTGGCCTCATCACGTGCGGTTCCAGCGGCGGTCCAGCCGCGCGCCACGAGACGCGGTGCGAGTTGCTGTGCGGAATAGCCAAATCCAAATGCGAAGAGCCGGCTCATGGCACCAACGCGCTTTCGGTCACTTGCCATTCCGCCCGGACGGCACCGTCCGTCTCGGCGGCAAGCCGTTCCACACGCAGCGTGTCCGACTTGGCAGGATCGAGGCGCTGGAGCGCCCACGCCGCCATGGCGCGCACGAGCGGCGAGGCATCGTCGATCAACGCTTCGACATGCGGAACGAGCGATGAGTCCCTCGCATTGCCCGCGGCGATGAGGGCGTTGCGGACGAAGCGGTCACGCCCGGTGCGCTTGATCGGCGTGCCTCGAAAGCGGGTGCGGAACTCTGCATCATCCAGTGCCAAGATCTCGGCGAGCGGCGGGTCGTCCGTCTCCGGACGAATAGCGAGTCTCGTCTCGTGGCTCGCTTGCGCGAACTTGTTCCAAGGGCAGACGGCGAGACAATCGTCGCAGCCATAGATGCGGTTCCCCATGGCCGCGCGGAACTCGGGCGCGATGTGCCCCTTGTGCTCGATGGTCAGGTAGGAAATGCAGCGCCGCGCATCGATCTCGTAGGGCGCGGTGAACGCCTTCGTCGGGCAGGCGTCGAGGCAGCGGCGGCAGGCGCCGCAATGGTCGATCTCGGGCGCGTCCGCTTCGATATCTGCCGTGGTGAAGATGGAACCTAGGAAAAGCCACGAGCCGAAGTCGCGCGAAACTAGGTTCGTGTGCTTGCCCTGCCACCCGAGCCCGGCCTTCGCCGCCAGCGGCTTTTCCATCACGGGCGCGGTGTCGACGAACACTTTCACGTCGCCGCCGGCCAGCGCCTGGATCTGTCCGGCCAGCTGCTTGAGCTTGCCCTTGATGACATCGTGATAGTCCGCACGCTTCGCATAGATCGACACGGCCCCCCGCGACGCATCTTGCAGAGATGCGAGCGGGTCGGCCGACCCGCCGTAGTTCGTTCCGAGCAAAATGATGCTGCGGGCATGGGGCCAAAGCGCGTGGGGGCTCTTACGGCGCTGGGCCGTGTCCTTGAGCCACCCCATGTCGCCCTCGCGCCCTTGCGCCAGAAAGGCATCGAGCGCGGGGCCCATGCGCTCGGGAGCGTCGGCGCCCGTGATCCGCACGGCGTCGAAGCCAAGCGCCTCCGCGCGTTCGGCGATGATCCGTTTCAGGGATTGTCCCATCACGGGCGACCGTCCGTTCGTGGCAGGGTGGGCAGGCTCCCGGCGGCGCGCTCCCAGTTCAGAAGTCGAGATCGGCATAGGTTCCCGCCGGAACGAACCCGGCGATCCGGTCCTGCAGCAGCGGACGGAAGGAGGGCCGGGATTTCACCAGCGCATACCAGTTTTTGGCAGGTTCGAACTCTTCCCACGGCACCTCGCCGAGATAGTCCAGGGCCGACAGATGCGCCGCTGCTGCCAAGTCCGCAAAGCTCATTGCGTCGCCTGCGAGCCAGCTGCGCGTTTCCGTCAAATGGCCGATATAGGTCATATGATAGCGCAAATTGTCGTGCCCGGCCCGCATTGCCGCCATATCGGGCGAAGAGCTTTGGGGGCCGAAGCGCCGGAAGACTTTCTCCACCACGAGGTAGTCGGTGACTTCCTCGTAGAACTTTTGATGGAACCACTCCACGAGGCGGCGCGTCTCGGCACGGGCCGCCGCATTTCCCGGGAAGGGCTCAAAAGCGGTCGCCGCGCGCTCGCCCATCGTGTCGGAAAGCCATTCGGAGATGGCATAGGCGCCCGCGATCGGCGCCCCACCGTCGGGGATGAAGACCGGCAATGTTCCCGCTGGGTTGAGAGCCAGAAACTCGGGTCTCCACTCCCACGGCCTCTCTTCGTTCAGCTCGTACTCGACTCTACACTCGGCAAAGGCGAGACGAATTGACCGGGAGAAGGCGCATAGCGGATGGTGAAGAAGATTCGCCATGAGGGGCTTCGATCGCTATTCGTTCGGAAGGTAATCGGGCGGAAAATGAATCGCGCCAAACGCATGAGCCTCGTATAGAACCTGCGGCCAAGGCGAACAAGCGGCACGGGCACGCCGCGTCTGGGGATTGGGACCATGACCATAGAGCAGATCATCGTCATCGCGGTGGTTCAGGGAATCACGGAGTTCCTGCCCATTTCCTCCTCGGGCCATCTGGTCCTCGTCCCTTACCTTTTTCACTGGCCCGACCAAGGCCAGTTCGTCGACGTCATGGTGCATGTGGGCACCCTGTTCGCGATTCTGATCTATTTCTGGCGCGATGTCTGGAAGCTGATCGTCGGCGCCCTGGATCTCTTCCGGGGCAAGGTCACGCAGGACGGAAAGCTGGCGATCTACATTCTGCTGGCGACGATCCCCGCGGTCGCTTTCGGCCTGTTCCTGAAAAAATTCGGCTTCGGCGATCTGGAACGCAGTGTCACGATCGTCGCCTGGAACACCGTGATCTACGGCATTCTCATGCTGATCGCCGACATGATGGGCCGGCAGGAGAAGACCATCGAGAACATGACGCTCAAGAGCGCGATGATTATCGGCGTGGCGCAGGCGCTGGCCCTCATTCCAGGCACAAGCCGTTCCGGCGTGACTATGACCGCCGCACGCTTCTTGAACTATACCCGCCCCGATGCGGCTCGGTTCTCGTTTCTCTTAGGCATTCCCGCGATCGCGGGCGCGGCGTGCTGACCGTGGGCGAGGCGCTGGCGGCCGGCGCCACGATCACCATGGATTCGGTCTATTGCGCGATCCTCACCTTCTTCGCCGGTCTTGCGGCCATCGCCTTCCTGATGGCGCTCGTCCGCCGTATCAGCTTCCTGCCTTTCGTGCTCTACCGCATGGTCCTGGGCGGCTTCCTGCTGTTCATGATCTACATGTGAGGATAGGACGCCTGAGGTTCATCACGGCGGATGCGTTCTGGCACAAGCTGCAACGGTTCGGGCTCGCGCGTACGGAGCCCGATTGGCTCACGGTGCCCGCAGGTCCCCACGTCTGCAAAGGCGTGCCGAAGTTGGCCGTGCCGCAGTAGGGCGTCGGCTCAGGCCTTGTAGACCGAAAACTGCCCGCGCGGGCGGAACTGCTCCAGATAGTCCGGGACGACGCTGGCGATCTGCACCGGCTCGATGCCGAGCCCCTGCAGCGTGCGCCCGTCCTTGACCGCGCCCTCGCTGACGACATTGTCGGTTTCGAGAAGCCGGACCTGGTCGATGGTCAGCGGCGGGTTGGGTAGCCATTGCAGGAAGGCGCCCTGCAGCTTTGCGAGCCAGAACGGCAGCGAGATCAGCGGGCGCGAGCGCATCGTGTAGGCGAGCACGCGCTCCATCACCTCTTTCATGGTCAGAACCTCGGGTCCGCCGAGTTCGTACGGCGCATCCGTCTTGGTCCGGCCTTCGATCGCCGCGACGAGAGTCTGGGCCACGTCGCCGACGAATACCGGTTGGAACTTGGTGTGACCGCCGCCGATCAGGGGCAGAGCCGGGAATAGCTGCGCCATCGCGCCGAACCGGTTGAAGAACTCGTCCTCGGGGCCGAACACCACGGATGGACGAACGATCGTGGCATCGGGGTAGACGTCGCGAACGGCCGCTTCGCCGGCCGCCTTGCTCTGCGCATAGACCGACGGCGAGCCCGCGTCGGCGCCGATGGCCGAGACATGCACGAAGGTGCCGACGCCGGCCGCTTTGGCTGCCTCGGCGACGTTGCGGGCGCCTTCGTCCTGCACCGTCTTGAAGGTCTGCTTGCCGGAAGCGAACAGGATTCCGACGAGGTTCACGACCGCGTCCGCATCCTCGGCCGCGGTCACGAGCGAGTCGGGGAACCGCACATTCGCCTGAACCGGCACGATCTGGCCGACGCCGCCGAGCGGCTGCAAATGGCCGGCAAGATCAGGCCGGCGGCAGGGGACCCGGGCGCGCGCGCCGGTGCGGGCGATGGCCCTCACCAGGTGGCGTCCCAGAAATCCGGAGCCGCCATAAACGGTTACCAATGCTCGATTGTTCAGTGTGACGCCCACGGCAGTGCCTCATCTTTCACGGCGCTGAATTTCGCAGATGCAACATGCCACGAACACAGGCCGCCTTGAAGGCGGTTCTTCGTCTCAATTCCCGCTCTCGAAAGAATTGACATTGCGCAGCGCCAATCGTACCTGAACGCGTTCAAGCCCAGGTGGCGGAATTGGTAGACGCGCTAGCTTCAGGTGCTAGTGCCCGTATGGGCGTGGAAGTTCGAGTCTTCTCCTGGGCACCATCTCTCGTCTCGCCGTGCAATGGTACGGCGAGCGTCTCAGTCGGCAAGAAGGGTCTGACGAGGTCCTTCCGGAAAGGCGCAATTGAGCCAGTCCTCGACCGTTGAACTCTTCAAGGGTGACTTGCCGCCGGGCCGCTTCAAGGCCAAGGCGATCGCGGTCGATACCGAGACGCTCGGCCTCAATCCTCAGCGCGACCGGCTCTGCTTGGTGCAACTCTCCGACGGTGACGGACGGGCGGTCCTGGTGCAGATTTCACCGGGTGACGATGCGCCCGAGTTGAAGCGCCTGCTGGCCGACGAGAGCGTTCTCAAGATCTTCCACTACGCGCGTTTCGATGTGGCCGTGCTGAAGCAGTATCTGGGGGTCGACACGGCACCGATCTACTGCACCAAGATCGCCTCGAAACTGGCTCGGACCTATACCGACCGGCATGGCCTGAAGGATTTGTGCCGCGAGCTCCTGGGCGTCGAGCTGTCCAAGCAGCAGCAGTCCTCCGACTGGGGCGCGGAGACATTGAGCCCCGAACAGCTCAGCTATGCGGCCAGCGACGTACTGTATCTGCATGCTCTGAAGGAGCGGCTGGATGCGATGCTCGATCGCGAAGGCCGCGCTCATCTCGCGCGCGCCTGTTTCGCGTTTCTGCCGGTCCGCGCCGAATTGGACCTCAAAGGCTGGTCCGAAATGGATATCTTCGCCCATTGAGGCCCGCGAAAAACCGCAGGAAATCAAGGGCCCCGGTCGCAATCTGATCAAAGTCCTGCGGCTAGCTACCTAACGGTTCCGGCCTGTCCAATCGTACGTGGAGCCAGGAGCGCGGAAGTTGGCGAATGTAATGGCATATGAGGCGAATATCGCGGGCGCACGGTCGCGCCACCGGATACGGACGCCTGAAGAGCGCGCCCGGGCGATGCGCAATGCCAAGCGTCACAGCATGGTGGTTGGTGTCCTGCGAAAGGCGCTGCCCGTTCTCGCCATTCTCGTGCTGGGCGCCTACTTCTTCTCGACGCGTATGAACGTCCATGTCGGCGGCATCACCGCGAGCATCGACGGTCTCCAGGTGACTGACGGCGCCTTGCGGATGCTCAATCCAACCATGCGAGGGACCGACAAGAAGAATGGGGACTACGTCATCAGGGCCGATTACGCGGATCAGGACGTCACGAACCCCAACCTCGTCGCATTGAACAAGATCGAGGCCGACGTGACCAACAAGGCCAACGCAAGCTGGTCGCGTATGCGCGCTGTGCGGGGCAAGTTCGATTCGAAGAAGGAGCGGCTCATTCTCAAGGATCGGATCACGCTCGCCACGAGTGCGGGTCTGACCGGCGAACTCTCCTACGCCACGATCGACATGAAGAACCAGATTCTTCGGTCGCATAACCCGGTCAAACTCGACCTGCCGTCCGGAACCGTCCGGGCGAACGCCATGACCCTGTATTCGGACAAGAACGAGATCGTCTTTCGCGGGAAGGTGGCCGTTCATCTGAAGCCTCGGAAGGGCAAGGCCGCAGCGCCGGCACCCCAACCGGCCGCCTCCGGCACACCTGCGCCCGCCCCGGCCGAGACACAGACGGGGCCGGCGCAATGAGACTGGCGCCCGTCTCTTGGATCCCGGTAGCCGCTGTGGTCTTGCTGGGAGCGTTCTCGCCAAGCCCGGCTGTCGCCGAGGAGGTCAAGAGTGCCTTCAAGGGCCTGTCCAAGAATTCCGACAAGCCCATCGACATCTTGTCCGACACGCTCACCGTCTACGACGAGAAGAAGCTGGCCGTGTTCAAGGGCAATGTCCGGGCCAGCCAGGGCTCCTCGACCCTGCGGGCGGCGCAACTCGACGTGCACTATGTCGGCGGGGCGAACGAGCTCACGGGACAACCCGATCAGCAGCAGGCCGCGGCTGAAGCGCAGCCCCCGGCCGCTGGCGACTCTGGCCCCGACGGCCAGATCGAGAAGATCGAGGCGCGCGGCAGCGTGGTGATCAGCGGCGAGGACAATCAGACGACGACCTGCGATCACCTCGTCTATGACGTTCCCACCCAGAAGGTCACCGTGAGCGGCAACGTGGTCATCAACAGTGACGAAGATCAGACGACGACCAGCGATTGGGCCATCTACGACGTGGCCGGGCAGAAGGCTCTGGTCGGCGGCAATGTGGTACTATCCCAAGGGCAGAACGTGCTAAAGGGAGACCGGCTCAATATCGACCTGGCCACGGGCGAGAGCCGGTTCGAGAACACCGGCACGACACAGGACGGCAGCCGCCGAATCCGCGCTTTGCTCCTCCCGAAGGAAGAGAAGAAAAAGCCCGGCAAGGAGAAGAAGAAGAAAGCGAAAGAGGCCGCGCAGCCCTGACCCTGGGATGTTTCCCCGGCCGGCCGGCGTCGTCGCGGCGCGCCACCACGTCGCACATGCGCTCTTTGCGCGCGTCCGTGTGCCGCGCCCCGCTGTGGCCGTGATTGTCGCAGAATTGGAATGTCAGGGATTTCTGCAGGTATTCTGCGTACACTTTAACCGATATTAACGGCGGTGCGTTTCAACCGAAGGGTGACACGAGCAGTGGGCAAGGTGGTCTCGATACCGGGACAAGGAGCAGTTTCCGCTCCGCAAGGTGCGTCCGCTGGGGCGCAGCCTGCGCACGTGCCACGTCGCGACCAGGGGCACCCGAGCGCCCCGACGCAACCCGACCAGCGTATCCATCCGGGTCAAACCGCCCATCCAAGCCAAGCGCCGCGCCCGGCCATGCCGGCGCCTCAGGGGCAGCCCGTGCCCCAGCGGCAGCCGGTCGCGCAGCCGGCGCCGCAGCCTCATAGGATTCCGCCGGTCCCGCCCGGGCACTGTGCCGCCGCCACCGCCGCATGCGGAACAGGCCCAGGCAGGAGCGCAAGGACTGCATGAGCCAGGCGAGGGCTGGCTGACCATCCGTTCGATCGTCAAGAGCTTCAAGAAGCGCACGGTCGTCCGCGGTGTCAGCCTCGATGTCCAGCGCGGCGAGGCCGTGGGGCTGCTCGGCCCCAACGGTGCGGGTAAGACGACGACGTTCTACATGATTACCGGGCTCATTCCGGCGGACGAGGGCTCGATCAAGATCGATGGGCAGGACGTCACGCGCCTGCCGATGTACCGCCGCGCCCGGCTCGGGATCGGTTATTTGCCGCAGGAAGCATCCATCTTTCGCGGTCTGACGGTCGAGGAGAACATCCTGGCGGTCTTGGAAACGGTGGAGCCGAACAAAAAGGCGCGCCGGGAACAGTTGGATGCCTTGCTTGAGGAATTCCGGATCACGCGGCTGCGAACCTCGCCGTCCATGCGCCTGTCCGGTGGCGAGCGGCGCCGTGTCGAGATCGCGCGTGCCCTTGCCACGCGTCCGTCCTACATGCTGCTCGACGAGCCTTTCGCCGGCATCGATCCGATCGCGGTCAACGACATTCGTGCGCTCGTACGGCACCTCACCCAGCGCGGCATCGGCGTCCTGATCACCGATCACAATGTTCGCGAGACGCTCGACCTCGTGGGCCGGGCCTATATTATTCATGACGGGACAGTTTTGACCCACGGAACCACCCACGAGATCGTCAACAATGAAGACGTCAGACGCGTCTATCTGGGCGACGATTTCAAAATCTGACTATGTGATCGCGAGTGACTTCGTAGATGGCGATCAACGCAAAGCTCGAAATGCGCCAGACCCAGAGTCTGGTCATGACGCCTCAGTTGCAGCAGGCCATCAAACTCCTGCAGCTGTCGAACATGGAGCTGAGCGCGTTTGTGGAGGGGGAGCTCGAGCGCAATCCATTGCTCGAGCGCAGCGACGGCGACGGTCCTGCTAGTCCGACAACGGATGATAATGCCCCTGAAGGGTCGGATGAGAAGAACGAGAGCGCGACGGATGCGCGCGACTCCGATAATTGGGTCGATCTCGAATCCGGCGGCGATAACAACCGTACGGAGGATCTGGACGCCGATCCTCGCGACATGTTTCCCGACTCGGAAGATTTTGTTCCGGGCGCCGTGATGGACAGCGGCTGGAGCGGCTTGACGCAGTCCGGCCCGGGCGTATCCGAAGATGGCGCCGACCTCGAAGCCTATGTGGCGGAGGAAAAGACGTTGCGGCTCCATCTATCGGAGCAGCTTGCGCTGGCCTTCGCCGATCCCGCGCAACGCATGATCGGCCAGCACATCATCGATCTGACGGATGAATCCGGCTATCTGCGCGGCGAGTTGGATTTGCTCGCCAGCCAGCTGGGGGCGCCACTCGACCTGGTCGAAGACACGTTGCGGCAGATGCAGGACTTCGATCCGTGCGGTGTCTTCGCGCGCGATCTGCGCGAGTGTCTGTCACTTCAGCTGAAAGAGCAGGACCGATGCGATCCGGCCATGGCCGCGCTGATAGACAATCTGCACCTGCTCGCGGCCCACGATCTCGTCGCCTTGAAACGCGCAACAAGCGTTAGCGACGAGGATCTGGTGGACATGATCGCCGAGGTGAGACGGCTCAATCCAAAGCCTGGACTGGAATTCGGCGTGACTCCCGCACAGCCCATCGTGCCGGACGTGCTGCTGCGGACACTGCCGGACGGCAGTTATCACGTGGAGCTCAATTCGGACACGCTGCCCCGCGTTCTCGTCAACCAGACCTATTATGCGAGGGTCAGCAAGTCGCCGCTCGCCAAGGACGACAAGAGCTACCTTGTCGATTGTCTGCAGACGGCGAACTGGCTGGTGAAGAGTCTCGATCAGCGCGCGCGCACGATCCTGAAAGTGTCGCAGGAAATCGTGCGCCAGCAGGACGCGTTCTTCACCTACGGCGTCCGGCATTTGCGGCCGCTCAATCTCAAGACCGTCGCCGATGCGATTTCGATGCACGAATCGACCGTGAGCCGCGTGACGGCCAACAAATACATGGCGACGAATCGTGGCCTATTCGAGCTGAAATACTTCTTCACGTCCGCGATTGCCGCCACGGGTGAGGGCGATTTCCACTCCTCGGAAGCCGTGCGGCACCGGATTCGTGAAATGATCGACGGGGAGCCTGCGGAAGACGTCCTATCCGACGACAAGATTGTCGAGCGCCTCAAGGTGGATGGCATCGATATCGCGCGCCGGACCGTCGCAAAATACCGCGAGGCGTTGGGTATCCCATCCTCGGTCCAGCGGCGCCGGCAGAAGCGCATGGCGCTGACGGTAAGCGCTTAGCTGCCGGGCTTTTCGACATTTGTGGAGGTTTGGATTTGACACCCTCCAAGCACAGAGCTAGCTTCCGGCCTCCGCTACAGAGGTCAATGTTGTTTGGGCCGGGACGTAGAGATCCCGATGCTGGCCTCGTTTCTTGTGGAGTTCGTGCCGGGAGGTACGCAGCCGCAAGACGTGAGCGGGTTGCCTACGGGAAAAACAACGCAGCCAGATACCAGATAGACTTCTAGAACACGTCAAAAGCGTTCCGCGTTTTCGTCCAAATTTGCGTTCTATAGAGTTTTCCGGCGGTCTCGGGCCCCGGGCTACGCGTGCGAGGCAGAAATGACCGGCACGCGCATGCTGGTTGGAACACACGCGTAACGAAAAGTGTTTGTTGGTCCATGTGGACCGTGCCGGATGGGAGGCACACAGGTACTCGAAATGACCCTAGCTGATTACATTGCGCCCGAAGCCGTCCTGCCGTCCCTCAACGCGGCGGACAAGAAGCAGCTCTTGGCCACGCTTTCGGCGCGCGCCTCGGAGATATGCGGTCTCCAAGAGCGGGATATCTTCGACGTGCTGTTGCAGCGGGAGCGGCTCGGATCCACGGGGCTTGGTCAGGGCGTCGCAATCCCCCATGGCAAAATGCCGGGCCTGAACAGGATCGTCGGGGTGTTCGCGCGGCTGGCGGAGCCGATCGACTTCGATGCGGCCGACGCCGAGCCGGTGACGATTGTTGTGCTGCTCTTGGCGCCGGAGGGCGCCGGCGCGGACCATCTGAAGGCCCTGGCGCGCATCTCGCGCTTGTTGCGAGATCGCCCGTCGGTGAAGAAGCTGAAGTCCAGTGCCGACGCCGAGGCGCTCTACGCCGTGCTCACGCAGGACGACACGGCCTCACACGCCGCGTAGCGGTCTTCGCCTTCGAAGGGCGGCGCTTCGCGCGCTTCCAGCGAGCGCTGCGAGTACGTTTTCAGAACTAGTGATTAGTGGACGCTCAAGGGAACGAGGTCGTTCTCGATCGCATTAGCGATCGCGGCGTTGCGGCTATCGGTCAACGCGATTGGCGTGCCGTCGGCGCCCAGCACGGCGAACAGATCGATCCCTTCCGGCGTATCGTCGAGGGCCGGAAAGAGCCGCTCCGCATCGTCGAAATCGACCTGTTTGATATACGCGACTTCGCCTTCTCCAAGCAGAGCAAGCTCCTTGGGGCTCATCGCGATCTCGGACTCGTCGTCTTGGTGCTTATTCATCAAACTCATTTCCAAACATCTCAGCCAGCGGACTTGATCCCGACCTTGAAGGCGCGCGTCTCCTGCGGAAGCCTCTCGAGCTCGATGGCCAGGAGCCCGTTGTCTAACTCCGCTTTACGCACTTCGACGCCGTTGACAAGCGCAAATGTCCTCTTGAAGCGGCGGCTGGCGAGGCCGCGGTGCAAATAGTCCCTGCTGTCTTCTTCCGGTTTTTCACCGCGGATATGAAGTGCTCCGTCTGCGATGCGCACGTCCAGCTCTTCCCGGGAGAAGCCGGCCACGGCCAGAGTAATCCGCAATCGCTCGGGGCGCTGTGCCTCCGCAGGAAGGATTTCAACGTTGTAGGGCGGATAGCCGCCTTCGGCCAGCTTCGTCGCGAGGCTCTTCTGGGCGGTGCCGACGCTGATCCATAGACTGCCGTCGAGACGTGTCATCCAGTATCCGGCAAGGGGCCTCTTCTTCCGCCGCCGTCCGACGGGCCGGAAATCACCAAGAAAGCAACCCCGATATGGGTGTCCGGCGGCCGAAATCAAGTAAGGCCCGCCGGTCTGCGCGGCGCTCCTATGGGTGGGAGCCGCCACTTTTTTGTGACCTGCGCAGCCGGGATGCAAGACAACTTGACGCACCTACCTAGTGATAGGTAGAATGCTGCTCAGATGTCGAACGACCCTCACAGTCACCCCACAGGGAGCAGGGTTCCACACAGCTGCGGCTGCGGGGTCCATGTGCTCTCGCGCCGGAATGTGATCCTGGCAGGCCTGGCGATGGCCTCCACGCCGCTCCTGCGCTACGGGCCCGCGCATGCGTCCACCAGCGATGTGAGCGAAGTTGCGCCCGGCGTCTTCGTGCATCAGGGACGCTACGAGGTTCAGTCCGCCGCCAATGGCGGGGACATCGCCAATGCGAGTTTCGTCGTCGGATCCGAGGCCGTCGCCGTCATCGATACGTCAGGGAGCGCGAAGCTCGGCGCCGACCTGCGCGACGCCATTCGGTCCGTCACCGATAAGCCCATAAAATACGTGATCAACACGCATATGCATCCCGACCATGTCTTTGGGAATGCGGCTTTCAAACAGGACAATCCCGAATTCGTCGGTCACTACAAACTCGCGCGGGCGCTCGGGACGCGCAAAGACAGCTATCTCGTCGCCAACGAACAGATGATCGGCGCCGATGGCTTCGCCGGCAGCGAGATCATTCTGCCGACGCTCGGGATCAAGGAGCCGACCAAGCTGGACCTCGGCGACCGGGAATTGCTGCTGGAGCCGCAGCCCACGGCCCACACCGACAACGATATGATCGTGACGGACCTGAAGACGAATACGCTCTTTCTCGGGGATCTGCTGTTTTCCGTGCACGTCCCGACCATCGACGGGTCGATCACGGGCTGGCTCGCGGTGCTCGACGAGATGGGGAAACGGAAGGCGGCCCGCGTGGTTCCCGGCCACGGGCCGAAGACGATGGAACTGCCGCAAGCGCTGGTTCCGGAACAGGAATACCTATCCACCATTGCGGACGACGTGCGGCGCCAAATCGCCGAAGGCAAGACGTTGGAGCAGGCGACGAAGTCGGCCGGCTTCACTGAAAAGGATGCCTGGAAGCTGTTTGACCAGTATCATGTGCGCAACGTCACTGCCGCCTATGCTGAACTCGAATGGGAATAGCTGAGAACGACGTGAGAAGAGGAACTCCAAGGCCATGACATACGCTTTCAACACGCTCAGCCGGACGCTCTGCGGCGCCGTGCTCGCAGCCAGTATCGGCGCTCTAGCGATGGTGCCGGCGCATGCCGATGAAGACGTGTGGCCGATCCTGCGCGAGCAGGCCTTTGGCGACCGTCCGATCACGGAGGAGGACGGTGCAGTCGTTCTCGAAACGCCTCAGAAGATTGAGGACGCCGCCATCGTGCCGATCACGGTGCGGATCCCGCCTCACGTGAAAGACAAGGTCAAATCTCTCTCGATCTTCATCGACAAGAACCCGGATCCGAAGGTCGCGACTCTTACGTTCGGTCCGGCGGCCGGTTCCGGCGGCGAGCGCAGCTTCGCCACGCGTGTCCGTGTCGACAACTTCTCCCATGCCCGGGCCGTGCTCGAGCTTGAAGACGGCAGCCTCCACATGGCGACGAAGTTTTTGTCCGCCGCAGGAGGATGCGCCGCCATGCAGGCCAAGGACCCGGATGCGGACACGGCCGGAATGGGCAAGACGATCGTTCGGACGTTCGCTCCGGCTCTCAGCAGCAATCCGATCTGGCAGGGCCAGGTCATGATCAAGCATCCGAACCACAACGGCATGCAGCTCGACATCAACACCGCCAAGTTCATTCCCGCCCGCTACGTCAAAGAGGTGACTGTCGAGCGGGATGGCGAGCTGGTGTTCAAGCTGGACAGCACGTTCTCCGTTTCGACCAATCCGAACTTCCGCTTCACCTTCGCGAAGGGCGACCACAACGAGCTCGACGTGTCGGTGGTGGATACGGACGGCGAGAAATTCAGCGGGACGAGTAAACCCCAGGGCGGGTCCTAGGCCGAGAACGGGTATCGCTGTCGAGGTGCGGCAAATGTCGATTGGAACACGAGATCTCCTGTTGAAGGAGGCAGAGACGCTCACCCGAACCCGCGGCTATGCGGCGTTCAGTTACGCGGATTTGGCCGAACGGGTTGGCATTCGCAAGGCGAGCGTCCATCACCACTTTCCGACGAAAGAGGTTCTGGGCGTCGCCCTGATCGACGGCTATCTCGCCGAGTTCAAGCGGGCACTTGCGAAGGTCCTCGAGGAGGAGAGGTCGGCCGAGGCCCGTCTTGCTGTCTATAGCGGGTTCTTCATCGACAGCCTGCGGGACGGTTTGATGCCGCTCTGCGCGGCGCTGTCGGCCGAGACCGCGGCCCTGCCGCAGTCGATGCGCGCACAGGTGTCGACCTTCTTCGAACTTCACCTCGACTGGCTCTCCGGCGTCGTCCGGGATGGGATTGCCGACGGCGAGTTCCGTGCCGATCTCGACGTGCGCCAGACGGCGACGATGCTCCTGAGTGTCCTCGAAGGCGCCAGCCTCGTCGCATGGGCGCTGAAGGACAGCGCGCGCATCCAACCGACATTCGGACAGGCGCTCGAAAGCCTTTCCGAGACCAGCCCGGTCTAGGCGCGCCACAACCAGTCCGTCGATTGAGTATCGATTGCGTCGCAAAAGGCGGCTACGATCCAGCGCATCTATCCTTGAGGGAAATTGGAGACTGCGATGGTCGTGTTCAGATTTCTGCCTGTAGCTGTGCTTCTCGTGTCCGTGCAGGCGGTCGCCTATGACGGGCTCGAGGCCGATTTCGCCACCTGCACGCAGAGTAACGACAGCGGCGCGGTCGTCTCGGCCTGTACGCGTTTGATCGACAACGCGGCGGTCGAGAATTCGGTGACCGGCATGTTCTACGGCCTTCGGGCGGCGAACAACACCGACGCGGCCCAGAACTGTGCCGATGCCAAAAAGTCGCTGGCGCTTGCCGAAGACGCCACGATCAAGTCGCTGTCTCAGCAACTCATCGATCAGAACTGCTAAGTCTCTCTCCTGATTGAGCGGCGGCGCTACCGAGAAGCCTGTCAGGGGGTGCAAGCGGATCAAAGCGCTTGCTTCCGCCACTTCGGACCTCGCGCCAGATCAGCGGTAGACAGAGGGCGCAGACCCCGAGCGCCACCGCGAAGCTGCCCAACAACGGTGCGTCAAACACCGTCTCGAACAGCGCGGCGGCCAGAAGCGCGATTGCGCCAAACCAGAGCAGGCCGACGACCAGCCATACAATCCAGAGCCCCGTGCTCCCGGCGACGAATGCTGCGCCGGGGTTGGCCTTGTGTATTCGCTTGGCGAGTTCGCGTACGAGAGGCCCGTAGCTGTCCGTTCGATCTTCGAACGCGCCGAGGCTGAGGTAATGCGCCGATCGCAGCAGCACTTTGTCCCCGGCCGTGCTTGTCACCTTGCACTGCAGGGCTCTGCCGATCGGTGAGGCATAGGAGATCAGCTGCATCGCACGGGCGTCCGCATAGGCCAGGCGTCCGTCGGACCTGCCGGTCTCCGTCCAGCAAAGGGCGTCCTGCGCGAGCCGATACGTGCGCTCGCCACTGACGATGCCGTTGCGGACGCTGTGTGCCCATTCGGTCATGGAAGACTGGGGTAGCCTGTTTCGACCCGAGGTCCAACCCTCGCGGCGCAGGCGTGTCGGCGGTCACCTAGAGCGTCAGTAACTCGAGCAAGCTAGAACCGGCAATCGACGTTGTGGAAATTGGTGGAGCCAGACGGGATCGAACCGACGACCTCGTGAATGCCATTCACGCGCTCTCCCAACTGAGCTATGGCCCCTTAAAGGAATTGTTGTGAATCCGGGCTGCCGAGCAGCGCCGTCGATTCCAGACCGCATCGTTTAGGCTGAGCGGCCCGTTCGTTCAAGCGAAATGCGACTCGGCGCGACGGATCCATTGGAGCAGGACGGGTTTCCCGGGGGCGTGCGCCTCCGGCAATGTCCTAGCTTTCGTCTTCCCGTTCGTTCTTGACGATGTCGGTGACGTCGTCTTCCTCTTCGTCGTCCTCCAGGAACGTATCCTCGTCGTCGCTGTCGGGGATGTCTTCATCGTCATCTCCGATATCGGCGATTTCCTCGTCGTCGGCTGCCGCTTCCTCGGCCTCCTCCGCCTCGTCCAGGCTGATAACCTCGGCGCCGCCCAAGACGGGCTTGTCCTCTTCTTCCTCAACCTCAGGCTTGGCGGCCGGCTGCGCAGCTGCACCGCGCCGCGTCGGCGTCGCGACGTGGTACACGGCTTGGCAGACGGGGCAGACAATCGGCGAACGACCCAGATCGTAAAACCGCGCGTCACAGCTCGCGCACACGCGCTTGGTTCCCCGTGCGGGTTTCGACATGACTCTCCTCAAACATAGTCTAAGCGTGACTCCCCATTGCCACGCCTCATGCGTAGTGTCAAAAGCTATCAAACATCCTCAAACAGCAATCTGATCTCCATGCCGCAGCCTCTAACCGCTCGCCGATCCGCAGCTATTTCCGGCCGTGTGAAAGTTCCCGGCGACAAGTCGATCTCGCACCGCGCGCTCATCCTGGCCGGTCTAGCCACGGGACGAACGCGCATCGAGGGATTGCTCGAGGCCGATGATGTTCTGGCGACGGCGCGGGCCGTCGAGGCGCTCGGCGCCTCGGTCGTCCGAGATGGAGACGTCTTCGAGGTTTTGGGGCAGGGCGTTGGCGGTCTCAGCGCTCCCGATGGCGTTCTCGATTTCGGCAACTCCGGTACGGCCAGCCGGCTGATGCTCGGCGTGCTGGCGGGCTATCCGATGCCTGTTTCTCTCACGGGGGATGCGTCCTTGTGCCGGCGCCCGATGAGCCGCGTGTTGAAGCCGCTGATGGAGATGGGGCTGTTGGTGGAGGACGACAGGGAGACCTTGCCGCTCACGGTCGTGGGCACCCAGGACCTTTTGCCGATCGTGTATGAACTGCCGGTGCCGTCCGCCCAAGTGAAGTCGGCTATTCTGCTGGCGGGGCTCCATGCGCCGGGACGCACCACCGTGATCGAGCCTCTCCCGACCCGCGACCACACCGAACGTATGCTGCGCTATTTCGGCGCCGAGGTCGACGTGGAGACGCGCGCGGACGGCTCGCGGGCCGTCACCGTCACCGGCGATGCGGAGTTGCGGGGCGCCCATGTGATCGTGCCGGGCGATCCGAGCTCGGCGGCATTCCTCGTCGCGGCCGCCCTCATCTGTCCCGGCTCCGATCTCACGATCGAGAATGTTCTTCTCAATCCCACGCGCACCGGCTTCTTCGACACGTTGCAGGAGATGGGGGCCGATATCGCGGTGCTCGATCAGCGCGATGCGGCCGGCGAGCCCGTGGGCGATCTGAGGATCCGGTCTAGTGCGCTGAGGGGCGTGCGCGTACCCCCTGAGCGGGCGCCGTCCATGATCGACGAATATCCGGTCCTGGCCGCGCTCGCGGCCTTCGCCGAGGGCGAGACCCGGATGGAAGGCTCGGCCGAGTTGAAGGTGAAGGAAAGCGACCGCCTGGCCGCTACCGCCGCCGGGCTCGCGGCTTGTGGCGTAACCGCGCGCATCGAAGGCGACGATCTGATCGTCACGGGCACGGGCGCCGTGCGAGGCGGCGGTACCGTGGCGACGGAGATGGATCACCGCATCGCCATGGCCTTCCTGACGCTGGGCCTCGGCGCCGAGGAACCCGTCGCCGTGGACGATATCGCCATGATCGCCACCAGTTTCCCCGCCTTTGTGCCATTGATGACCGGTTTGGGAGCGCGCCTCGGATGATAATCGCGATCGATGGGCCGGCCGCGTCGGGCAAGGGCACATTGGCCAAACGGGTCGCCGTGCACTACGGGCTGCCGCATCTCGACACGGGCCTGCTCTACCGGGCAGTGGGCCGGGATGCTCTGGCCCGAGGCATCGCCCTGGATAACGCGGAGGCCACGGCCGAGGTCGCCTCTACGCTCGAAATCGCCACGCTCGACGATCCCGCATTGCGGACGGCGGGGGCCGGCGAAGCGGCCTCCCAGGTGGCCCGGCATCCGGCCGTGCGCACGGCGCTTCTCGCCTATCAGCGGAATTTCGCCCAAGGGGAACTCGGCGCGGTCCTCGACGGCCGCGATATCGGCACGGTGATCTGCCCCGATGCGGACGCGAAGTTGTTCGTCACCGCGACCCCCGAAGTCCGCGCCATGCGGCGGTTTCTGGAATTGACGGGCCGTGGAGTCGCCATCACGGAGGCGGCGGTGCTGGCCGATATCAGGGCCAGGGACGAGCGCGATTCGACCCGTGGCGCCGCCCCGCTCGTGCAGGCCTCCGACGCGGTCTTGCTCGAAACCACAAATTTGAGTATAGACGCGGCGTTCAGGGCAGCTCTCGATTTGATCGAGGCTGCGATGAGCCGCGCAGGGCGGGCCGGTTGAGGTCGTGCCCGTTTGGCGTTGGCCCGTCATCTTGAAGCAAGCTTGAAAGAATTTCGCGCGGCGAGGCGAAGCGGACCAGGCCATTTGGAGATGGCGGCGGTCCGGGGCGCGTTCGTCGCATTGCTACAACATCTAGCCTCGGGTTCGGCCGCACAAGGCAAACCACAACCAACGAACGCCGAGTAGGAGTACAAATGTCCGAACCGCAGACCAGCATCAGCCAGCCGAGCCACGACGAGTTTGCAGCGCTTCTCGAAGAATCTCTGACCGGCGCAGCGCTCCAGGAAGGCAGTGTGGTCAAAGGAACTGTCGTCAGCATCGAGAAAGATGTGGCGATCATCGATGTGGGCCTTAAGACCGAAGGCCGCGTCCCCCTCAAGGAATTCGGCGTCCCTGGCGCGCCCTCCACGCTTGTCGAAGGCGACGAAGTCGACGTCTATCTCGAGCGTGTCGAGAATGCTGCCGGCGAGGCCGTCCTGTCCCGCGAGAAGGCCCGCCGCGAAGAGAGCTGGGTCCGTCTCGAGGAGAAGTACAAGAACAACGAGAAGGTCGAAGGCGTGATCTTCAATCGCGTCAAGGGCGGCTTCACCGTCGATCTCGACGGCGCCGTGGCCTTCCTTCCGGGCAGCCAGGTCGACATCCGACCGATCCGCGATGTCGGCCCGCTTATGAATACGCCGCAGCCCTTCCAGATTCTCAAGATGGACCGCCGCCGCGGCAATATCGTCGTATCCCGCCGCTCGGTTCTGGAAGAGAGCCGCGCCGAGAAGCGTGGCGAGATTGTCGCCCGCCTCAAGGAAGGCGAAGTGGTCGACGGCGTCGTCAAGAACATCACCGATTACGGTGCCTTTATCGATCTTGGCGGTATCGACGGCCTGCTTCACGTCACGGATATGGCGTGGCGCCGGGTCAACCACCCGAGCGAGATCGTCAATGTCGGCGACACGGTTAAGGTGCAGATCATCCGCATCAATCCGGATACGCAGCGCATCAGCCTCGGCATCAAGCAGCTCGAGGCCGATCCGTGGGAAGGCATCGCCGCCAAGTACCCGGTCGATGCGCGCTTCAAGGGCACGGTCACGAACATTACCGATTACGGTGCGTTCGTGGAGCTGGAGCCCGGCGTCGAAGGTCTGATCCACGTTTCCGAGATGAGCTGGACCAAGAAGAACATTCACCCCGGCAAAATCATCTCCACGAGCCAGGAGGTCGAGGTGCAGGTTCTGGAAGTCGATCCGGACAAGCGCCGCATTTCGCTCGGTCTCAAGCAGACCCAGGAGAACCCGTGGGTCGCGTTCGCGGCGGCATACCAGCCGGGGACCGAGATTGAAGGTCAGATCCGCAACATCACCGAGTTCGGCCTGTTTGTCGGTCTCGATGGCGGTATCGACGGCATGGTCCACCTGTCCGATCTGGACTGGTCCAAGTCTGGCGAGGAAGCTCTCAAAGACTACAAGAAGGGCGACACGGTGAAGGCCGTTGTCCTTGAGGCAGACTCCGAGAAGGAGCGCATCAGCCTCGGCATCAAGCAGCTTGCGGCCGACCCGTTCGAGGGTGCGGCTTCCTCCGACAAGCTCGGCAAGGGTGCCCGCGTGACCTGCGAAGTGACGGCCGTTAAGGACAATGGGATCGAGGCCAAGCTTCTCGACCATGACCTCACGACCTTCATCCGCCGTTCCGATCTTTCCCGCGATCGCTCCGAGCAGCGTCCCGACCGCTTTGGCGTGGGCGAGAAGTTCGATGCCGTCGTGACCCAGGTGGATCAGAAGACGCGCAAGATCTCCGCCTCCATCAAGGCGCTCGAGATCGCCGAAGAGAAGGAAGCGGTGGCCCAGTACGGTTCGACCGACTCAGGCGCTTCGCTCGGCGACATTCTCGGAGCGGCCTTGAACAAGGCCAAGGACGCCGACGAGGAGCCGGCCGAAGCGGAAGCTGCGGCCGACGCCGAGGAAGCTCCCAAGGCCAAGGCTGCGCCGAAGGCCAAGACCAAGCGCGCCGCCAAGGCGGCGGCCGACAGCGAGAGTGCGGACGAGGCCTCTGCGGAGGAATAGTCCGGTACGCCTCACGGCTGCCTGATTTTCGATGTCTCACGGGCCGCGGTCGATTAGACTGCGGCCCGTGGTTCATTTGAGCCCGAGTTACAACGCGCGAGTCGCCCCCTATGAGCCTTGACGCAGAACGCGTAGTCGAACGGCGCCGCCTCAAGCGGCGTGTTTCCATCTGGCGCATCGCTGCGGTGCTGCTTGCCGTGCTGTTCGTGGGCTCGCTCGTCATGAGCGACTCGGACTCGAGCGGCACGGGCGGAATCCTGCCCCATGTGGCGCGGATCACAATCGATGGCGTGATCACCAACGATCGCAAGATGATCAATCTGATCGATAGGGTCCGTAAGGCCGACCAGGTCAAGGCGGTGATCATCGAGGTCAACAGCCCCGGGGGGACGACGACGGGCGGTGAAGCGCTCTACGACGCCATCCGGCGCCTCTCTAAGAAGAAACCCGTGGTCGCGACCTGCGGGACTCTGGCGACATCCGCCGCCTATATCGTCGCCCTCGCCTCGGACCGGATTTTCGTCTACGGCAACACGATCACGGGCTCGGTCGGCGTCATCTTCCAATGGGCCAACGTGACCGAGCTGATGAAGAGCCTTGGCATCCAGTTCGAGGACGTGAAGAGCGGAACGCTGAAGGCGGTGCCAAGCCCGTTTGAGCCGACGACGGAAGAAGCCCGCAAGGTGACCGAAGAGATGGTCGACGATGCCATGGAGTGGTTCGTCGGCCTCGTGAAGACGCGCCGCAAAATCACGCCGGACACAATTCCGGGGCTCACCAAAGGACGCATCTATTCGGGGCGTCAGGCCGTCGACTACAAGCTGGTAGACCAGATCGGAGACGAACTCGCAGCGCGCGCTTGGCTAGCGACGGAACGCGGCATTCAGCCGGGTTTGCGGGTGCGGCAATGGAAGCCCCCGACCGAGGACACGGGTTTTCTCGGGTTTGCGACACAGTCCATCGCAGCAATGTTCGGCTTGTCCGGTAGCAAGTTTGCGGGCCTGTTGGACGAGGCCGGTGCGGTCCTTGAACTTGACGGTCTGGTCTCTGTTTGGCACCCTGCGTCCAATTAGTGGGGCTTGGATCGCGGCGGTACAGGGCTGCGGTCCCTTTGGGGCGTGCCAATGATAAAATCCGAGTTGATTCAGCGGGTGGCCGCCGCCAATCCGCATTTATTCCATCGTGATGTTGAGCGCATTATCAATATCATCCTCGATGAGATCACCGGTGCGCTGTCGCGCGGGGATCGTGTCGAGTTGCGCGGCTTCGGCGCCTTCACCGTCAAGCATCGCGCGGCGCGGCAGGGCCGTAACCCGCGGACGGGCGACACGGTGTTCGTGGAGGACAAGTTTGTGCCCTTCTTCAAGACCGGCAAGGAATTGCGCGAGCGCCTCAACCCGGATGATAACCAGGGTGGCGCATAGCGCTGACGGCGTGTGGTCCCGAACGGGCCGCTTGGGGAGCGAGACGTGACGCGGAAGCTCGTCCTGGGACTTGTGATCATCCCGCTCGGCCTGGCGCTGATCGCGCTAGCCGTCGTCAATCGCGGACCGGCCGAGCTCATTCTCGATCCGTTCGGCGGCGACCAGGGCTATATGGTCGAGGCCCCGCTGTTTCTGTTCCTCCTCTGCGCCTTTGCGCTCGGCCTCCTGATCGGGGGCTTCGCCTCCTGGATCAACCAGGGCAAATGGCGCCGCACGGCCCGGGCCGAGGCGCGCGAAGCACGCGACTGGCGCCGGCAGGCCGACCGGCTGGAACGAGAGCTGGAATCGGCCAACACCGCGCAGCAGCGGCCGCAGCTTCCCGCCCAGTAGGCCTTTCCCCATGGATCCCTTGACCGTTTTCGGTCTCATTGCCGTGACCGCGATGCTGGTCACCTACGCGCTTGAGGACCGCAGTCCCTGGTACATCTTAGCGTTCGCGTTTGCGTGTCTCCTCGGGTCGGCGTATGGCTTCCTGCAGGGTGCTTGGCCCTTCGGTGTCCTCGAGGCGGTCTGGGCTGGGGTCGCGGCCTATCGCTGGCGCAGCCGGGTCGCCCGGTAACGCTCATGTTGCGGTGCGATGGACTTAAGCGCCTGGATTTCATAGGGTGAGCGCCGCTCGGGGCCCCCGATCCGGCGCCCCCCGTGTCACAACCTTTTTGAAGAGCTCCCGTGACGGTCGAAGTTAAAATTTGTGGTGTGCGGACGCCCGCCAGTCTCGATGCCGCGATTGCCGCAGGCGCCGATTTCGTCGGCTTGGTCTTCTTCGCGAAGAGCCCGCGCAATCTGTCGCCTGCGGATGCAGAGCGTCTCGCGACGGCCGCGCGCGGGCGGGTCAAGACCGTTGCGGTGCTCGTCGATCCCGATGATGCGCTGATCGACACGATTGCCGTCGATGTACGTCCGGATGTGCTGCAGCTTCACGGCTCCGAAACGCCTGAGCGCGCCGCGGCCATCAAGGCGAAGACGGGCCTCACCGTCTTCAAGGCGGTTCCGGTTGCGGAGGCCGCCGACGTGAGCGCCGCCGCGCGCTACGAGGGTATCGCGGACCGGATCCTGTTCGACGCCAAGGCGCCGGCCGGCGCCGACTTGCCCGGCGGCAACGGTCTTCGTTTCGACTGGGCGATCCTCGAAGGCGCATCCGCGCCGTTCGCGCTGTCGGGCGGGCTCGATGCGTCCAACGTCGCAGAAGCGATCCGCCTGTCGGGCGCGTCGTTGGTCGACGTCTCGTCCGGGGTGGAAACGGCGCCGGGTGAGAAAGATCCAGGCCTTATCGCGCAATTTGTTCAAGCGGCGCGGGGCGCGGCGCCAGAGCATAAGAAAGCATCATGAGCACGATGACGGATGCCCTGAATACCTATCGCGGCGGTCCAGACGAGCATGGCCATTTCGGCCTGTTCGGTGGCCGCTATGTGGCCGAGACGCTGATGCCGCTGATCTTGGATTTGGAGCAGGCCTATACCGACGCGAAGGCCGACCCGTCCTTTCAGGCCGAACTCGACTCTCTGAACGCGCACTACTCGGGACGCCCCAGCCCGCTCTATTTCGCTGAGCGGCTCACGGAGCATCTCGGCGGCGCCAAGATCTACTTCAAGCGCGACGAGCTCAACCACACGGGCTCGCACAAGATCAACAATTGTCTGGGACAGATTCAACTCGCGCGACGCATGGGTAAGACGCGCATCATCGCCGAGACGGGCGCCGGCCAGCACGGCGTGGCGGTGGCGACCGTTGCCGCGCGCTTCGGACTGCCGTGCGAGATCTACATGGGCGCAACCGACATCGAGCGGCAAAAGCCAAACGTGTTCCGCATGCGGCTGCTCGGCGCCAAGGTCAATCCGGTCACGTCCGGGTCCGGCACGCTCAAGGACGCCATGAACGACGCCTTGCGCGACTGGGTCGCGAACGTCCACGACACGTTCTACATCATCGGGACCGTCGCCGGTCCGCATCCGTATCCGGCCATGGTGCGCGATTTTCAGTCCGTCATCGGCAAGGAAACGCGCGAGCAGATGATGGAGCGTGAAGGCCGTCTGCCTGACACGCTGGTCGCGTGCATCGGCGGCGGGTCCAACGCGATGGGGCTGTTTCACCCCTTCCTCGACGACCGCTCCGTCGCGATCTACGGCGTCGAGGCGGGCGGTCACGGCATTGACGTGCCGAACGGCCATGCCGCATCCATGACCGGGGGGGCCGGGCGTCTGCACGGCAACCGCACCTATCTGCTGCAGGACGACGACGGACAAATTCTCGAGGGCCACTCCATTTCGGCGGGGCTGGATTATCCCGGCGTCGGCCCTGAGCATTCCTGGCTCAAGGACTCGGGCCGCGTCACCTATGTGGCCGTGACGGACAAGGAAGCGCTTGAGGCCTTCCAACTCTGCACGAAGCTCGAAGGCATTATTCCCGCCCTCGAACCGTCCCATGCGCTGGCTTATGTGCGGAAGCTTGCACCCGAGCTGCCGAAGGACAATTTGTTGGTCATGAACATGTGTGGGCGCGGCGATAAGGACATCTTCGCCGTCGCCGAACACCTCTCGATGGAAATGTAGTCATGACCAGGATCGATCAGACATTCGCAAGGCTGAAGGCGGAAGGCCGTGGCGGTCTCGTCACGTTCATCACGGCGGGCGATCCCGACTACGACACCTCGCTCTCCTTGCTGAAGGGGTTGCCCGGGGCGGGCGCCGACATCGTCGAGCTCGGTATGCCGTTCTCCGATCCCATGGCCGACGGTCCGGCCATCCAGTCCTCTTCGCTTCGTGCCTTGAAGGGCGGCCAGAACATGAAAAAGACCCTGGCCATGGTGCGGGAGTTCCGGACCGAGAACCAGGACACCCCGATCGTGCTGATGGGCTACTACAATCCCATCTACATTTACGGCGTCGACCGGTTCGTGACCGATGCGAGCGAAGCGGGCGCCGACGGCCTGATCATCGTCGACATGCCGCCCGAAGAAGACGAGGAGTTGCGCCCCGCCGCATCCGAAAAAGGATTGAATTTCATTAGGTTGGCAACGCCCACCACGGATGCGAGGCGGCTTCCCGCCGTGCTCGCGAACACGTCGGGTTTTGTCTATTATGTCTCGATAGCCGGGATTACCGGAACCGCGGCGCCCGACGTTTCGTCGGTCGGCGCACATGTGGCCCGCATCAAGGCCCATACCGACCTTCCGATCGCGATCGGCTTCGGCGTCAAGTCGCCCCAGCAGGTTCGCGAACTTGCGGCCCTCGCGGAGGGCGTGGTTGTCGGGTCGGCCCTGGTTTCGTCGATCGAGGAGACGCTCGACGCGAACGGTCAGGCGACGGCGGAGACCAAACCGAAGCTTTTGGGGTTTGTTGAGTATCTCGCCGAGGCACTCCATGAGCCCGCCGAAGCCTCGGCGATCTAAAGCGGCAGCAGCGTAGAGAGTTGGACCAGTGAACTGGATCAATAGCGTCGTCAGACCAAAAATCCGCAGCTTCCTTCGCAAGAAGGAGATTCCGGACAATCTTTGGGTCAAGTGCCCCGAGACCGGCCAGATGATCTACTACAAGGATCTCGAGGCCAATCAGTTCGTCGTACCAGGATCCGATTTTCATATGCGCATGACGGGCCCGGCCCGGCTGAAGGCGCTATTCGACGACGGGAAATACGCGGCGCTGCATCTGCCGGACGTGCCGCACGATCCGCTGAAGTTCCGCGACGAGCGGCGCTACTCCGAACGCCTCAAGGATGCCCGCAGCAAGACCGGCCTCAACGATGCGGTCCATTCCGGCATCGGCAAGCTGCACGGCGATACGGTCGTGGCCGCGGTGCAGGACTTCGACTTCATGGGCGGCTCGCTCGGCACGGCCGCCGGCGAGGCGGTAATCTCATCGATGCGCGCGGCGCTGGTGCGCAATGCCCCGTTTATTCTGTTCGCCGCCTCGGGCGGCGCGCGTATGCAGGAAGGCATTCTTTCGCTCATGCAGATGCCGCGGACCACGGTGGCCGTGGAGGAACTGCGCGAGGCGAATCTTCCCTACATCGTCGTGCTCACCAATCCGACGACGGGTGGCGTGACCGCTTCCTATGCCATGCTGGGCGACGTCCACATCGCCGAGCCTGGAGCGCTGATCGGCTTCGCAGGCCCGCGTGTCATCGAGCAGACCATTCGTGAGCAACTCCCGTCGGGCTTTCAGCGGTCCGAGTATCTTCTCGAACACGGCATGGTCGACATGGTGGTCCATCGCCACGACCTGCGCGCCACGCTGGCACGCATCTGCAATCTGCTCCTCCATCGCCGCCTCGACGCCACCGCCGAAGACCAGGTGAAGGCTCTCGTGCATCGTCCCGCCATTGCGGAGTCTCCCGAGGAACAGGCGCCGGTCCAGGCGCAGGATGCGCCCGCGAAGCACAGCGGTAACGGCCTCGACAAGAGCCACCACGAGGAGCCGGAGGCGGAGGAGGTCTTGACGCAAGCCCCAAGCAATGGCGCTAATCAAGAAACGTCTCAGAATGCATAAGCTGCGTAGGGCTGGCCCCTTCGATGAAGACCGGCCATGCCAGGCACCTGGAGCAAGGTTCCTTCGATAAGGCCGATTGAGGATTGACCAGTCTACCCGATAGTGCCCGTGGCGCGTCGCCGGACCCATCCGAGGTCATGAGCTCGACGCTTCTCGAGCGGCTGAAATCGCTTCACCCGCAATCGATCGACCTGTCGCTGGGTCGCATCGAGGCGCTGCTGCACCGTCTCGGAGATCCCCAGGACCACCTGCCGCCCGTCGTGCATATCGCCGGCACGAACGGCAAGGGCTCGACGTTGGCGTTTGTGCGCGCGATCGCCGAGGCGATGTCCAAGCGCGTCCACGTCTACACCTCGCCCCATCTCGTGGACTTCCACGAGCGGATCGTTCTGGCGGGCCCCCATGGCGCGGCACCGATCAGCGAGGCGCGGCTGGTCGATTGCCTGGAGCGCACGGAGGCGGCCAATGGCGGCGCGCTGATTACCCTGTTCGAGATCACGACGGCTGCGGCGTTCCTTGCGTTTTCCGAGGCGCCGGCTGATCTGCTGTTGCTGGAGACGGGCCTCGGTGGCCGCCTCGACGCGACCAACTTGGTCAAGAAGCCCGCCCTCACGATCATCACCCCGATCGCCATCGACCATGTGTCGTTCCTCGGCGACACCCTTGCGAAGATCGCAGGCGAGAAGGCGGGCATCATGAAGCCCGGCGTGCCCTGTATCGTCGGCCGCCAGGAGCCCGAGCCTTTGGCAGTGATCGAAGCGCGTGCGGCGGAGGTCGGCGCGCCTCTTCACGTGGCGGGCCGTGACTACGATACGTTCGAGCAGCAGGGCCGGCTGATCTTTCAGACCACGTCGCGCTTGCTCGATCTGCCCCTGCCGCGTTTGGCCGGCCGGCATCAGATCGACAATGCGGGGATGGCGATTGCCGCCGCGAGCGTCGTGTTCGGCGATGCGCTGACGCAAAGCGCGCTCGAGGAGGGCGTCACGAGTGCCCACTGGCCGGCACGGCTCGAGCGCCTCGCCGTTGGCGCCCTTCACGCCTATGCAAGCGAGGGCACCGAGATCTGGCTCGACGGCGGCCACAACGAGGCGGGCGGCCAAGTGGTGGCCAACACACTCGCCGAACTCGACGAGCGTGTACCGCGACCCGTGCATGTCATCTGGGGCATGATGGAAACGAAGGACGCCGAGCGCTTCATCGCGCCGTTCAAGGGGCTGGTGGAACGCGTCTATACGGTGCCGATCCCCGGAGAGCCGAATGCGTTCGACGCAGGGCCATTGGCGGAGGTTGCGCAAGCCGCCGGGTTCGACGCCGTGCCGGCGAGCAGCGTGCAGGAGGCCTTGCTACGCTCGGCGTCGGGCGAGGAACCCGCACGCGTCCTCATCTGCGGCTCGCTGTATCTCGCGGGCCACGTCCTCAAGCTTCATTCAGGCCGATAAGCTGGAGCGCGGTACGCTCTACGCAACCCCGTCGACAGCGCCGCCGATCCAGGCCGCGAGCTGATTCTTGGGGTAGGCGCCGCGAAGCGTGTCCACCACTTCGCCATCCTTGAAGATGATGAGGGTCGGGATAGCCCGCACATTGTACTTGGCGGGGGCGTTCGGATTCTCGTCGATGTTGAGCTTGGTGATCTTCACCTTATCGCCGAGGTCCTTGGCGATCTCTTCGAGCGCGGGCGCGATCTGACGGCACGGGCCGCACCATTCGGCCCAAAAGTCCACCACTACCGGCGTCGAGGACTTGAGAACTTCCGCCTCGAATGTGTCGTCTGAAACCTTGTCGGTCGCCATCGATCGTCTCTCCTCATGGCCAGCCGGAAGCGTCCGACCGGACTAATCTGCTGTCCCCCGGAACCTAGGTGCGCCCCTCATGTGCGTCAAGGCCGCCCCGGGCCCGCAAGATGTCGCGTTCGGCCCTCTCAAGCAAAGTTGAAGAGATCTCCATGAGGCGCGGCCCATCGGTCCATAGGAGGGCCGCGCGGACCGGTTTGCCGGGGAACATGGTCCGGAGCGCCAATCGGTAGGCGGCGAGCTGCCCGATATAGGCGGGCGCTACATCTTCTTCCTCTGTCGGGGGCGGGCGGTTGGTCTTGTAGTCGAGGATCAGCAGCCCATCCTCCAGAATGGCGAGGCGGTCGATCTGGCCTTCCAGGTCGAAGGCCTGCTCTCCCTCGCCGATCCGCGCCACCACGGGCACCTCGGCCAGGCTGTCGCCCGCGAACAGCGGCGCAAAGCGCGCATCGCCGACAATTTCGAGGGCTTCGGAGACGATCTCCGTTTGCGCTTCCGCGGAGAGCACGTCGCCCCGCGCCGACACGAAGCGTTCCGCCGCCGACCGGCGCTCGTCCTCCGGGACTTGCGGCAGATGCTGAAGCAGCGCGTGGATAAGCCGGCCGCGAACGAAGCGCATGTCTTCGGCCAGGGCGCTCGGCCCAAGCGGGGGCTGTTCGGTCCCGAAGGGCCCTTCGCCCGTTGCGTTCTGCGCTAGCCGGGACGGTGAGAGCTTTGCGCCGGTCCGTTCCTGCGGGGCGGGTGAGCGTGCCCAGCCGGGCAACGGAGCGGCAGGCCCACCCGCGGGCGCCTCGTCCTTCGTCTTCGGTGGGGCTTCCTGAGGGCACGACATCCTGTGGACGGTGCGGCCGTCCGCATCCTCCAGCGCTGTCAGTTGCCCGCGCAGACCGCTTTCGATCAGGTCATACCAGCACCCCTCACTGCGCTTCTTCAAGCCCTGCCAGCCGCACACATAGAGCCGGTCCTCGGCGCGCGTCATCGCCACATAGAGGAGGCGCCGGTACTCCTCCTGCGCGGCGCGCTTCACGGCGGCTTTGGCGTCGTCAAGGCCGGGAACGCTCGAATGCCCGGCAGGCGGCCAGACAAGATGCGGGGCGTCGTCCGGAATGCCGCCCGCCCGGGGCGGGAGGTAGACCTGCGGGCCCTGGCCCTGCGGCACCGAGCACGTGTCGGGCATGATCACGATCGGGGCCTGCAGGCCCTTCGCCCCATGCACGGTCATAATGCGGACTTCGTCGCGGTCCTGCTCCATGTCGCGTTTGACGTCGATGTCCCCCTCGCGCAAGGCGGCGATGAAGCCTTGCAAGGAGGGTGGATGTTCGCGTTCGTAGGCGAGCGCCGCATCCAGGAATTCATCGATGGCTTCGGCGGCTTCGGGCCCAAGCCGCGCCAACATCCGCTTGCGCATGCGCATGGACTGCTCACCGAGGAATGAGGCGTAGAACTCGAAGGGCGGCAGCATGTCGGCTTGCCCCAGAAGTGCGCGCAGTTCCGTCGCGGCCTCCGCATATCGGTTATCGCTCTCGGCCTTTGCGATCAGCGCGGACCAGAGAGAGCCCTCGCGGCCGTGAGCCAGATCGAACAACGCCTCCTCCTCCAGCCCGAACAGCGGGCTTCGCAGCACGACGGCGAGCGCCAGATCGTCCTCGGGCATGAGCAGCACGTCGCCCAGCGCCATCAGGTCCTGCACGGCGAGTTGCTCGAGAAGGCGCATGCGGTCGGCGCCGGCCACGGGAATGTGCGCTCGCTTCAGTGCACGGATCATCGGTGCGGTGAAGGGCTGCCGCCGCCGCACAAGGATGAGGATATCGCCTGGCCGGATCGGCCGGTCCTGGGACTCCAAGCGTTCGTTGGTATCCAGCCAATGGCGGATCTGGCGTGCGAGGCGCGAGCACAATGCCTCCAGCGCATCGGCCCCGCTTTCGTCCTCGTTCCAGGGCTCGAAGGGCGCGCTGTCCAGGGGCTGCTTTGTCTCCTCGACCTCCCACAGTTCGACGATACCGGCCTGTCCCTGGCGGGCGGCGTAGTGCGTAATCTGCGCGCCTTCCAGAAATGTCAGTCCGCGCGCTGCTTCGTCCTGCGCAAACACGCGATCGACGGCCTCCAGCACCGGGACGGTCGAGCGGAAAGAGACATTGAGCGGCACGTCATGCCAGGTCATATCTGCGTTTTGCGCCGCTTTGCTGAACAGGCGTCCGGTTTCGCCGAAGCGCACGGGGTTGGCGCCTTGGAAGCTGTAGATCGATTGCTTCTCATCGCCGACGGCGAACAGCGTGCGCGGCTGCGGCCGCGCGCTCGCACCGGCAAAGAACTCCGCCGCCAGCGCCTCGACGATGGACCATTGTTCCGGGTTCGTATCCTGGGCTTCGTCGACGAGGATGTGATCGATCCCGCCGTCGATCTTGTAGAGCACCCAGGCGGCCGCGTTGCTGCGCGACAGAAGATCGAGCGTCTTGACGATCAGGTCGTCATAGTCGAGCGCGGCTTCGCGCCGCTTGGCCGCGTCGTATGCGGTCTGGACGGCGTCAGCAAAAGTCAGGACCGCGCCGGTCGCCTCCACCACGCGCAAGTGTGCGAGATCCGTTTCGAGATCTGCGAACGTCATCTTGGCCGCGTCGAGCATGTCCACAATCTGGGGCGCGTTGTCGGCGACGGCGTTCGTCACGAGCCGCGCCCGTGGCGTCCCCTTCTGCGTCAGGAACAGCGCGTTGAACAAGGCGGCGCGGGCCGCTCCCGTCGCATGTCGCGCGTGCCGCAAGGTGTCTTCCGTACTCTTGTCGGTCTTGACCTTGCCGAACGCGGCGAGCGCTTCAAGTGCGGTGTCGAGCTGTTCGACCGAGAGCACGTTGCCTTGTTCGGTGACGAGCGCGGCTTCGTCGGTCTCGGCGACTTGGAAGAAGGTCTTGAGCGCTTCGGTTTCCAGGCTGGGCCAGTCGGCCGCAGAGGCACTTTGCTGATGCCGCCGCACGATCCGCTGTAGCTCCGCGCGCTTCGCCAGGATCTCGCCCACGACATCGCGGAATTGGTCTTCGCTCGTCAGGGCGACGACCTTGGCGAGAGCGTGCCCCAACGGGCTGTCGGGGCTGGCAGCGGCCTCCATCGCAACACTATCGAAGGCCTCGTTGCGCGTGTGCTTAGCTGTCGTCTCATCGAGCACGGTGAAGTTCGGCGTCACCGTCGCCTCCAGGGGGAAGCGCTGCAGCAGCCGCTCGCAGAAGCCGTGGATGGTATGGATCTTCAATCCGCCCCGCGCCTCGAGCACGCGCGCGAACAGCCGCCGTGCGGTCCGCATGTCCTCCTCGTCGAAGGGCTTGCGAAGTAGCTTGCCGAGCGTCTCGCGCAGCTTCTCGTCCGGCATCAACGCCCAGCCCGACAGGGTCTTGAGGAGACGGTTCTGCATCTCCGCTGCGGCCGTCTTCGTGTAGGTGAGACACAAGATGCTTTCGGGCGACGCCCCTGCCAGCAGGAGCCGCAGGAAGCGTTGCACGAGCACGGCGGTCTTACCGGTCCCAGCGTTGGCGGACACCCAGACGGAGGCCTCAGGTTCGGACGCACGTGCCTGGTTGGTGTCGGCGGTATGAACGAGGTCGGTCGACTGGGTCATGAGCCGTCTCCCTCGGTCAGCCATTCAGGCACGCGGGCGAGTTGCTCGTAGTCGTCAAACCGGTAGCGTCCGTGAAGCCGGCGTTTGCGCGCCGTTTGACCTCGTAGGGCGTGTTGGGGTCGTCGAAATAGGCGACCAGCGCTTCGAGCTGTTCGAGCGCGCACTTGGCCAAGACGTCTGGGCTTTCCTTGCTCGCCGCTTGCTGCTCGCCTCCCTCGCCCCGGCCCGACGCGCGGATATATTCGAGCCCCGTCACCTCGCAGGGACCCAGGCCTTCGAAGCCGCCGCCTTTGGCGATCGCGGCCTCCAGCGGCAATTGCGGCCGATAGAGATCCTTGACGTGGCTTTGGCTCGGCGGCGGGCCGGTCTTGTAGTCATAGATCACGAGCGTCCCGTCTTCCGCCGCATCGATGCGGTCTGCGCGCGCCGTCAGGCGAAAGCCGGAGGGTAGCTCCAGGACGCCGGTCACCTCGGCGAAGGACTGGAGGACATTGGCGCGGCGTGCCGGTTCGGTAGCGGCGAACCACGCGGCGAAACGGCGGAAGCTCGGGCGCCAGAAAGCGTGCAGGCTCGGATTATCGCCAAGGGTCGCGAACGCCGCATCGCCGATCTCATTCAGCGCGGCCTCGATATCGTCCGGCAGTGCGTCCGGGTGGGTTTCCGTGAACTTTCGCAGGATCGCGTGGAATGCGGAGCCGCGCATGGCGTTGTCCGGTTGGGCGCCGAGCGGGGACAACGGGGTGAGTTTCAGAATGTGCCGCGCGTAGATCTCGTAAGGGTTCGCGATCCAGCGTTCGATCTGGGTGACGCTCAGGCTCCGCGGCCGCGCGCCACGGGCGGGCGGGGGCGGGGCCGCTCGGCGGGTTTGAAGTCATCGTCATCGATCGCGTCCCGGTCCCGGGCCCAGGCAATCCAATCCTGACTGGGCGCGAGAGCCTCGTTCAGCTTTGCGGCATCGACCAGCGCTTGCAGCCGCTGCAGCCAGCGCGACGGCACGGTCGGCACGCCTTCCACTTTGAGGGCGTGGCTCAGGACCACGGACTTGGCGCCAAGCGCCTGGGCGAAATCGTGGGCGGCAAGCCCGATGCGGCGCTCCGGCGATGACAGGCCCAGCCTTTCGCGCATAGGCCGGTTGAGCCAGGGGTCCGAGTCTTGGGGCTTGGGCCAAGTGCCTTCGTTGAGCCCGCCCAGAACCATGAGATCGGGCTGCTGCAGCCGGGCTTCCATTTGGCCCCAGATGAACAGCCGGGGATGGGCGGGCCGTGTCGGGCGCACCGCGTGGCCTGCGAGCAGGGTGCGGTAAACGGCCGGGTATTCGCGCGCGCGCATCTCAAAGCCGCCGCCGTCCTCGATCAGCCGTGACAGGAGTACCGTCAAGGCCTCGCCCGCGTCGCCGCCCCAGAGCGGTAAGGCGCCGGTCTCGTCCCGCGCCAGGGCTTCAGCAGCGGCCGTATGCGCCCGCACCAGGCTCGCCGCGTCGTGCGGTGCGCTTCCCTCGAACAGGTCCGTGAGGGGCGCGAAAGCCGCCTGAAGCGCTTCGACAAGCGTCGAGGCCGCCGCGGCTTCGGGTTTCGTGACGGGCACTCTGTGGTCGAGATTTTCGAGGGCCCTGGCCGCATCCGCCAGCCCCCGACCGAGATAGTTCTCTCGAAACACCGCCCGCTCCAAAGCGCGCCCCATATGGCGGATCTCGCCTGCGGGCCGCGACAGGCGCGTCAGCGGGTGCTTGAGCAGCGCCATCAGGTCGGGCGGCGCGAAATCGCTCTCGGCGGCGGCGAGCACCAGATCGAGAAACGCGCCCGGCAACGTGCGCCGGACGGGCGTCCCGGCGGAGTCGTCGATGGCGAGACCGTAGTCCCGCAGGCGCGCCGCCACCCGCCGTGCGAGTTCCCGGTCCGGGGTGACCAGGGCCGCGGTTTTGCCGGGCTCCTCGATGCACGCCCGCAGGATGAGCGCGATGGCTTCGGCTTCGTCATGGGCGGTGGGCGCCGCGACGAGACTTAAGCCTTTCAGCGCCTCCGCAAGATCGGACTCCGGTCCTTCGCCGACGCCTTCGAACGCCTGGGGCCAGCGCTCCGTGGTCTCGGCGGGCCGCAAGGTCTCGCTGGCGAGACGCAAGCGCGCCTCCGCAGCGGGCCCAGGGTCGCTGCCGGGCACGATAGCGACCTCCTCGCGCGTGGCGCCAAGTTTCGTCAGAAGCTCGGCCATGCCCGCTTGCGGGTGCTCCGGATGGCGAGGGAGTGTCTCCCAGCTTTCGCTTTCGAGGAGGAGATCGAGACCGGGCAGGACAACCGCCCCGTTCGGCAGATGCGCGATCGTTTGCAGAAGCCGCGCAGTGGCAGGCACCGTGCCGGTTGAGCCAGCCGCGATTGCGGGATAGGGCGAACCCGCTGCGAGCCGCGCGGTCTCCTGCGCCATGAGCAGGTTGCGCCGACCCACCGGTGAGACGAGACCGATCTCGTTGAGGTACGCGGGCCATTGCTCGGTGACGATAGTGAGGAAGTCCACCGTCTCGGCCCAATGGGCCGCCAGTTCCTCGGGCACCAGCGTTTCGAGTGCGGCGAGGTCGACTTCCTCGGACTCCGCGCTGTCCATCAGCGCCGCAAGGTCTCCCGCAAGGCTCGTCGCCTGCGCCGGCGTCATGGGCATCGGGACTTCGGTGCCCAACGTCCCCGCCGCCAGGCCGCGCGACCAGGCCAGGATCATCTGCGTCAGCGCGATCAGCCGTGCGGTCGGCTCGATGGCCGGGATGCCGAGCGTGCCATCGGCCTCCGCGAAGCGGTCGGCATCGAGGATCAGTGCTTCGTCTTCGTCCGCATGGCCGAGCGCCAGGATTCTTGGCAGCAGCAGGCTTCGCCGCCGGATCTTGCAGAAAGGCTTCGCGCAAGGTGCGCGCCGCGCGCCGCGTCGGCAAATAGATTGTGGTCTGCGGCAGGTCGAGCAGGCCCGGTTTGGCGCCGCCCGGCGCGGGCAAATCGCCGGCAAGGATGGCCCTTGCCAGGGTCGTGAGGAAAGGCGCCGAAGGCGGGATTGTGTAGAGGCGGGGCTGTGCGCGGGGCTCAGACACGCGTCTTTCTCATGCGCCTTCGTGCTCGAAAGAGGCCTCGGCCTCCGTGAGCGCCTCGGGCGTGCCCACATGCATCCAGCGGCCATCCAGGCGCACGCCATAGACGCGTTCTCTCTCGAGAGCGCGGTCCCAGAGCAAGTTCAGCGAGAAGGGGCCTTCGGGAACGTCTTCGAAAAGCGCCGCGGTGCACAGGGACACACCGGCGAAAGCGAAGGGCACGACTTGGCGTTCGCCGCGCCGGGAGATGCGTCCGTCCGGCTCCATATCGAAGTCGCCGCGGCCGCCATAGCCGATGCTGGTCGACAACGGGGCGAGCAGCAGGAGGCAATCCATCAGCGCCGGATTCCAGTGGCGCCGCATATGGGACAGCGCGGGCGTCACGCCCTCGCTCCAGACCGAATCCGAATTGTGGATGAAGAACGGGCCCTCGCCCAGCAGGGGCAGCGCCTTGGTCGCGCCGCCGCCCGTGTCGAGCAGCTGCTCCCGTTCGTCCGAGATGATCGTTTTCGGACCTCGATCGGCGCGTGCCGCCATATGCGCTTCGATCTGGTCGGGCAGATAGTGCACGTTCACCACCGCCGTCTCGACGCCCGTGGCATCGAGCCGGTCGAGGACATGATCGATCAAGGACCGGCCCATCAGCGGCACGAGAGGTTTCGGCATCTTGTCGGTGAGGGGACGCATGCGCTCGCCAAACCCGGCGGCGAGCACCATCGCACTGCGTACAGGAGTCATCGTGGTGTCCTTCTAGAGCGACTTCGGCGGAAGGTCCTCCGCGGCCGGGAAGGCCCGCGCGTAGAAGTCGCGCAAATGTGCGAGCGCCGGGTGAGCGAGGTCCCGTTCCAGGTAACGCGCGACCCGCGGCATATGAGCCAGATAGGCGCGTTTTCCGTCGCGCTTCGCCAAACGGGCGAAGATGCCGAGAATCTTGGAATTCCGCTGGGCGCCAAGCGTGGCGTAGAGCGTTCGAAAATCATCGCTTGAGAAAGTCCCACCCCGCGCCGTTCGGGCGGCACAGTACCGGTCGAGTTCGGCCCGTTCAAGCGCTTCGGGGACATCGAGCCTCGCGTCTTGCAGCAAGGAGACGAGGTCGTAGGCAAGGGGGCCGCGGAGCGCATCCTGGAAGTCCAGAAGGCCGATATCCCGGATGCCGTCGCGATCCGGCAAATACATTAGATTGGGCGAATGGTAGTCCCTGAGGACCCATCCCGGATCCGCTTCAGCGGCGGCCTCAAGATGCGGCCGCCAGAGGGATTCGAACTCGGTCCGCACTTCTTGGGGCAATGCGCGTCCCTGCGCGGCCGCCAAAGCCATTCGACGATGAGCGAGGCCTCGATCAGCATGGCTTCGGCGTCGAACCGGGGCAGGGCGTAGGGGCTGCTGCCGGGGACAGGGAGGCGTCCTCGGGCGGCGTCTCACTGAGCGCGAGCAGCACGTCGACGGCCCTTTGCCATAGGTCGGCCTGGCTCAGCCCGCGCTCCATGGCCGTCTTGAAGACCGCGTCGCCGAAATCCTCCAGCACGATGAATCCCCTGTCGAGATCGAAGGCTGGATCTCGGGCGCCGAAAAGCCGCGCGCCCGCAAGGCCTCGGCCGCGGCAACGAAAGGTTTCACGTCCTCGGCCAGGTGCACGAGAGCACTGTAGGGCTTGCCGTCGCGGATCGGTGGGCCGTCCGGCTGCCGTGGCGAATTCATGAGTACCGCCCGCCTGTCCGGCAGCACGAGTCGGGCATAGCCGCGCGCCGACGCATCCCCTTGCAGGTAGAGCGCGTCGGCCTCGGCGAAGGCGGTTCCTTCCAGAAAGCCCGCCATGGCTTGGAGACGCTGCAGTCTTCCGGCCCAATCGCCATGGCCGGTCAGTACCAGCGCGCGGGTCTCGGGCGCGCCCGTCTCCTCGAAAACGATCTCAAGCCGGTCTTGGGGCAGCCAGCCTTGGGCCCGCTCCGGCCACTCGATCAGCAGGGCGCCATCGACAAGCGCATCGTCGAGGCCAAGCTCCTCCAGCTCGCCGTCGTCGAGCCGATAGAAGTCGCAATGGCTCAGGGTCAAACGGGGTGTCTCGTAGCGCTGGATCAGCGCGAATGTCGGGCTCGGCACCTCGCTGCCCCGGTCGAAATGGCCGACCAACGTTCGCGCCAGCGTCGTCTTGCCGGCGCCGAGAGGCCCCGAAAGCGTCACCACGTCGCCAGTCTTGAGGGTCAGCGCGATCCGGCTTGCAAGGCGGTCGAGACGGTCCAGATCGACACCGTCAAGCCGCCAGACTTCGGTCATCCGGCGTGTGTGGCCCGCATGGGGCCCGCTTCCATTTCGGGCGTTTCCAGGTCCTGCGTGAGCGGGAGCAGCACCGTGAGCCGGGTGCCCCGGTCAGGCGCGCTTTCGAGCGAGACCGTGCCCCCGTGGAGTTCGGTCAGGCTCTTGACGATGGAAAGTCCGAGGCCCGCGCCGCGGTGGCGGGAGCCCTGCGTACGGCTTTCGAAACGGTCGAACACGGTGTCTTGGAAGTCCTCTGGTATTCCCGGACCCTCATCCTCTACGGAGAAGGCCAACATCGGGCCGTCGCGACGGCAGGTCAGCCGCGCCACGGAATTCGGCTCGGAGAAGCCGATAGCGTTCGAGAGCAGATTATAGAGGATCTGGGTGACACGGCTAGCATCGGCGACAACCTCGTCGACCCCGTCCTCGATCTCGATATCCAGCTGGACTTCGTTCTGTTTCAAGCGTTCTTCGACGCCATGCCTTGCCGCGTCGATGATGGCCGACACGCGCACCGGGGCGAGCTGCAGCCGCAACGATCCCGCATCGATCGTGGCCAAATCCAGGATGTCGTCCACGATAGCGCGTAGCGTCGTGCCCGAGGAGAGAATGTCGTCGACATATTCGCGCTGCTTGTCGGTCAAGGGACCGAAGGCGGGCTCGGCGAGCATCTGGGCGAAGCCAAGCATGCTGTTGAGCGGCGTCCGCAATTCGTATGACACGTGCGAAACGAAATCGCTCTTGAGACGATCGGTCGTCTCGAGCGCCTCGTTCTTTTCGATCAGCGCGCGTTCGGCGCGTTTGGAATCGGTGATGTCCGAATAGGTCAGCAGCGTACCGCCGTCGGGCAGGGGCAGCGCGGCGAAGGACAACACCGTGCCGTCCGGCCGGTCGAACTGGCTGTCATAGGGGCGCCGCTCGGCGACGATGGAAGTGACGATTGCCCGGGTCCGGTCCCACTCGTCCGGCTCGTTGTACAGCAGGCTGCACCATGCCGTGACTTCGTCCACATGCGGTTCGGCATCGAGGAGCTTCGGCGTCAGACACCAGATGGCGGCGAACGCGCTGTTGTAGAGACGCAGACGCCCATCGGAGCCGAACACCGCGACGCCTTCGCGCAGCGTATCGAGAGTCTCGCGTTGCACTTGGGTCAGAGCGTTGTAGCGGCTCTCCAAGGCGATGTGTTCGGTGACGTTCTCGTACAGATACGTCACGCCGCCATCGCTGTTCGAGTCTGCGATCACATGCAACATGCGGCCGTCGGGCAGATGCCAGCGGTCTTCGGTCTGGTTGCCGCTGCCGTAAGTCGAGAGCCAGTCCTGCTTCCAGACACGGTACTCGGCGCGTTCTTCGAGCCGTCGGGCCTGGCGCAGGCGATCGAGGATCTCGCCGTCGCGCGGCCGCGTTTCGAGCCAGTCGGCATCGAGTTGCCAGAGGTCGACATAGGCTTGGTTGTAATGCGCGAGCCTCTGCGTGGAGTCGAACACGGCGAAGGCCGTCGCCAAGCGGTCGAAGCTCCGGAAATGCGTATCGAGCAGCGCGCGCGCCTCAGCGTTGTCGCGCTCATTCTGCTTGGCCTCGTCCAGCAGCAAGCGCAGCGCGGCGACCTGCGCCTCAAGCTCCTTGTGCTTCGCCGAAAGCTCGGCCAGTTCGAGACGCTGCCCCGCGATATCGCGGACCTTCAGAACCAGGGTGTGCCCGGCGGTCCGTCCGTCCGCTTCCACATAGCGTCCGCGTTTGGTGCGGAGCATCAGATTGAACGGTTCGCCGTGTGCGGCGAGTTCCTTCATCGCGGATTCGAGATCGGCTGCCGAGTCGCCGTCGAGCCATTGCTCGAAGGCGAGGAGCAGGGATGCGTCGCGAGGTACGCCGAAGCTGCCCGGCAGGTTGGACACCAACAGCTCAGGCGTTGCTGTTTCGCCGAGAGTCAGTAGTGCCTGCGGCTCGGCGGCGAGCACCGTCTCCAGCGTGTTCTCGCTCAGAGCCAGCCGTTCGGCTTCCTCGGCGGCGGTCGCCTCGCGCAGCCGCGCCCGTTTGATGGCGCGCAGGCACGCGATGACCATGCCGACCGAAAAGGCGATGATGCCGAGATCGATGCCGAGCTTGAGCAGTATCCCGGGTTCGAGAAAGCTACCGTCCGCCGCGACCGCGCCAGTGCTGCAGAGCAGCCACGCCGGGACGGAATAGGCGAGAACGCGGGACAGCGCCGTAGGCCACCTTGATGCAGGCGTCGCCTCCCCTGTGCTGGTCCGCATGGTCCCCCTCGCTCCACGCCGCCGATGGGTTGCCGAACGTGTGTCGGCCGCGCCATCTGCGCTGCGTATGATGGTGCCCTTGCGGTACTAAAACCGAACGCGTCTGAAACGTGCCGCATTTTGGACGCGAAACCGAGCTGGCGGACGCCAGCCGCAAGGACGAATCACTTTGAGAGTACCTGCTTCGCGGACTCTTGCCCACAGGCTGAAGGCCCAAGGAATGGCGTTTAAGGGCCGCCGAATCGATAAGAGCCCTGGACGAGGAGTTGCGCCTGCTCGGCCGCGTAGCGCATGGGAATGATCGTGCCGGTGCCGCCGAAGTTCACCGTGCCCTGTGTCGTCCACATGGCCCAATAGCGCCCGCCGACACCGATGCTGAACGCGTCCGTGAGCGCATAGGACAACGTCGCTTCGAGTTGCACGCCGATGCCCTCGCCGTCCTCCGGCGATACGAGATTGCGCAGGATGTGATCGTCCGTGCCGTCGAAGGCCACGTAAGGAAGATAGGCGGCGTCGGCCACAAGGCTCACACGCGGAGCAATTTGCGCTTCGGCTGCTGCGCCGAGCCGCAGCGCCTGCCACGTGTCGTCCTCCGTAATACCGCGCACGGAGCGGGCGAAGGCGGGGTTGCAGTCCGAATAGCGGTTGGCGATCTGGCGGCAGCCGAGCCCGGTCATGTCCTGTTCGAAGTGGGCGTAGCCGACGAACGGAGTGATCGAATGGGCCGGGCCGCGCCACAGCGCGTAACCGACATCGACGATGCCGTAGCGGATGTCATTGTCGACGCTCGACAGCGTGTTCGAGTAGGGCACTTCGTTGGGACCGAATTCCAGATCCCAGTCTTCATCGTTCAACGCGCCGCCGCTGCTGCCGCCGCCGACCAGCCCCTTCACCACCAGCCCGAACGGCGTGTCGAGCCGCGCGAAGGCCTCGCCGCCGTGCGTGTCGGTATTCTCGTAAGTGAGCCGGGAGCCGAGCGAGCCGAGGCCCTGGTTCTGGATGCCGAGATCCTTGTGGAACTGACCCCAACCATAGACGTAGCGGGCACCCGTGGTCAGTGCGTAGCCCGGCGCCATGGTGTCTCGTGCAAGTGTGCCCGGCGTGCTCGCGCCGTCGCCGGAAGCCACCGCTCCCATCTCCGCCGCAGGTCCCAACCGGTAGTTCACGCCAAGCTTGATTAGGTGGACGTCCTGGGAGAGGTCCGTTCGCGCGGGCGCGGCCGCGTCGAAGCCGGGCTGCGGCGGCCTCGGTTGAACGCGGCTGCTAGGGCCTACGAAGCCTTGATCGAAGGCGAGGAAGCCGTACTCCGCCTTCACCGTCCAGCGCGGCGACAAGGCGCGCTCCACGCCCCCGCCGACTGTCCAGCCCCACTCCGTACCGCTTTCCGCCGTGCCGGGCACTTGGAGGCCGCCATTGGGTATGGCTTGGAGGTCGCCGGTGACCCAGGCAAGGCCGGCCTTGCCGAACAGGAGCGTCTTGCCGTCCGAGGGGAGTATGTAGCCCAAGCGCCCGGTCAGCGTGCCGAGCGCGTCGATCCCGGCCCGGCAGTTCGAACTGATGAAATAGCCGCTATAGGCGAAGCAGGTGTTGGTGCCGCCGAGATCGGCCCAGCTCGCATCGGCCTCGATCCCGAACACCGCCGCATCGTGCTGCCAATTGTAGCCGACCTGTCCACCGGCGACCGTTCCGGGAGTGCGCACCGTGTTGCCGAAGATCGAACCGCCATAGGGATCGCCCACGTCGGCAAGGGCGAGTCCGCCGCGAGATGCGCGCCGGCATAGAAGCCGCGCCAGTCGTAGGACCCATCGGGGACGCTTCCGTCGGCGGGCGCTTCCCCGGCCACGGCTGGCGTGCAAACCGCCATCGAGACAGCCGTCAGCGTGGCTAGTAAACCGCGTGTCCTGAAGCGCGAAACCATGCGCCGCCCCTCCGCATGTTCGAAGGCTCAACTGTGCGCTGATTCGCATCGCCGTTGCGAGGCCATCGAGCGACCGGGAGGCTCAGAAATAGAGCCCGACATTGATGTTGAAGCGGGCGTGCCAATCGTTGTCCAGCCCGCCGTCGGCCAGCGCGGTGGTCCAGTCGCCACCGAGCCAGGGCTGGTTCTTGCCCATGGCGAGGTCGATATAGATGTAGAGCGGATCGGCATCCACGGCGCAGCCCACCACGTTCTGCAGGCTGTTCTTGAAACCACTCTCCTGCTTCGCCATCAGGCTGAAGTCGTTGTAGAACGTGAGCGACTTCACGCGTTGCCAGTCGACCGGAAGCGTATAGGCGACCCCCGCGGTGTACACGGACGCCACCGACGCCACGTAGTACTCCGCGTCGTAGGCGCCAAAGACGACGAAGCTTCCGTCCGGACTCGCGTCACGGTTCGGATCGTTGTCGACGTCATAGTCGTAATGCAGCGCCTGAAGCATCACGTTCCAGCGGTCGTAGTTTCCGACGAGATGAGCCGCGACCGCGTAGCGGCTGCCGTCGCCGCCAAGAGGATTGCTGTTGTCGACTTCCCCGGCCATGAGCGACACGCCGATCTCCGTGGCGTATCCCTCCCGGTGATCGATCGTGTAGGCCAGCCGTCCGTTGAACTGGTTGCGCTCGGCATTGCCGTTCGTGCCCTCGCGCACGAGATCGTAGGAGTAGCGCGCGCTGTCGCCGCTATCGCCGAAATAATTCCCCTCGTCCTTCGGGAAATAGGCGAGCTGAATGTTCCAAGGCGAATCGTCGGCGATGTATTTGACACCGAGATCGTAGTCGTCTTCGAGCCCGAGATAATAGGGCAGCTGGAAGAACCAATTGTGCGAGGCGTAAGGCAGGATGCCGAACGGCACCTTGGTCACGCCGGCCTGAACTTCGCGCGTCTCGCCGAACTTCCGCCCGATCCACGCGTGATGGATCATTGAGTAGTCGTGGCCGTCCGCGAATTTGTCCTGGTAGTAGCGGTATTCGAAGGAGCCGATGATCGGGCTCGCCTCCTCGTCCAGATCGAGATTGACCCGCGCGGTGTCGAAGGCCAGTTCCCCCGGCCAGTCATAGGCGTCGTCCCAGTCCTTGTAGATGTAGTTGACGCGGAACGCGCCGCCGATGCGCACGGGCCCGATCTTCAGCGGCTCCCAACCCTCGTCGACAACGTCATACGGATCGTCGATCTCGGGATCGCCCGCGTCCGGATTGCCGGCGAGCGGATCGTCGATTTGGATTTGCGATTCGGCAGCGCCTTCGGGCACGGGGCCCGTGCCCGGATCTTCGACCGGCGCGGAAGCGCCCTCGTAGACCTCCTGCGCCTGCAGCGGCAATGTTCCCAACCCGAGGGAGATCCCGACCGCGAACAGCCGCAGCGGAGTGGCACGGGACATCCTGCATGGGACAGCGGCCTTCATGGCAGCGGGCGCCCCTTCCAAAAGCGCGTGTGGCGGTTACGATCCAGCCGCACCCGTTCACTCTCGGCAATGGACGCGGCGACCCTTCGCATGAGCATGTCACACGGGGCGGCACCCTGACCAGGGCTGGGCGGTCTCTCGGTCCTTCGTCATTGCCGGACTTGTTCCGGCAATCCATTTGGGCCACGCCCAACAACGCGAACTCCCTAGTGGATGCTCGGGACGTTTAGCTTGCGCTATCGCTTCGCTGCTTGAGCGCGTACCCGAGCATGACGAGTCAGGTGATCATTGCGTACGATGCCCACCAGGACCCGTCAGGCAGCGTGAGCATCGGGGAGTCGGAGAACCGGATCAGTCGACGACGACGTCGCTGATCTGGATCATGGGCGCGAGATCGGTGTAGTTCGGAATGTCCCCCATGATCTCGTCGGCATGCGGGCCGAAAGCGCCCTGGAAGCTCTCGACCGAGTCGCAGTAGATGTGACACATGCCGACGAAGGGCGCATCGCTCTCGGGCGCGCCGCCTGCGATACCCTTGTCGACCGTATAGCGCAGGCAGGCATCGCCCATCTTCTCCGCCACCATCGGCATGTGCTTCTGGGCGTAGTATTCGTGGTCAAATCTTGCCCCGGCTTCATTGGGGTAAAAAACGCTGACCTTGATCATGCGCGTGCTCTCCTCGAATGGTCGGATGATTGTGTAAGGTTTGAGTGTGTAGGACGGCCACGAGAGTGTGTCGAGAGTAAGGGACAAATGCCTGCGCGCGCAGTGTCGCGTCTCTCGTTCGAACGCGAACGTCCGCTTGGACGCTAAGGATGGCCTGGCGCCGCAGGCGTGTCCAAGTCCACGATGTAGGCCGCCAGGTCATTCAATTCCTCAGGACCAATTGGAATGTTCGGCATCATGGGATGTTCGGCCTTGATTCGCTGAATGACTGCCTTTGCGGAACCGCCAGACCGATCGGCGATGTCATCGAAAGTCGGAGCCTCTCGAACGGGAGAGCTCTGGTCGGGAAGAATCGCATGACAATTGGCGCAGACTTCTTTGGCGTACACGAATCCCTCTTGGGGATCGCCCGTCTCGAGCGGCTCCGCACTGAGGCCGGTGGAGACCAAGAGCAAGATTGCAGAACTCAATAGCGCGAGTTTCATTCGACCCTCCATGAGCTCGTCGGAAGCAAGGCCGACCATAGCAGCTACCCGCAATCATGCGTCAGGCGACTTACCGCCGTTTCACATCCCGTGCCTCTGGACTAGGGCCCAAGAGAATGCCCTTAGGCTATCACCTGCTGTTTTGACCTTCTTTGCAAGAGCCTTGGAACAGCCCGTAGGAGCCCCGCAATTTGATAAAGCGCGTGTATTCGGGCGGCAGCCTGTCGGGTACCGGGCGCTCCTCGATAAAACCGATGTCGCGTTCGCCATCAACGCTTCGTACCTGCCACGTCTTGCCCCGCGTCGTGATATACGCTTCCGGCAGGGGCGGCGCGAGACTGTCGCTTTCCTCCGTGGCGTCCTCCTCTATGCCGCGCACCAGCGAAAAAAGGATGTCGTCCCGGCCAATATCGGGGTTGTGGTGGACGGCGGCGGTTAGCTCCGCAAAGATCTTTTCTCCCGCACCGTGCGGCAAGTAATAGCCGACGCAAGCAAGGACTAGCGTCGCGCCTAGGGTTCCAAATCCGGTCATCTCAAAGCGCCCTCGATCGCGACAGTGCCCGGTTCACTTAACAACTCCAAGTCCGACCCTTTCACGTCTGAGCCTTCCAAGAGCAGCTCCCTCAAATACCTTTCCGCCTGAGGCGGACAGTAGCAGACAAAAAAACGGAGCCTCGGCGTTTTCGCGTGGTTTTGGGTAAGCGACGTTGATGAAGATGGTATGGCCCAACGTGGATGAAAGCCGCCTGCACAAAGCCCTCCCAGGGTGCGACGGTGATGCGGGTAGCGCAGTGCCCGCAATGGGCGTAGTCGACCAAGGCGGAGACACGCCCGGTGACGGCAAAATCGCCGCCGCCGCGCAGGAAGGAGCGAAGATCATGGACATCGTTCGCAATGGGACGCAGCCCTCTGTCGAGGGCCCTGCCGATTGGTTCACCGGCGAGGTGCGGATCGGCTCGGCCTTTCAGCGGGAGGACCCGGCCCGGGTTACCGGCGCCGTGGTGACGTTCGAGCCCGGTGCGCGCACCGCGTGGCACACCCATCCGCTCGGGCAGACCTTGATCGTGACCGTAGGTGCCGGCTGGGTCCAGACGGAAGGCGGACCGCGTCAGGACATCCACCCCGGCGACGTGATCTGGTTTCCGCCGGGCGAGAAACACTGGCATGGCGCGACGGCGACCACCGGGATGACCCATATCGCGATCCAGGAAGCCCTCGACGGCAACAACGTCACCTGGATGGAGAAGGTCGCCGACGAGGACTATCTGGGAGGGACGCAATAGATGCCGCATGTCGTCGTGAAGCTTTGGCCCGGTAAGAGCGAGGAGCAGAAGACGCAGCTCACCGAAGCGATCGTGCGCGAGGTGACGGGTATCCTCGGCAGCGGTCCCCAGTCCGTCTCCGTCGGTTTCGAAGAGGTCGCCTCGGACGATTGGACGGAGCAGGTTTTCGAGCCTGATATCCTGAACAAATGGGACACGCTGACCAAGGAGCCCGGCTACGGGCCGCGGCCGAACCGGTCGTAGGATCGTCCGAATTCACCACAGAAGGGCCGTCCTTTTCCGCTAACAACCATCGCAGCGCCCGTCCCGCGGCGCACGCCCCCCACTTGAAAGGCTAAGACCATGCGCGCAACCGTCATGTACAAGGCACACGATGTGCAGATCGCGGACGTTCCCGACGCCACGCTCCACAATCCCACCGACGCGCTCATTCGCGTGGCCCGCGCCTGCATCTGCGGCAGCGACCTCTGGCCCTATAACGACGGACCGAATGTGAGCGGCCAGCAAATGGGCCATGAGGCCATCGGCGTGGTCGAAGCGGTGGGCAGCGATGTTCGCACCGTGAAGCAGGGCCAGGTCGTCGTCATGCCGTTCGCCTATTCCGACGGCACTTGCATGTTCTGCGGCGACGGGCTGCAGACGTCCTGTGTTCACGGCGGCTTCTTCGGCCAGGGCACCGAGATCGGCGGCGCGCAGGCCGAGGCGCTGTGTATTCCGTATGCTGACGGCACGCTCTACCCATTGCCGGTCGGCGAGGACGATGCGCTGATGCCCTCGCTTCTTACGCTCGCCGATGTCATGGGCACCGGCCATCACGCGGCACGGGCGGCCCGCGTGGCGCCCGGCGACAGCGTGGCCGTCATCGGCGACGGCGCCGTTGGCCTTTGCGGCGTCATCGCGGCGAAGCGGCTCGGGGCCGAGCAGATCATCATCATGGGCCGCCACGAGGATCGCATCGCGCTCGCAAGGGAACTCGGCGCCACCGACGTGGTGAGAGAACGGGGTGAGGAAGCAAACGAGCGCGTCCGCGCGCTGACCGGCGGGTTCGGCGCGCACGCTGTGCTCGAATGTGTCGGCACCGGGCAGTCCATCGGCACGTCCACCGCCATCGTTCGCCCCGGCGGCGGCATCGGCCGCGTCGGTGTCCCGCATTACGACACGATCCCGGCCGCGCAGGCGACCTTCTATCAGAACGTCAGCGTTGCCGGCGGGCCCGCGCCCGTGCGCGCCTATATCGACGAACTGCTGCCGGACATCATGGAAGGCCGCATCGAGCCGGGGCGCGTTTTCGATCGGACCGTCGATCTCGACGGCGTTCCCGACGGCTATCGCGCCATGAACGACCGCAAGGCGCTGAAGGTGATGGTCCGGCCGTAACGTTCTGGACCGCGCATGTGGCGATGCCTTCCTCCACGCCGGTTTGGCGACGCTGACGGCCTTGGATTTTGGCGGTATTGTCCCAGTCTCTAGCCTGGTCCGGCCACCGCCTATCCAACCAAGGAGTGATCCATGATGCCGTTCCTCATCAGCGCGCTCGTCACGATCCTCCCTGACTATATCTACAGGCGCTACGGCCAGGGAAAGCGGCCAGGCAAAGAGATCACGCTGCATAATTTCTGGTACGAACTGCGCTGGGGGTTGATAGCCTGGATCGTACTTGTCCTGTTGATCCTTTTGCTGGGTGGCGGTGGCGATGTGGGGTCGGCCGAGATGACTACGGTGAACGGAAACGCATCGGCCAACGACCTGCCGTTCTTCATCACGGCGCCGGGGCACACGGACGGGCTGCTTGTCGCGGTGGCCCTTTCATTGGTGCTCGTCGTCTTAGGCCTCGGCCTTCTGTACTTCCGAATTCAAGCTTGGCCCGACCGCCTGGCGCGGGGCGCCACGAAGGTGCAGCTTCAGATCGTTGGCATCCTCGGCCTCATTTCGCTGTTCACCTTCAACAACATCTACTGGGTCGCCGGTCTGGTCTTGGCCTCCATTCGGTTCCCCGACTTCGTGACGCCGCTGAAGGATATGGCGAAGGCGCTGTCTAAGAGTAGCGAGACAAAGACCTGATCCATGATTGAGCTCATATTCAGCTTCCTCGTTACGATCCTGCCCGACTATCTCTATCGGCGATACGGCCAGGGCAAGCGCTTTGGCGAAGAAATCACGCTGTATAATTTCTGGTACGAGCTGCGTTGGGGCATCACCGCGTGCGCCGTCCTGACCACCACGCTCGTTACCGTCATCTTCTACTTCCACCCGATCGCCTCGAACGTCATCGTCGGTTTCCGCACCGTCTCGATCATTTCCGATCGGCCGGGCCGGGTCGAAGAGGTGTATGTCACCAACAATCAGGAGGTGAAGGCGGGCGACCGGATCTTCAGCCTCGATACGAGCCGGCAGCGCGCGGCGGCCGAGACGGCACGCCGCCGGATCGCCGAGGTCGACGCGGCCATGACGCAAGCCCAGTCCGAACTCAGCGTCGCCAAGGGCAACATCGTCGTCGCGGAAGGCGCGTTGCGGCAGGCGCAGGACGAACTGAAGCGCCGGGAAGAGCTGTATGAGCGCAATCCAAGTGTCGTCTCGGCGCAAGAACTCGTGCGCCTCGGCGCGGCGGCCGAGAGCCGCGAAGGCGCGCTGAAAGCCGCGCGGGCGCAACGCGACGTGGTCGAGTCGCAGATCTCGGCCAGCCTGCCCGCACAGCGCGCGAGTGCCGAAGCCGCCCTCGCGGAGGCGGAGACGGAAATCGAAAAGGCGACCGTGTTCGCCGGCACGGACGGCACGGTGAAGCAATTCGTCCTGAGGCGGGGCGACATTGTCAGTCCGGTCCTCCGGCCTGCGGGGATCTTGGTGCCGACGTCGTCCGAAGGCCCCGTGGTCCTCGCCACGTTCGGGCAGATCTCTGCCCAAGTGCTACATGTGGGCATGATCACCGAGATCACCTGCTCCTCCAAACCGCTGACCGTCATTCCCATGGTCATCACCGACGTGCAGGACGTCATTGCGGGCGGCCAGGTTCGGCCCAGCGACCAGCTCCTTGATGTGGAGGAGCGCGCCCGGCCCGGCACGATTCTGACGTTTCTCGAGCCGGTCTTCGAAGGTAGTCAGGCCGGCGCACTGCCGCGCGGGAGTGTCTGCAACGGTGTCGCCTACACCAGTCACGCCCGCGCGATCGACGAAGGCAAGATCACGGGCGGCCGCGCGCTCCTGATGCGGGTCGTGGACGGCATGGGCATCGCCAACGCCATTGTCATCCGTGCCCAAGCCCTGATGCTGCCGATCCGCGCCGTCATCTTCGGCGGTTGATTCTCTACTTGCGCTACGGCCCCAGGCCAAACCGCAGATTGATCCCCGCACGGACGACATTCGCGGTGTCGTCGATGTCCACAAAGGCCGTCGGCAGGAAACCGTACGGGGGATCGATGACCGGTTCCATATGGACCTGATCAGTTCGCCGTCCAGCTTGGATACGGCTCTCTGCTGGTAGTCGTCGGCGCGCGCGCGGTACCAACAGAGCTGGCCCAGGTCTCAGCTTGCTGGTCAGCAAGGATCCTAGGAGCTGCTGTCCCTTGTTTCGGATAGCAGGCTCTTGAACAAGAACATCGGCAGGATGATCGCCGCCAAGACCCCAAACAGCCACACGATGAGCGTTGCAATCACCCAAGTCGATAGTCCGGTGATCGTCAGCCCATTCGTGAAAAGGGTCGTCAGGAATAGGCCAACAAACGTCGTCACCAGGGCCACACCGCCACTTAGCTGCCGCACGTACTGGAGCGACAGTTTCATCATCAGCGGCCCCGCGATGAACTTCACCACTGTGAAAATCGCAAGGACGACGAGAAAGCCAATCACGTTGATCGAGAATCCGGGAAGAATCCACGCCGCTACGATCAGGCCAACGGCATTGGCGGCCAGTTCCAGCAGGATCGTTGCCAATAGACGCATCATCGTTGATTTCCTCCGCGTGCGCTTGGCCTGTACGCGGCCCCAACGGCGGACAGGCAAGATGGGGCCGAGCTACTCCGAGGTCGGCTCACAAAATGAGGCGCCCCCCGCTTGTCGGCGGTATCGGCAAGTATACCGGGTCAAGTTGACCGGGCCGAGCGCTAATGTGTGACACGGTTGCCTGACCCAGGCGCCTCGAATGTCCGCTTGGGGCAACCACGGACAACTAGCCGCCGGTCTCTCTAGGGTCCAAACCGCAGATTGATCCCGGTACGGACGACATTCGCGGTGTCGTCGATGTCCACGAAAGCCGTCGGCAGGAAGCTGTATTGCGGGTCGAGCGTGATGCGCTCGGTGCCGAAGTCGTAATGGGCGTATTCGACGAAGACGGAGAGGTGTTTCGTAAGCGCGTATTCGCCACCGCCGCCGATGGTCCAACCATCGCGTGTGTCGGTGGCGCGGTAGGCAGTGCCGATCTGCGTGGTCGCAGCCGCATACGAGACGCGCTCCCAGGCCATGCCGCCTTCCGCGTAGAGAAGCACGTCGCCGAAGCCATAGCCGAGGCGTCCGGTGAGCGCGCCGAGCCCTTCGGTTTTGCTGTGGTAGAACACGCCCGTTTCGCGGGCGGAGGGGTGCGTGCCGTCCGCGTCCGTCCAGCCATAGTCGCCGCCGATGCCGAGCACGATGCCGTTCGAAAGCTGAACGTCGCAGCCCGCCTGCACGCCGCCGATGAAGCCGTCTGTGTCGTGGCCGCCCAGCGACACGCCTTCGAAGGCGCCGCCCGGCGTTCGCGGGATCCATTTGTCGCTGGTGCCCCAGGCCCCGCCGAGATGGCCGCCGCCGTAGCAGCCGGTCCATTGCGCGGGCGAGGCATCCGCGCGCTCGACGAGCATGCCGCCCGCGCGGGCTTGTCCGCTAAGAGCGGTCAGGATCAGAAAAGCAAATAGGACTGTGCGCATGCCATCGGCCCCCGTCGATGAGGGGCCAGTATAGCGCAAGTCCTGCCGCCGGGCGCGATCCGCGCAAGACGGCACCGAATGGCAAGTTTCGCCGGGAAGTTGCGGATAGGGTGCATCGGCAGAGCCCTAGGCAAATTCGGAAGGAAGACATGATGATACCGTTTGGGCGCAAGGCGGCCGCCGCCTGCATGTGCGCAGGGATCGTGGCCTTCAGCATCCTCCCGCCGCTTGTCGGGGGCGTCGCGCAGGCTGCCGAGAACGCCCCCGCGCCAGGGTCACCGACCTACAAGTCCACGATCGACGGGAACTACCTGCCGAACCCGCCCGCGCCCTTCGGCGGCGAGATCAATCTCAACGCGTCCCAATCGAAGCCCTACTGGCCGGCCCGGATCGTGCCGCCCAAGGGTGCGCCCAACATTCTGCTCATCATGACCGACGACGTGGGCTTCGCGGCGCCGAGCACGTTCGGCGGGGTGATTCCGACACCGGCGCTCGACCGGATCGCGAATGCGGGCTTGCGCTATACGAACTTCCATTCCACGTCGCTGTGTTCGCCGACGCGCGCGGCGCTGATCACCGGACGCAACCATCATGCGGTCGGGTTCGGCGTGATCACGGAGCAGTCGACGGGTTTTCCCGGCTACAACAGCCTTATCGGTCCGGAGAACGCCACCATCGGGCGCATCTTGCTCGAGAACGGCTACCGGACCTCGTGGTTCGGCAAGGACCACAACACGCCCGATTGGGTGGCGAGCCAAGCGGGCCCGTTCAATCAATGGCCCACGGGCATGGGCTTTGAGTACTTCTACGGCTTTGTCGGCGGCGACACGAGCCAGTGGCAGCCGAACCTGTTCCGCAACACGACGGCCATCTACCCTTATGTGGGCAATCCGAAGTGGAACCTGACCACGGCCATGGCGGACGACGCCATCCACTGGCTGAACCAGCTCAACGACATCGATCCGTCCATGCCGTTCCTGCTGCACTACGTGCCGGGCGGGACGCACGCCCCGCACCATCCGACGCCGGAGTGGATCGAGAAGATCACCGACATGCATCTGTTCGACGGCGGTTGGAACAAGTTGCGCGAGACGATCTTCGCCAATCAGAAAAGGCTCGGCGTGATCCCGCAAGATGCGAAGCTGACGCCCTGGCCCGAGAAGCTCCTGCGCAAATGGGACACGCTCTCCGACGAGGACAAGAAGCTCTATATCCGCCAGGCGAACGTCTATGCGGCCTATCTCGCCTACACCGATCATGAGATCGGACGCGTCATCCAGGCCGTCGACGATCTCGGCAAGCTCGACGACACGCTGATCATCTATATCAGTGGCGACAATGGCTCGAGCGCCGAAGGCTCTCCCAATGGCACGCCGAGCGAGGTGATGCAGTTCAACGGCATCGAGCTTCCGGTCGACAAGCAGATGAAGTGGTACGACGCCTGGGGCACGGACGAGACCTATCCCCACATGGCGGTCGCCTGGACCTGGGCCTTCGATACGCCCTTCAAGTGGACCAAGCAGATCCCTGCCTTCTTCGGCGGCACGCGCCAAGGCATGGCCGTCTCGTGGCCCGGGCACATCACCGATCTCGGCGGCATCCGCGAACAGTTCGGCCACGTGATCGACATCGTGCCGACATTGCTTGAGGTCACGGGCATTCCGGCTCCGCGCATGGTCGACGGTGTCGCGCAGAAGCCTATGGATGGGGTCAGCCTCGCCTACACCTTCGACAAGGCGAATGCGAAGGCGCCCTCGCATCACAAGACGCAGTATTTCGAGATGATGGGCGTGCGCGGCCTCTACCACGACGGCTGGATGCTGAGCACGGTTCCCACGCGGCCGCCATGGGTTCTGCTTGGCCCGACCATCGACGACCCGGCCAACGCGTACGAGTGGCAGCTCTACCACGTGACCGAGGATTGGACGCAGAACGACAACGTCGCGGACAAGTATCCCGAGAAGCTGCGGGATATGAAGGAGCGGCTGTGGGCGGAACTGCAGAAGTACAATGCGTTGCCGCTCGACGCCTCGGTCGCGACACGTCTAGTGGCGCCGCGTCCCAACGTGACCGCCGGACGGAAGGAGTTCACCTATTCGGGCGAGACGGTCACCGGCATTCCGCACGGCGATGCGCCGAGCCTGCTGAACACTTCATACACCGTCACGGCCGAGGTGGATGTGCCGGAAGGCGGCGGCGAGGGCATGATCCACACCAATGGCGGGCGCTTCGGCGGTTACGGCTTTTATCTGCTGAAGGGCAAGCCAGTCTTCCTGTGGAACCTGCTCGATCTGGAACGCCCGCGCTGGGAGGCCTCGGAGGCGCTGAGCCCCGGCAAACACACGATCTCGTTCGACTTCAAGTATGACGGGCTCGGTCTGGGTACGCTGGCGTTCGACAACATGAGCGGTATCGGCAAGGGCGGAACAGGCACGCTGACGGTCGACGGCAAAGTGGTCGCCGAACACCGTGTGGAACGCACGGTGCCGCTGATCCTGCAATGGGACGAGACGTTCGACATCGGAGCCGACACGGGCACACCGGTGGACGACGCCGACTATCAGGTCCCGTTTGCGCTCACCGCCAAGCTCGACAAGCTGACCATATCGCTGGACCAGCCCGAGCTGACGGCGGATGACGTGAAGAAACTGGAGGCGGCGCAGAAGTCAGCTGCGGACGCGAACTAGGGCGGTCCTGCAGACTCACCCGCCCGCAAAAAAGGCGCTCCTGTCGGAGCGCCTTTTTTCTTGGAAGCAACCAAGCTGCTAGTAGCGGTAGTGCTCCGGCTTGTACGGGCCGTCGACGCTCACGCCGATATAGGCTGCCTGCTCGTCGTTGAGCTTCGTCAGCTGCGCGCCGAGCTTCGCGAGATGAAGCTGCGCGACCTTCTCGTCGAGATGCTTCGGCAGCACATAGACCTTGTTCTCGTATTTGTCCGAGTACTGCCACAGCTCGATCTGCGCCAGCACTTGGTTCGTAAAGGAGGCGCTCATCACGAAGCTCGGATGGCCCGTGGCCGCAGCGAGATTCACGAGGCGTCCTTCGGCCAGGAGGATGATGCGCTTGCCGTCCGGGAACTCAACCTCGTCAACTTGCGGCTTCACGTTGTGCCACTTGAAGTTCTTCAGCGCGGCGACCTGAATCTCCGAGTCGAAATGGCCGATATTGCAGACGATGGCCCGGTCGTGCATCTCGCGCATGTGGTCGACGGTGATGACGTCCTTGTTGCCGGTCGTGGTGACGAAGATGTCGCCGCGGGGCGCGGCGGCTTCCATGGTGGTGACTTCGTAGCCTTCCATGGCGGCCTGAAGCGCGCAGATCGGATCGATCTCGGTGATGGCCACGCGGGCACCCTGGCTCTTCAGGCTCTCGGCGCAACCCTTGCCCACGTCGCCATAGCCGGCGACCACGGCATATTTGCCGGCCAGCATCACGTCCGTGGCACGCTTGATGCCGTCGGGCAGGCTCTCGCGGCAGCCGTAGAGATTGTCGAACTTCGACTTGGTGACGCTGTCGTTCACGTTGATGGCGGGGAAGGGGAGCGTGCCCTTCTTCTGCATCTCGTAGAGGCGGTGGACGCCGGTCGTGGTCTCTTCGGAGACGCCTTTGAGATTGTCGCGAACCTTGGAGTAGAAGCCGGGATCGCGCGCGAGGCGCTTCTTGATCGTGGCGAAGAAGGCTTCTTCCTCTTCGTTGCCCGGATTGTCGAGCACGGAGGGGTCGGTTTCGGCCTGCGCGCCGAGGATCACCATCATGGTGGCGTCGCCGCCGTCGTCGAGGATCAGGTTACAGGTCTCGCCGCCCGGCCATTCCAGGATGCGGTCCACATAGTCCCAATACTCTTCCAAGGTCTCGCCCTTGACGGCGAAGACCGGCGTGCCCGTCGCGGCGATGGCGGCGGCCGCATGGTCTTGTGTGGAGAAGATGTTGCAGGAGGCCCAGCGGACCTCGGCGCCGAGCGCCTGCAGGCTCTCGATCAGCACGGCGGTCTGGATGGTCATATGGAGGCAACCGGCGATCCGGGCGCCCTTCAGGGGCTGCTCGCTGCCATATTCCTCGCGCACGGCCATCAGGCCCGGCATTTCGGTCTCCGCGATGGCGATTTCCTTGCGGCCCCAATTGGAGAGCCCGATGTCCTTGACGTGATAGTTCATGCCGTCCTGCCTTTGCGTCCTGCCTGTTGCGTCTCGCAACGTGGCTGCATAAAGATATAAAGAAGTCCTTATATGTTATAGGCGGGTGGGGGAGTCAAGATGGGGGTGCGCGGTTTCCGGGCGCAAATTTGCCGCGCCGCCGTTTCAGGTCCCTTTAATCTGCGTCATTTTTGTTGTCCCTGCTGGATGGCAAATTGCCAGCGGATCTATTGAGGAATGAGACCATGGGGAACGAGATCGAGGCTTCTTCCAGGACGGAAGTGGTGGTTTGGGATCCTTTCGTCCGCTTTTTCCATTGGACTGTGGTTCTTGCTTTCGTCGTCGCCTACTTGGTCGAGGATCCGCACGTCGTCCATGTGTGGGCCGGTTACGTGATCGCCGCGATGCTGATTGCCCGCGTGATCTGGGGGTTTGTCGGGCTCCAAGCACGCGCGCTTCACCGACTTCCTGTATGCGCCGTCGACGGCGTTCGCCTATGTGCGAGACCTGCTCCGGATGCACGGCAAGCGCTATCTCGGGCACAGCCCGGCGGGCGGCTACATGATCGTGGCGCTCATCGTGATGCTTGCCCTCACCGGCATCGCCGGCCTGATCGTGTATGGGGGTGAGGAGAACGCAGGTCCGCTTGCCGGTATGGTCACCAAGCAGACAGCCGAGCAGTTCGAAGAAGTGCACGAGGTGCTGGCGAACGTCACGCTCGCGCTCATCCTCGTTCACATCTCAGCCGTCTTGTTTGCGAGCTTTGCGCATCGTGAGAATCTCGCCCGGTCGATGGTGACCGGCAAGAAGCGCGCGGAATAGCGAAGCCCTGCAAGGCTGCCCGCCACCTTCAGGAAAGGGCTGCTAGTCCTCTTCGCCGAAGCCGTCCTCGACCAGGGCCACGAGGGCCTGGATGGCGGCCTTCGCGCTCTCACCGCTCGCCTCGATATGGATGAAGTCGCCTTGCCCGGCCGCGAGCATCATGAGACCCATGATCGAGGTACCGCCGACCGTCTGCCCGTCTCGGCTGACCTGGACATTCGCCTTGTAGTCACCGGCGGTCCGCACGAACTGCGCCGAGGCGCGGGCGTGGAGCCCCTTCTTGTTCGGGATGAGGACGTTGGCCGCGTAGGCCCCGTTGGCGGGGTCCGAGAGTTCGATACGGGCCTTCGTGCTGCCCATCTAGTGCGCCGCGAGGATCTGGCTGGCGACACTGATATATTTGCGGCCGGCCTCCTGCGCCTGGGTGATCGCTTCCTCGAGGCCGCATTCGCCGCGCACGCTCGCCAGCTTCACGAGCATCGGCAGGTTGACGCCGGCTACGACCTCGACGTCGGGTTTTTCCATCGCCGAGATCGCAAGGTTCGACGGCGAGCCTCCGAACATGTCGGTGAGGACGACAACGCCGTCGCCGGAATCGACCTTGGCGAGCGCCGCGAGCATGTCCGCGCGCCGCGCATCGAGATCGTCGTCCGGTCCGATCGAAATCGTTTCGACTTGCTCCTGAGGACCGACGACATGCTCCAATGCTGCCCGGAACTCGCAAGCCAGATTACCGTGGGTCACGATGACGACGCCGATCATGTTACCTCTGGGATGAATGCCGCCCCGCTATGGGCCACTATCTTCTTCAGGCGGACGGGGACTGTGCAAGTCTGATCCGCGCCTTCCTAAACCCGAATGTTCACGCCGCGCAAGTGCGCCGTGGCGGCGACGATCGCCAGTCTAAGCTTCAACGGCGCGGATGCCTCGAATGGCGCCAATTTGAGCACAGGAAGCTCGCTTCCCGCCAGCACGGTCCGGTCCCAGGGGTCCGGGGGCATGCGGGGAACATCCTGTGCGGCCACGAGATCGCACACGACAACCAGCCGCGCCGAACCTGCAAAGGAGACAGTCTGAATTCCGAGCCCGCGCACTTCAATGAGCCCCGCGAGAGTTGGCGGGGGGCTCGCCACTAGGCCGTCGTCCGTGGCCGTCAAACAAACTTGATCGTCGGCAACGAGGGCCGGCTGTCCCGCTTCGCTGACCGGCAGGGCCAGAAAGCGTAAGGCCAGGTCGGACTTGCCGGTTCCCGAGTCACCGCGCAGCAAGACGGCATCCGTCCCCAGTGCGACGCAGGTGCCGTGAACGGTCTCTCGATCATCGTCGCGGACAGGATCGCGCGTCATCGCTTCTCTGAAACTGCTACGTCGCTGCAAGGCGGATGACGAAGCGCGCACCGCCGCTGCGCTTTACGCCCGCCGCCCCGGCTTCGCCTCCCGGCGCCGGCCGGTTCTCAGCGTAGAGCCGTCCGCCATGGGCCGCGATGATCTGGCGCGAGATGTTGAGACCGAGGCCGGAATTTTGGCCGAACGTCTCGTGGGGCCGATCCGTGTAGAAGCGCTCGAAAATGCGCTCCAGATTCTCCGGCGGGATTCCCGGGCCCTCGTCTTCGATCAGGATTTCGATATTGGTCCCACGCCGCCGCGCCGTGATGGTCACGCGGCCTCGCGGCGGCGAGAAGGAGATCGCGTTCTCGATCAGGTTCACCATCACCTGGTGCAGCCGGCTGTCGTGACCGAAGACGCGATACGGGTAGGTCCCGGGCGCATGCTCGATCTCCAACGAAACTTCGGGCAGCTCGTCGAGGTGGATGTCGTTGTAAAGCGACACGGTTGCACGCAGAAGGTCGTCCATGTCGACAGGCCCCGCATCCTCGCGGGCCAGTTCCGCGTCGAGACGCGAGGCATCGGAGATGTCGCTGATCAAACGGTCGAGCCGCTTCACGTCGTGCTGGATGATTTCCATCAAGCGCGTGCGCGATTCCTGGTCCCTAACCACGGGCAGAGTCTCGGTCGCGCTGCGCAGCGACGTGAGAGGATTCTTCAGTTCGTGCGCGACGTCGGCGGCGAAACTCTCGATCGCGTCGATCCGGTTGTAGAGCGCTGCCGTCATGTCTCTGAGCGCGCCGGATAGATGGCCGATCTCGTCGGAACGGTCCGTGAAGTCCGGGATCTCCGCGCGCGCCTTGACGCTGTGCCGCACGCGCTCTGCCGCGACCGCCAGGCGCTGCATGGGACCGGCGATCGTGTTCGCAAGAATGAGAGACAGGACGACCGTCACAGCCGCGGCGAACAGCGCGACGCGGAAGATGCGCCAGCGTTCCGCGGCAACGACCTTGTCGATATCGCCGCCCCGGGTCGAAAACAAAAGCACACCGAGCACCGACCGCATGCGTTCGACGGGAACGGCAACGGAGACGACGATCTCACCCTTCTCGTTCTTGCGGACGATGGGAACGGACGTGCCCGTTAGCGCGGCTTCGACCTCTGGGTAGGCTTTCCCGTTCACGGTTCCGATCTCCGTATAGACCGGCAGGTCCAGCGGCTGGAACTGATTGGCCACCGCGTTCCAGAACGTTGTCAGCGCGTCGGGTTCGCTCGTTTCCGGCGGCGGCAGGTCGTAGCGCAGCACCTCGCCGCGCGAATAGAACGTGTCGGAATCGAGGATCAGTGCACCGTCGCGATCGTAGATGCGCGCGCGGCTGCCCGTCGGTTTCACCAGCGGGCGCAGGATCGGTGCGGCGCGCTCGGGATCGATCGTGAATCCGAGCGCGTTGGGAAGCGTGTCGCTCTCGGAGAAGGCGGCATCGCCCATTTCCCGTTCCAGGATCGTCTCCGGGTCGACGTCGGACTCGCCGGCATCGACGCCTGCCGATGCGGCGATAGCGCGGGCGATGATCTCGCCTTGCGTCTGAAGGCTCTGGACCTCGGCGCCGATCAACGCGGCGCGCAGGTCGTTGAGATACAGAATGCCCGAGACGAGGATCGCAAGGCCGATGAGATTCAGCACGACGATCCGGCGGGTGAGGCTCGAGAAGCCGTGACGGAACGGACGGTGCTGCCCGAGCCAGCGCGTGGCGCGGCGGACCCAATAGAGACCGGCACGGCCCACGCGCATGGCGCGGGCGCGCCACGTTCCGGAGTCCGGCTGCCAGGACCTTTCGGCCTCGGCGGTCATTGGTGCCGCCTGTTATTCTTTGAAGCGATAGCCCACACCATAGAGCGTCTCGATCACATCGAAGCTTTGGTCGACGGCCTTGAACTTCTTCCGCAACCGCTTGATGTGGCTGTCGATTGTGCGGTCGTCGACATAGACTTGATCATCATAGGCCGCATCCATCAGCGCGTCCCGGCTTTTTACCACGCCCGGGCGCTGCGCCAGCGCCTGCAAGATCAGGAACTCGGTCACGGTGAGGGTCACCGGCAACCCGTCCCACACGCAGGTGTGGCGCTCGGAATCCATTTTCAGCTTGCCGCGCTCCAGGACCTTGGACTTGTCGTCCGCCACTTGGGCCGTGTCGCGGGGCTGGGCGCGCCGCAGCACCGCCTTGACGCGCTCGATCAGCAGACGCTGCGGGAAGGGTTTCCGGATGTAGTCGTCCGCACCCATCTTGAGGCCGAACAGCTCGTCGATCTCCTCGTCTTTCGAGGTGAGGAAGATCACGGGCATCTCCGTGCGCTGACGAAGGCGCCGCAGGAGCTCCATGCCGTCCATGCGCGGCATCTTGATGTCGAGGATGGCGAGATCGGGCGGACTGTCGAACAAGCCGTCCAGCGCGCTGGCGCCGTCGTTGTAGGTCTGGGTCTTATACCCTTCCGCCTCGAGCACCATGCGCAAGGAGGTAAGAATGTTTCTGTCGTCATCGACAAGGGCAATTGTTGGCATAGGGGGGGCCTTTTTGCGCGCTGTACGCGATTGACTGGGTGTTATGCTCCTAGCGCTGCGTGAAAACCATGGCAGCATCGGGGCAAAGCTTGGGGCGCCGTGCGCCCGACCCATCAATACCGGGATGCAACAAAAACCGTTATGGCGCAAGTAAATAACTCTCCAGAATTACCCGATATGGCAGGGATCGCGGCCGAAGCGCGCAGCCTCGTGCGACTATCGACCAAGGGCACTTTGGCGACCTTGGAGGCCCCTTCCGGGGCGCCTTATGCCTCGCTCATCACCCTGGCGACGGAGGTGGACGGGTCGCCCATCTTCCTCATTTCGACGCTGGCCCGGCATACGCGCAATCTGGTGGCCGACCCTCGCGCGGCGATCCTTCTGGACGGGACGGGTTTGGGGGGTCCCGGCGGCGGCGATCCGCTGCAAGGCGCGCGCCTGACGCTCAGCGGGCGAGCCGAACGGACGGACGATCCGGCCGCTCGCCGGCGGTTCCTGGCCCGGCAGGCTCAGGCCGCGTTTTACGCGGATTTTCCGGATTTTTCGTTCTGGAGGCTGGAAATCGAGGCGCCCATTTCATCGGCGGCTTCGGCCGCATCGTCGACTTATCGCCGGAGGACCTGCTGGTCCCGCTCGCGGGCGCGGAGAGCCTCCTGGAGGCTGAGGACGGCATCGTCGCGCACAACGAGGACCATGCCGCCGCCGTCGCTCTCTATGCGCAAGTCTTCGGCGGTGTGGCGCCTGATCCGGCGGCACCCCCTTTGGCTAATGAGCGGGCTCGATCCGCTCGGGTGCGATCTTGTGCGGGGCACCGAGGCCCTGCGGATCGATTTCAGGGGCCGGATTCACACCCCGCAGGACGCGCGAAAGGAACTCGTACGACTTGTGGATGAGGCCAGGGCCACGCTAGGCTCTGCCTGACAATTGCCATTGGCCTATTTGCCGATAGGCGTTTTCCAAGAACGAAGCATATTGGAGAAAGCTCCATCGACTAGAACAACAGACAACATCAAATAATAGGGACGGAAACGCATGAATGTTCAGTCAAAAGTGGCCCCGACCACGAATCCGAAAGTGCTGGAGTTCGTGGCCGAGGCGCAAAAGCTATTCAAGCCGGAAGCAGTCCATTGGTGCGATGGCTCCAAGGAGGAATACCAGGCGCTGCTGAAGGCGATGGTCGATGGCGGCACGGCGATCTGGCTGAACCAGGAGAAGCGCCCGAACTCCATCCTGGTCCGTTCCGACCCTAAAGATGTCGCCCGCGTCGAAGACCAGACCTATATCTGTTCCGAAAAAGAAGAAGACGCCGGCCCCACCAACAACTGGTTCGACCCGGCCAAGATGAAAGAGACCCTTTCCGCGCTCTACGACGGCGCGATGCAGGGACGCACCATGTATGTAGTGCCCTATTCCATGGGGCCGGTCGGTTCCCCGATCGCGGGCATCGGCGTCATGGTCACGGACTCGGCCTACGCCGTCGCCAACATGCACATCATGACCCGCGTGGGAGATGCCGTCTGGGGCGCGCTCGGCGACAGCGACGATTTCGTCCGCGGCATGCATACGGTGGGCGCGCCGCTTTCGGCGCCGAACCAGGCCGACGTGCCGTGGCCCTGCAGTGAAACCAAATACATCTCGCATTTTCCCGAGACGCGGGAGATCTGGTCCTACGGGTCCGGCTATGGCGGCAATGCGCTGCTCGGCAAGAAATGCCACGCCCTGCGCATCGCGTCCGTGAAGGCGCGCGACGAAGGCTGGCTCGCCGAGCACATGCTGATCCTCAAGCTCACCAATCCGGAAGGCGAGGTGAAGTATATCGCCGCCGCTTTCCCGAGCGCGTGCGGCAAGACCAACCTGGCGATGCTGAACCCAACGATTCCCGGCTGGAAGGCCGAGACCATCGGTGACGACATCTGCTGGATGAAGTTCGGCGAAGACGGACGCCTCTATGCGATCAATCCGGAGACCGGGTTCTTCGGTGTGGCGCCGGGCACGTCGGACAAGTCGAACTACAACGCCATGCGGACCCTGGATGCGAACTGCATCTACTCCAATGTCGCGCTCACCGATGACGGCGACGTTTGGTGGGAGGAGATGTCGAAGGAGCCGCCGGCCCATACCACGGACTGGCTGCGCCGCTCCTGGACCCCGGACGCCGGCCGGCCGGCCGCGCATCCGAACTCGCGCTTCACCGCGCCCGCCGGCCAGTGCCCGGTCATCGCTTCCGAATGGGAAGACCCGAAAGGTGTGCCGATCGATGCGATCTTGTTCGGCGGCCGCCGCGCCTCCGTCGTGCCGCTCGTCACGGAAGCCGCGTCCTGGCGCCAGGGCACCTTCCTCGGCTCGATCATGGCCTCGGAAAAGACCGCGGCCGCCACGGGCGGACTTGGCAACCTGCGCCGCGATCCCATGGCGATGCTGCCCTTCTGCGGCTACCACATGGGCGACTACTTCGCGCACTGGCTGAAGGTTGGCGAGAAGGGCGGCGATAAGATGCCGAAGATCTTCTACGTGAACTGGTTCCGCAAAAGCCCCGACGGAAAATTCCTGTGGCCGGGCTTCGCCGAGAACTCGCGCGTGCTGAAGTGGATCTTCGAGCGCTGCAATGGCAAGGCCGAGGCCGTGGACACGCCACTCGGCAAGATCCCGGCCGAGGACGGGCTCGACACCGAAGGTCTCGATGTCGATGGCGAGGACATGAAGGAGTTGCTCCGCGTCGACGTCGAAGGTTGGAAGGCGGAGATCCCCTCGATCAAGGAGCACTATGAGTCCTTCGGCGACAAACTGCCGGGCGGCTTGAAGGAAGAGCTCGCCGATCTGGAGCAGCGCTTGGGCTAGCGCGTCTCCAAAGTACCAAGACACGGAAGCATGGCCGGGCTTGTCCCGGCCATGCGCCGTTTTGGGCACCGTTTCGTGCATCTCGCCCTTGCTCCCGGCGGCAACGCCCCTTACGCACTCCCGGATGAACAATCCCCAATCCGTCGTCGCGGCCGGCCATAGCCTGACCGCCGAGGCCGCCGCCGAAATCCTCGCCGATGGCGGCAACGCCTTCGATGCGGCCATTGCCGGCGTGTGCATGAGCTTCGTCGCCGAAGCCGTGTTTTCCTCTCCGGGCGGCGGCGGCTTCCTGATGGCGCGGGCCGCGGGCCAGCGGGCGGCGAAGTTGTTCGACTTTTTTCGTGGAGACGCCGCTCAAGCGTCGACCCGCGAACGAAGTCTCTTTCTTTCCGATCAACGCGAATTTCGGACCTGCTACCCAGGAGTTCCATATCGGGCTTGGGGCCAGCGCCACGCCCGGCATTGCGCAAGGCCTCTTCGCCATGCACGAGGCCTATGGGCGCCTGCCTATGAAGCGGCTGGTCGAGCCGGCCGCCGCGCGGCGAACCAAGGGTTTCCGCTCTCGGACTTCCAAGCCTATCTGTTCACGGTCGTCGCACCGACCTGCAGGAAAGTGCGTCGGCGCGGGCGATCTTCGCCCCCGGCGGCACGCTCCTCAAAGGCGGGGATACCTTCCGCAACGAAGGGCTCGGCGAAACGCTCGCCTGGCTCGCCGAGGACGGCGCACGCCTTTTCGTCGATGGCGATATCGGCCATTCCATCGCCGCCCAATCCCAGGGCCTCGGCGGGCATCTCACCATGGACGACCTCAAACGCTACGAGGTGTGCGTGCGCGATCCGCTCCTGTGGCGCTTCGGCGGCGGTGCCGTCGCGCTCAATCCGCCGCCGAGCGCGGGCGGCGCGCTCATCGCCTACGGCCTGTCCTATCTCGAGGCCCATGCCGCGCTGGGGCAGGAGATCGATGCGCGCGCGCTGGGCGCGGCCATGATCGCGACCAACGAGGTGCGCGGCACCCATGGCAATCAGCTCGCCGCGAAGCTGGCGGCCGGTGCTCTCGCCGGGGAGATCGCCGCGAGCGTGGCAGCCCCGCAGGCCTATCGCGGCACGACCCACATCAGCGTCATCGCGCGGAGGGTACGCCGCCGCCGTCAGCCTCTCCAACGGCGAGGGCAACGGTTTCATCGTCGGCGACCACGGCTTCATGCTGAACAACATGCTCGGCGAGGAAGACGTGGTGGGCGGCGAGCCTGGCGAGTTTCGCGAAGGCGTGCGCATGTCCTCCATGATGGCCCCGACGATCATTCTGGAAGCCGACGGCACGGTCACCGCGCTCGGCACGGGCGGGTCCAACCGTATCCGCACCGCGATTCTGCAGGTGGCGGTCAACATCATGGCGCACCGTATGGAGGTGGAGGACGCGGTGAACGCGCCGCGTCTGCATGTCGAACGCTGCGGCACGGTGAGCTTCGAGCCGGGCTTCACGGAAGAGGAAGAGGCGGCCCTGCGCGCGCTCAGCGCGAAAGCCAAGGCCTGGCCCGAGCGGAACCTGTTCTTCGGCGGCGTGCATGTGGCGCGCTGGCACGAGAAGAAGGGCGCGCAAGGGGCCGGCGATCCGCGCCGTCAGGGCGTCGCGAAGGTCGCATAGCGGTCTTTGCACCGTCCCGAGCACTAGAAATGCTGAGAATTCTTAGTTCAGTTGCAGCGCAAAAACTCCCTAGCAATATGATTGCGGGCGAATTTCTCTTCGCACCGGCCCTGTGGAGATGCACCGCACAAGAACTAGTTATGCTTTGACAATCACCCTGCCAGTCGCAAACATATTTCTGGGTTGCACCAATCATTTTGGTGAGAGGTGTGACCTGATGACAGACAAATCCCCCAATGATTCTCTTTCGGTGGAATGGGGCCGCTTCAAAGCGGGCGCGCGAGGAAGCTTTGCGATCGTTGCGCTGCTTCTGATCTTCGTTCTTGTAGCTACCACCTACGTTTTTGGCTTCTGGCGTGTCACTTCCGTGTTCTCATCCTATGTCGCAAACGAACAACACGGTGTCGCACACAGGCAATAGGACTGTCGGTACCGGTGCGATCCTGCTGCAACCTTTGCAGGGAGGGAGACCCGCATGAAAAACGCCGTCGCGATCTATCACGTGGCATTCGAGGATGCCGGCACGGTCGGCCCCGTGCTCGCCGAGCGCGGCGTCGATCTCACCTATCTTCAAGCGGGACGCGACGATCTCAGCCCGGCGCTCGACGCCGATCTCGTGCTCATCCTCGGCGGGCCCATCAGCGTCTACGAGTTCGAGCGCTATCCTTTCCTGACCGACGAGTTGAAGCTGATCGAGGCCGTGGTCAAGAAGGGTACGCCCGTGGTGGGCATCTGCCTCGGCGCGCAGGCCCTGGCGGCGGTGCTCGCGGCCCGCGTCTACCCCGGCGCGGAGAAAGAGCTCGGCTGGGACCAGCTCACCTTGACCGAGGAAGGCAAGGCCTCGCCGCTCGGCGTGCTGGAAGGCCTGCATATTCTGAACTGGCACGGCGACACGTTCGATCTGCCGTCCGGCGCCACGCGGCTCGCTTCTACCACGATCACGCCCAACCAGCCTTCGCATACGGCCCCAACGTGCTAGCGCTGCAGTTCCATGTGGAACTGCCCAAAGAGGACATGGAGCGCTGGCTCATCGGTCACACGTTGGAACTGGCCAACTCCAATGTGGATTTGGGCGAGATGCGCGCCACCGCGGCCCGTTATGCCCCGGCCACCAACGAAGCCAGCCATCGGCTGTTCAACGATTGGCTCGATCGCTTGCCGCGCAGCTAGCCGTCATTCGGCGCCGCCTTCGACCGGCGTTCCGTACAGGGTGATGGCGAGACCGAGCACCATCAGCGCCGCATAGGAGATGCATAGGGGCCCGAACGGCTTGTTGCGGTGCGCGAAGTGCGCTGCGATGCCGGCCTGGATCGCGTAGTAAGCTGCGAAGGCGCGCGAGGCATAGGCGATGATCTCGAACACGTCCGCGGTCCAGGTCAGGGCAATGCCGACGACGATGAGCAGGAGATAGCCGACCCGGCTCGAGACCCTGCCGTGCGTCAGCTCCTCGAACAGCCCGCCCGATCCGCTCGTGTCGGCCACCGCGGCGCTGAACTGCGCGCTCAGCGCCGCGACCACCAGCAGCACCGTGAGGATCGGGGCGACCATGCCCATCATGTCGACCACGGCGGTCTCCGAGAAATGCAGGTCCTCGCGCGCGAACACGAAGGTGACGAGACCGATATAGACGAGATAGATCGCCGTCGAGATGATCTGGGCGAGCCGCATCGAGGCGATGCGCGTCTTGGCGGAGTAGGTCTCGCCCAGATAGCGCGAGGTCTCGAAGCCTTGGACCGTGACGATCAGGCCGAAGAGCATCGCCACTGCGTTCCAGCCCGTGACCTGCGGCGTGTTCAGGACGAGCGCGCCTGCGGATGCCTTAGCGCCGAAATAGCTCGCAAGGCCCACCAGCAACCCCCCGATGACCGCAAGCTTCAGCCCAACGGAAATCTGCTCGAGCCGTTCGAGCGCGGAGAAGCCCCGCGTCCAGCCGATGACGAGAATGAACGCGAACATCGCGGTGGTGAGCAACTTCGCCGAAAAGTCCTGATCCACATCCGCAAGGCTGACACCAAAGGCGCCGAACAGGTTCAGGTAATACGCGACCGAGATGATGTAGGCGAAGGCCAGCACCCAGGACGAGATCGACTCCAGCCGCTCGACCGGTGATCCGGCGATCCAGCCGTCCTGATCGTAGGCGGCGATGTTGAAGCGGATGGCCGAGCCGAACATCGCCGCCATTGCACACAGCGCGGCCATAGCGAGAAGCCCGTAGGCGCCGAAGCGGTCGTCGAGGATAGGGCCGAGCACCAGGAAGCCCGAGCCGATGATCGAGGCCAGCGGTGTCAGCGTGGCGCGCCACAGACGGTTGTTGGCGAGCTTCGGCCACGCCATCAGCCCCGCGCAGGCGGCCGTCGTCAGGAGTATGAGGGCGCTAAGCATCATGGGAACCAATCGTCCAACCAATAGCGAATGACGCGTGCGAGATCATGTGGGCCGGTGCCCGTGCACGCAAATCGCGGTTAGCGTTCCGGCGTCTGCCAGTCCGAGGGCGGCACGTTGCGCCGCCGCAGCCGAATGGCCAGCCCCAAGGCGACCCCAACTGCGATGGCAATAGTGAGATTGGTCAAAACCGTCAGCACCAGCGTCAACACCAGCAGAACCCGGTCCGCCAGCCGCTCCGCCATGTAGCCGCGCCATTTGTGCGGCTCGCTCATGTACCAGGCGGTCAGGATGAGAAGTGCGGCGAGCGCCGGCAGCGCGAGATGCCCGGCAAGGGGCGCCGCGACCAGCATGATCAGAAGCACCGCGAGCGCATGGATCAGCCCCGCGACCGGCGTCTTGCCGCCCGCCCGCACGTTCTTCGCCGTCCGGGCGATCGCGCCCGTCGCCGGAAGGCCGCCGAACAGGGCCGAGCCCACATTGGCGGCGCCCTGGGCGATGACCTCCGCATTCGGCCGGTGCCGGCTGCCGATCATGCGGTCCGCGACCATGGCCGACAGCAGGGATTCGACCGCCGCAAGGAAGGCGATGACGAGGGCGCTCGGCAACAGTTCCACCACGCGCTCGAATGACAGTACGGGCAGGGCCGGCATCGGCAGGGTCTGCGGCAGGGGCCCGTAGCGCGAGACGATGGTATCGGCTGGCAGCGCGAAGATCGCGATCACGGCCGAGACGATGGCCACCACGATGATCGTGCAGGGCAGGCGCGGAGCAACCCGGCGCAGCAGCACGATCGAGACCAGCGTCACAACGCCGATCACAAGAGCCGTGAGACTGGCCGTGTCGCGCGCCGCCCAAAGCGCCGCGACCTGGCCGCGGAAATCGGCCGGCAGCGACTCCACCTGGATGCCGAATAAGTCCTTCAGCTGGCTCGTGGCGATGATCACTGCGATGCCGATGGTGAAGCCGTTGATGACCGCTTCGGGGATGTATTGGATCAGGCTTCCGGCCCGGAGCGCGCCGGCGATCAGCAAGATGATCCCGGCCATCAGTGTCGCCAGCACGAGACCGTCATAGCCGTGCTCGGCGATGACGCCGTAGACCACCACGATGAAGGCGCCGGTCGGCCCGCCGATCTGGACTTTGCTGCCGCCGAGCAACGACACCAGAAACCCGGCCACAATCACCGTGACGATGCCTTTCGCCGGGTCCGCCCCCGAGGCGATGGCGATGGCGATACTGAGCGGGATCGCGACCAGCGCGACCGTCAGCCCCGCGACCGTGTCGCTGAGGAAGTCCGCGCGCGTATAGGTCTGGAGGGTAGTGATCAGCTTAGGCTTCATGGGCCCGTGTCGCGCACCGGCCCACCCGCCGTCAATGCGCGAATTGCCCCGGCCGCCCTGGAGGTGGGACCAATTCGGGTGCGAGCGTGTTTACGTCGCAAGGTCCCGTCGAAGGTGCGGACAGCAAGATGGAGGATACGCCCGATGGTGAACATCTATCTCTTTATCGAATTGTTGGGTTCGGCCAATGCCATGGCCACCCTCGATACCCTCAAGGCGCTGGAAATGGACAACTGCCATTTCGCCAATGTCGTGAGGTTGTCGGACGAAAAGCTCGTGGCCCAACTCGACTGTCAGGACTCGCCCGACGGCGACAAGGCCATCCTCAACCAGATCGCCAAGGTCGACGGCGTGGTGCAGACCAACATCGTCGCCGCGGTCCGGCCGCGCCACGGCTAACACCTAATGCGCGGCCTCCCAGTTGTCGGCGGCGCGGGCGTCGACCTGTAGCGGCACCTTGAGCTCGAGCGCGGGGGCGGGCGCGGTTTCCATGATCTCGCGCGCGACCTTCATGGTCTTCTCCGCTTCCTTTTCCGGCGCTTCGAAGATCAGCTCATCGTGAACCTGTAAGAGCATGCGCGCTTCGAGCCCCGCATCGCGTAAAGCCTCCGGCATGCGGATCATGGCGCGGCGGATGATGTCCGCCGCCGACCCTTGGATCGGCGCGTTGATGGCGGCACGCTCGTAGTTGCCGCGTAGCGACGGATTCTTCGTGTTGATCTCGGGGTAGTGGACTTTGCGCCCGAAGAGGGTCGAGACGTAGCCGGAATGCTTCGCCTCCGCCTTCATCTGCTCCATGTAGTCCTTGATGCCCGGGAAGCGCTCGAAATAGGTCTTGATATAGGCGGCCGCTTCCCCGCGCGGGATGCCGAGCTGCGCCCCGAGGCCCACGGCCGAGATGCCGTAGATGATGCCGAAATTGATTGGCTTTGGCGCGCGGCGCACGCCGGGGTCCATGCCCTCAATGGGCACGCCGAACATCTCCGACGCCGTCATGGCGTGAATGTCGAGGCCGTCCGCGAAGGCCTGGCGCAAAGTCGGCGTGTCGGCCATGTGGGCCAGCACGCGCAACTCGATCTGGCTGTAGTCCGCGCTGATCAGCGTTTTGCCGGCCTCGGCCACGAAGGCCTTGCGAATCTCGCGGCCCTCCTTGGTGCGCACGGGAATGTTCTGCAGGTTCGGCTCTTGGCTGGCGAGGCGCCCCGTCGTGGTGGACGCCAAAACGTAGCGCGTATGCACGCGTCCCGTGTCCGGGTTGATGTAGGCCGGCAAAGCATCCGTGTACGTACTTTTAAGCTTCGCGAGTTGCCGCCATTCGAGGATCTTCTGCGGCAGATCGTGGCCCGCGGCCGCGAGCTCCTCGAGCGCGGCGGCGTCCGTGCTCCAGGCGCCGGTCTTGGTCTTGCGCCCGCCGGGCAGGCTCATCTTGTCGAACAGGATTTCGCCGAGCTGCTTGGGCGAGCCTATATTGAAGTCCTCGCCAGCCAGTTCGCGGATCTCGTCTTCGAGCCGCGCGATGGTCTGCGCGAACGAGCCGGAGAGGCGTGCCAGCATGGCCCGGTCCACCTTGATGCCTGCCCGTTCCATCTCCGCAAGGACCGGCTCCAGCGGCCGCTCGAGCGTCTCGTAGACGGCCGTGACGCCTTCCGACGGCATGCGGGGCTTCAGCACCATCCACATCCGCATGGCCGCGTCGGCTTCTTCGCCCGCGGCTTCCGTGGCGCGGGGCACGTCCACCTGGTCGAAGGGGATCGCGGACTTGCCGGTGCCCACCACCTCCTTCTCAGTGAAGCAGGTGTGTCCGAACAGGGCCGCCGTCCGCTTCGCAAGGCTGTGGTCCGAGCGCCCGGCATCCAGCGCATAAGAGATGAGCGTGGGGTCGTCGACGCTGTCCAGGGCGATGCCGTAGCGGGCCAGCACCACCATGGCGGGCTTGGCGTCGGCGATGATCTTCAGCACGGCCTCGTCTTCGAGCAGCGGCTTCAGCAGTTTCAGCGCCTCTCCGGGAGGAACTTGCGCAATCTCCGGACCGCCGCCGAGATCGAGCCCGTCACCCGCGCGATGGGCCATGGGAATGTAGGCCGCCTTGCCGGGCGTGAGCGACAGTGCGATGCCGGCAATGTCGGATGCCATGGGGTCGGCGCGGTCGCGTTTCACCGACAGGGCCACGAAGGCTTGCTCGCGCGCCGCCTCCACGAGTTCCGATAGCCGTGCGGTGTCGGTCACGGTCTCGTAGGTGGCGCGGTCGAAGGGGATATCCTCGATCCGGCCTTGGCGTTCGGCTGCCAGTTCGCGGGGCGATCCGCCCTGCACGGCAATATCGCGGGCGGGTCCGGTGGCGCCGCGCGGGCTCTGCCGCAGCGGATGATCGTAGTCGTCCTTCTTCTTGCGGGCAGTTTTCTTGGGCTTGTCGAGGCCGTCAGGGACGGGCGCGCCGAGCCCCTCGGCCACGCGTTTCGTCAGCGTGGTGAACTCCATCTCGCGCATGAAGCCGAGCAGCGCCTCAGGCTCCGGCGCACGCACGGCCGTCTCGGCCAGCGGCACGTCCAGCGGCGTCTGCGTGTCCAGCGTCACGAGCGTGCGCGACAGCCGCGCCTGGTCGGCAAATTCGATCAGGTTCTCGCGGCGCTTCTGCTGCTTGATCTCGGAGGCGCGCGCAAGAAGCGTATCGAGGTCGCCGTACTCGCCGATCAGCAGGGCGGCCGTCTTGACGCCGATGCCCGGCACACCCGGCACATTGTCGGACGTGTCGCCGATCAGCGCTTGCACCTCGATGACCTTGTCGGGCGGCACGCCGAATTTCTCGACCACGCCTTCCTCGCCGATCACCTTGTTCTTCATGGTGTCGTACATGCGCACGCCGGGTCCGACGAGCTGCATCAAATCCTTGTCGGACGAGACGATGGTGACGTCGGCGCCGGCGTCCTTGGCCTGCAGGGCGTAGGTCGCGATCAGATCGTCGGCCTCGTAGCCGAGCTTCTCGATACAGGCCACGTTGAAGGCGCGCGTTGCATCGCGCACCAGCGGAAACTGGGGCACGAGATCCTCGGGCGTCTCCGACCGGTTGGCCTTGTAAGCCTCGTAGAGGTCGTTCCGGAACGTATGCTCGGACTTGTCGAAGATCGCCGCCAGATGGGTCGGCGGGTCGAGCTCGCCCGCGTCCCGCAACAGCTTCCACAGCATGGCACAGAAGCCGTGCACGGCTCCGATGGGCAGGCCGTCAGAGGGGCGCGTCAGGGGCGGCAGCGCATGATAGGCGCGGAAAATATAGCCCGAGGCATCGATCAGGTAGACGTGGTCGCCAGGCCCCGCGGGTTTGTTGGGCCCTGCGGGCTTGCTGGCGCCGGATGAGGCGGTGCTCTTCTTGGTCATGACCGGGCGACTATAAGGACTGCGTGGCCCGCGCGGGAGGGGGAAACCCTAAACGACCACAAGGAGCTTGCACGAGACGGCGGTAGGGCGTCAGGCCTGCGGCTCGTGCTCGTCTTCCTTCTCGTCCATGACATTGCCCGGTGCGAAGGCCTTGTCCGGACCGCCGAAAGTCGCGTCGATATAGCTCCGGAAGTACTTCTCGAGCGGCGGGAAGGCACGCGCGAAGCGCCGGAAGTCCTTCTGCGCGGTGAAGAGCAGCAGGCCGTCGTCAAGCGCCTCGACGAGGCCGGTGCGCAAATGCGACTTGAGTAGCACGCGCTCGCCGAAATGGTCGCCAGGCCCGAACTCTTTCTCGAAATGCTCGCCGGTGTCGGGATTGTCGATGGTCAGTTTGAAGCGGCCCTTGATCACCGTGTAGAAGCCGTCGATCAGCATGCCGGGTTCGAAGACCTTGTCGCCCTCCCAGTAATGGATGTAGCGGGTGGCCGGCGCCGGCATGCGCAGTTGCACGATATTGGGCGGCATCACGGCGTTGATCATCCAGTTCAGCCCGACGCGGAACTTCGACACGAGACCCGGCAGGAAGGACAGATAGAATCCGCGCCACAGAAGCCAGGCCAAAATTCCGTGCATTTTGACGCCGTAGACGTCCGCCACGGCCTTACTCATGCCGAGCGAGGCGAGCGAGCCCTTGGACGTGTAGGCAAAGGCTTCAGCGGCTCGCCCTTGAGCTTCGCCACGATGTTGGCGGCCAGCTGGGCGCCCTCGCGGACCGCGAACTGAGCGGTCTGCGTCGCGTAGTCCGCCGGATCGTCCTGCGGGTCGTCGTTGAGCGGGATCAGCGCCGCGTCGCCCAGTGCCCAAACATGGTCGTGACCGGGCACCTGCATGAACCGGTTCGTCTTGATGCGGCCCCACTTCATGTCGAGGCCGAGCGCGTCCACGAGCGGGTGCGGCCCGTTGCCGATCGTGGCCACGATGGTCGAGGAGTTGATCACCCGGTCGTTGGTCAGCTCGACGCCCGTGGACGTGGCCGACTTCGTCCCCACGCCGGTCAGGACCTCCACCCCGTTCGCCCGGAGATTCTTGGTGGCGTAGTCGGCGAGGTCCGCGGGGAAGGTGGGCAGGATGCGCGGCGCGAACTCGATGAGATACATGCGGATCTCTTCGGGCTTGATGTTGTGGTAGTAGCGCAGCGCGCGGCTGATCAGCTCGTTGGTCTCGGCAGCTGTCTCGACGCCTGAAAAGCCAGCACCCACCACGACGAAGGTCAGGAGCTGATCCTTGACCAGCGTATCGGTGGTGACGTCCGCGGTCTCCAGGCAGCCGATCACGTGGGTGCGCAGCATATGCGCATCCGTCAGGTCCTTCATCGTCAAGGCGTGGTCCGACATGCCCGGAATGCGGGCGAGGTCCACGCCGGTGCCGAGCGCGATGACGAGCTCGTCGTAGGGCAGTTCCACGGGCGTCATCCGGGCGCCCTGGATGACGATGACGATCTTCCGCTCGAAATCGATGCCCATAACGCGCGCCTGGCGCACCTGCACCCGGCTCAGGAGTTGCCGCAGCGGCACCACCGCGTCGGAAGAGTTGAGGTTCGACGACGCCACCTCCGGCAGGAGGGGCTGAAACACGAAATAGTTGTTGTTGTTGATCAGCTCGACGTCGACATTGCCGCGTGCGAGCTTCTCCAAGGATTTGGCCGCGAACACGCCGCCAAAACCGCCGCCGATAACGATGACCTTCTTTTTATCCGCCATCCTCTTATTCACCCTCGGCTGCCCAGCCGCCTCTTAGCCTTGAGGCCGCATAGGTGACGCCTATGCTCAAGCGCGTCAAGTAAGCCATGAAGCCGGGTTTTCCGGCCTCTCAGGAGGCCTTGGCCGGCGGGCTCACGGGTGTGGGGTCCAATTTGGCCCAATCCGGGCGTTTGAACAGGAAGCTGAAGGCCGTGTCCCGGACCACCCGGTGCAAAATGAGGGGGGTAACGACGCCCATGGCGGTCACGATCAGCGAGACCAGCCCCGTGTCGAGCCCGGGCGCGAACTTCAGGAGCAGAATCCGAGTCGCGGCCATGGGCAGGAAGAAGGCGAGATAAATGACGATCGAGTTCTCGCCCGCATAGCGCACGAAGTCGGCCAGGTCCAATCGCCAGAGCAGCACGCCAGAGGAGATCACGGCGAGCGCTCCCAGGAAGCCCAGCCCCAGATTGACGACCGGGAGCTCGGACACGCCGCCGAACACCATCAGGGCCTCGAAAACAGCCCAGGCCAACAGCAGGGCAGCGGCTTCGCGCGGATGCTGCTGCACCGTATCCGCGAAGCGGAAGAAGAAGGCCGCGAAGACGTAGCCGGAGTAGAAATAGACGAAGCGGGCGCAGAATTCGTCGATCACGATGCTGCCCGTGTCCACGCCGGCGATCTGCAGCGCCGCCGCCAGGGGCCATACAATGAGCGGCGAGACGCCACGCGTGAGCTTCGAGACCACGAAGAAGATGGGCAGCAGGTAGATGAACCAGAGCGTGCTGAAGGGCTGGATGTAGGCCAGGGCATAGGCTTCCAAGGCGCCGGCCAAGCCATCTTCGATGAAATGGTGCGACTTGACCACGAACTGGATGGTCACCCAGAGGACGTAGAAATAGGCGAAGTGGACGACCTTCGTATCGAGATACCTGCGCCAGGGGCGGTCGATCACGCGGGCGAGAAAAAGGCCGGAAATCAAGAAAAAATCGGGCATGCGGAAGGGCTTGGCGAAGGCTACGAGCGCGCCCATCCAGCTCGGTTCGCCCGTGGCCTCTTGGACGCCGAGGGTCGAATGCATCATCACCACCATGATGATGCAGATGCCCTTGGCGTAGTCGACCCACGCAATCCTGTCCGAACCGGTCGCCACCCGCTCCTGCCTCCGTTCCTCGGCTTACTGGCCCCCGCTCCGGCGAGTGGGCGCGGCCTGCCATCCCTCCGGCTATAATACCTCTCAAGCCGGGTTAAGGGGCCGTTGCTTCGCGATCACGGTTTGGTTAGGTTCGCGCACAGATTCCGCGAAAGCACCCGTAGCTCAGCTGGATAGAGCGCTGCCCTCCGAAGGCAGAGGTCACAAGTTCGAATCTTGTCGGGTGCGCCACAAACAGGGTCCTCCGCGGGCCAGAACGCCCGCAACGCGCGCTGGTCCTGAGCGCGACATGGGGACACGTTCCAACTCCTCCGAGGCCGCCACGGTCGTCGCGATCAGGAGGGCCGTTGTGAGATCGTTTCTCTTGGCGATCGGCTTGGTGTTCTTGCCGGCCCCCTTGATGTGCGCCGCCCAGGATCAGCCACCCGCTCAGACTGTCGAGGCGAAGGCCGCCCTGCTGGCCGCAAGCTGTTCGGGATGCCATGCCAAAAACGCAAGCGATGAGGGGTTTCCATCGATCTACGGGCGCCCGGCGGCCGAGATCCGCGATTTGCTTCTCTCTTTTCGATCGGGACAGCGCGAAAGCACGGTGATGGGCCGGCTCGCCAAAGGCTACGACGACGGGGAGATCGCGCTTTTGTCGGACTACATCGCCGCACAAGGGACCGCGCACTGATGCTGACGGACAGCCTCTCTTCCTTGCATGGGCACCCGACCGTATGAGCTCTGGCCCCAGCACGCCGACCCGCCGCCGGTTCTTGGCGACGGCCGCGACCGCGGCGATTGCCGCCAGCCTGCCCACGCGGTTGAAGGCGGCGGGCACGTCCGCACGGGTGGTGGTGATCGGCGGCGGTTATGGCGGTGCGACCGTCGCACGTTTCTTGCGCGCCGCCGATCCGCGCCTTGAGGTGACGCTGATCGAGCCGAAGCGCGCTTACTATTCCTGCCCCTTCAGCAATGCCGTGATCGCCGGGTTGAAGCCGTACTCGATACTGCGCTTCGGCTATGACGGCGTCGAAGCTGCGGGCGTGCGCGTCGTGTTCGAGAAGGCGACCCGTGTCGACCCCGCTGCGAAGACCGTGCGGACGGACGGGGGGCTCGTCTTCTCCTACGATCGCTTGATCATGGCGCCGGGCATCGAATTCATCTGGAACGCGATCGCGGGCTACGATGAAGCGGCGGCGGAAATCATGCCCCATCCTGGAAGGCGGGGCCACAGACCGTGCTCCTGCGCAAGCAGATCGAGGAAATGCCTGACGACGGCGTGGTGGCCATCGCGCCACCCACCAATCCGTTTCGATGTCCCCCCGGTCCGTATGAGCGCGCGAGCCTGATCGCGCACTATTTGAAGGCGCACAAGCCGCGCGCGAAGGTGCTCATCCTGGACTCGAAAGAGTCCTTCTCGAAAGACCTCCTGTTTCGGCGCGCCTGGAAGCAACTCTACGGCGATAGGGTCGAATGGCACGGGATCTTCGATTTCGGACGCGTCATCGCGGTCAAGCCAAAGGAGAAGGTGCTGGTGACGGAGACGCGCGAGTTCCGCGTGGACGTGGCCAATGTCATCCCGCCCCAACAGGCGCCTAGGATTGCCCAGGACACCGGTCTTGCGGACGCAACAGGCTGGTGTCCGATCGATCCGGTGACGTTCGAGTCGCGCCTGCAGCCGGGAATCCACGTTCTCGGCGATGCTTCGATCGCAGGCGCCATGCCGAAATCCGCTTTCTCCGCGAACGCGCAAGGCAAGGTGTGCGCGATGCAGGTCGCCCGTCTCCTGAACGGTGAAGAGCCGATTCGGACGAAACTGGACAATGTCTGCTACAGCCTCGTGGCGCCCGACTATGGCATCTCCGTCGCCGGCGTTTACAGGCAGGGCGACGACACCATCGAGGCCATCGAGAACGCCGGCGGCGTCAGCCCGACTCATGCATCGGACAAGTTCCGGCGGAGCGAGGCGGGCTACGCCCAAGACTGGTACCAGACCATCACGGGCCAGGTCTTCGGCTGACACTTACGCCTTGGAGAATGATCTCCAACTGGAACGGGCGGAAGAACGCCCGCTGACCGCCGCGCTTGACGGTGCGGACGGCAAAGGCGTACGCGGGGTGTCGTCGGAATTGGGGAGGGGGCTCGATCGCTATGTGGCAGGGCGTGCTTCAATCTGCGCTCGGACTTCTCGTCCTGTTGGGCTTCGCCTGGGCCATCAGCGAGGACAGGCGCGCCGTGTCCGTGAAGGTGGTGGCGAGCGCGATGGCGCTCCAGGTCGTTCTCGCGCTTCTGCTCTTGCGCGTGCCGCCGGTCACGGTCGCGCTGTCCTGGCTCAACAAGGCCGTCGAGGCGGTGCGGCAAGCAACGCTCGCCGGAACGTCCTTCGTGTTCGGTTATCTCGGCGGCGGCCCAACGCCGTTCGAGGCCACCGAGCCGCAGAACGTCTTCATCCTCGCGACACAAGGCCTGCCGCTCATCCTGATCGTGAGCGCGTTGAGCGCCGTGCTGTTCTACTGGCGCATCCTGCCGAAAATCGTCCAGGGCTTTGCCTGGCTGCTCGAACGCACGATCGGCCTCGGCGGTGCCGTGGGCGTCGCTTCCTCTGCCAATGTCTTTGTCGGCATGATCGAAGCCCCGCTGCTGATCCGCCCATACTTGCGCGAGATGAGCCGCGCCGGCCTCTTCCTGGTGATGACCGCCGGTATGGCGACGATCGCGGGCAACATGTTCGTGCTGTACGCGGCGGTCCTGTCGCCGGTGCTGGCCGATGCCGCCGGAACGCTCATGACCGCCTCTGTGATCAGCGCGCCCGCCGCCGTTGCCATCGCCGCGCTGATGGTGCCGGGCGATTACACGGGCGATGCGGTTGAGCAGCACGGTCCCGATGAGGACGCCACCAGCGCGGCCGAAGCCATCGTCAACGGTACGCTGAATGGCCTCCGGCTCGTCGTTGCCGTGGCGGCGCTGCTGATCGTGGCCATTGCTCTCGTGCATCTCGTGAATATGGCGCTGGGTCTCTTGCCCGAGATCGGCGGCTTCCGATTGAGCCTGCAGCGCATACTCGGCTGGCTGCTGGCCCCGGTCGCCTGGCTCATCGGCATTCCCTGGAACGAGGCGGGTCTCGCCGGCGAACTGATGGGAACCAAGATCGTGCTCAACGAGCTGGTCGCCTATCTCTCCATGGCCGAACTGCCCGAAGGTGCGCTGTCGCCGCGCAGCAACGTGATCCTGACCTATGCCCTGTGCGGCTTCGCCAATCTCGGCAGCCTCGGCATCATGCTGGGCGGCCTCGCCACGATGGTGCCCGAGCGGCGGGCGGAGATCGTGGCTCTCGGCCCCAAGGCGCTGATTGCCGGCACCATAGCCTGCTTCATGACGGGCGCCATGGCGGGGCTATTCGCCTAAGAACCTGGCTTCCGGTTTATTGTCGGGGAAGGCGTTCACGAGCGGACCGAGGTCGCGCGCCGTGTCCCAGTCGCCGCCGTTCAGTGTTTGACCCAGCCGCACGATGACGAGGTCCTTGGATGGGATCATGGCCACGGCCTGACCGTTGTGACCCAGCATGTAGAACGAGTCCGCGGGCATCGGCGGCTCGCCGAGGTTCTCTGACTTCTCCAGCTTCAGCCAGATCTGCGCCCGTACTCGTCCTCAGGCGATTGAGCCGTCGGCCGCGTCGTGTAGGCGACCCAGCCTTTGGGGAGGATCTGCACGCCGTCCCATTTTCCGTCCTGTAGATACAGGAGCCCGAGCCGGGCCCAGTCGCGCGCCGAGGCGTAGAGAAACGCGCCGCCCATCAACGTGCCGGACGCATCGGGCGGGAGTTGCGCCGAGCGCATGCCGAGCGGGCCGAAAAGGCGTTTCCGCGGGTAGCGCAAATAGTCCCGCTCGTTGTCGAACGTCTCGCGGAGTACGCCGGACAGGATCGCCGCCGCGCCCGTCGAGTACGACCAATGGGTCCCGGGCGCATATGCAAGCGGTTTCGAGGCCGCGAACGCCGCCGTATTCTCTTGCACGAACATCATCTGCGACACGTCGCTAAGCTTGTCGTCGGGGTCCTCGTGGAAGGCTAGTCCCGACGTCATGCGCAGCAGCGTGTTGAGCGTGATCTCGCCGCGCATGTCGTCGCGCCCGAGCCATTCGGGCATCAGGCGCGTGTCGTCGAGTGCAAGCGCGCCATCCTTCACCCGCAGGCCGATGAGCGCGTTCGTTCCCGTCTTGCTCATGGACCACCCGACGAGCGGCATATGCGCATCGAATCCGGCGGCATAGCGTTCGGCGACGATGCGGCCCTTGTGCACCACCACGAGTGCCCGCGTGTTGCGCGGGCGTGCCGGGACCGGGTCCGCGAACACGGCATCGACGGCCTGGGACGCGGCCGGCCCATCTACGCCATCGGGCCATTCGAAGTCATTGTGCCAGTCGCCGGCCGCGACGCGCGACCCTTGCGGCCACTCCGCGTCCGGTGCCGCCGGCGGGTCGGAAGCAAATAGATCGGCGGTCCGTTCCCGAAGCGCGTCCGGCGATTGATGCCGGATGAGCGTACAGCCCAGCCCTTCCTGGAAGACCGCCGTCTGACCGGCGATTCCGAACGTGGACGCGCGCACGGTCTTGCCCGTTTCGTCCACATGGGGCCTGAAGAGAGCCAATGCACCGAGGCCGGGGCCCGACAAGTCCTCAGCCATCACGTCGTCGAAGCTCCGGCCCGAGACGAACAGCCCGGCGCAAAGCTGCTGGGCCATGTAGCCGGAGCCGAGCAGAGCGACGCGGTACAGCGGCGGCACGGCGAAGAGCGCGACCGCCGCGATCACGACAGTCAGCGCGGCCAGCCAGATCCTGCCGGAGCGCATGACAGATTTTGACACGGGACTCTCTTCCGCCCGCTAGAGCTCTTGCGCCGCCTTCAGCACCTCGTCCACGTGGCCCGGCACCTTCACCTTGCGCCAGATCGCGCGGATGACGCCTTTGCCGTCGATGAGAAAGGTCGAGCGGTCGATGCCCATGTATTTGCGGCCGTACATGCTCTTCTCGACCCAGGTGCCGTAGTCCGCGCACACCGCGCCGTCCTCGTCCGAGGCCAGCGGAAATGTCAGCTCGTATTTCTCCTTGAACTTGTCGTGCTTCTTCACCGGGTCCTTGGAGATGCCAATGACTTTCGCCTTCGCCTTGGAGAAATCCGGGAAGCGCGTCGCGAAAGGCGCAGGCCTCCGCCGTGCAGCCTGACGTATCGTCCTCGGGTAGAAATAGAGGATGACGGTTTCGCCCTTGAGGTCTTTCAGGGAGATGGTGCCGCCGCCGTCCGTCGGAAGATTGAAACTGGGCGCCTTGTCGCCGACCTCTAAAGTCATACCGTTTTGCCTCCTATTTGAGTCGTTTCGTCACCCGCACATGCGGGATCGTCTGTTCGAAAAATGCTGCGCCTTCCTGCGCGTAGCCGTGCTTGAGGTAGAACCCTTCGGCCCCGACCCGCGCATGGGCGACCATAAGCCGGAAACCGGCGGACGTGCCCCAACGCTCAACATGCGCGACCAGCCGTGACCCGACGCGCGCGGCACGCTTGGGCTCGACGACGGCCATTTGTTTCAGATGCAGCGTGGTTTCGTCCAGGGGCCGCAAGGACACCGTACCCACCACCGCGCCGCAATCCACCGCGCAGAAGTGCTGGCGCATGGTGTCGTCCGCCAGTTCCTCGGAGCTCACCGTGAGGCCCAAGGGCCGGCGCAGGATATCCTCGCGCAAACGCAAGGCATCGCGGTAGAGGCCGGAGCCGACGGGCGCCTCGAAGATCAGGACGGTTGTGCTGCGGTCCATGACGGTCACTCCTGTACGGGCGCCGCCTCCGCCGGGGCTTCCTCCGCTGGAGGTTCCGCGAGACGTTCCACCATCTTCCAGAGCGCGCTGATCTGCGGCGCGCCCTTGCCAAGATAGTCGAGACCCGTATAGCCCCACCAGTCCCAGCACCCTTGGGGGTTCACGACGCTGGAGGCGATCTGCGGGAACAGGATAATCAGCCGGTTCGTGTCGGCCAACTCCGCGTAGCCCGTGTCCTCGATGAAGGTGCCCCCGACTCGGGTGCGCGATTGCTGGCAGCCGTGCAAGGCCACGTGCACGCGGCAGCCGGGCGTCTCCCGGCACGAGGGCGGGATATAGACGACGCCTTCGTCGGCCAGCCCTTCGCCGGCTTCGGTGAACTCGGCCTGTTCGAACACGACGAAGTCGCCCTTCGCTTCGCCGGCCGCGGGCGCAGCGGACGTAGATCCAGCCGAGGATGGCGCGTGCCTGGTCGTAGTCGCAGTCGCTGACGAAGGGCGTTTCCGACAGGCCGCAAGCCGCGCCGCCTTCTTCGGTGATGAAGGCGTGGCCGCCGTCACCCTCCACATAGGAGATATTGCCCCCTGGCACGCCGGCGAGTTCGTAGAATTTCTTGGCGGCTTCGACCACGGGGCGGCTGACCGTGGAATCCTTGTCGCCGGAATAGAGATAGACGTTGTGCGTCGCCAGCGCCGAGAGCGGATCGATATCGCCGTCCTCGGCCAGGCCGCGGGCGCGCGCCAAAAGCTTCTCCGGATCCGGCTCGCCGAGGGTGGTTTTCATGCAGCTCTGCGCCGCCTGTATCGCGTTCTGCGCCACCCCCGTGGCCCAATAGGGGAACAGCCGTGCGGATGCTGATTCGGCGCAGGCGAAAGGACCGCCGGCGACAATTCCTGCGCCTGCGATGTTCTCGGAATGCGCGATCTCTAACTGCCCGGCCATGAAGGCGCCGGACGACAGGCCGGAAACGGACGTCTGCGACAGGGCGGCGCCGAGCTTTGGCAGCGCCTCGGCGGCGGCTTGTCCGGGCACGAACAGTGCCCAGCAGAGCACCGAACTGAGAGCGGCAGATTGGGTCGCGGCCCAGCTTCGTACCAACAAGGTCATTGTCGCACAGGCTCCTCGGGAAGGGCGTGCCAGCCTCGGCGGAAGGCGCCGACTGTCACAATCGAAGTTAGAGCGCGTCCGTGATGTTCATACCACGCGTCACGGGGTCCCAATGTGACCTTTGCCACCAAAAAACCACTTGCAAGGGTGACTCGCGCGGTGCAAAGAACTGCCCCTTATTCGACTGGATCTATCTACTGGTTGGGGAGGACGCCATGTCCAGTGACGCCCTCTTCCAATTGGGGATGGACTTGGATCATGGTTCAAGCACCGCCCAAACGGAAGAAACGCAAGCCTTGTGCCTCGAGGCCGAGTTGGCTGAAGAGCGCAAGGACTTTTTCTGTGAGCGAGATGGTGTGCGCTACGCGGGCACGCATCTCATAATTGATCTTCTCGGGGCGGAACGGCTCGACGACCTGGAGCACATCGAAGCGACGCTGAGGCAGTGCGTGGAGGAGGCGAACGCCACTCTCCTGCACATCCATCTGCATCACTTCGAGCCGAATGGCGGTGTGTCGGGCGTCGCGGTTCTTGCCGAGTCGCATATCTCGATCCACAGCTGGCCCGAATACGGCTATGCGGCGCTCGACGTGTTCATGTGCGGCGCCGCCGATCCGAACGCGACGATCGAGGTCATGAAACGCGCGTTTTCTCCGGACAACGTGGTCGTGAAAACCGAACTTCGCGGTAGGGAACTTGAGCGATGGACCGTTGGGTCGAAGAGACACTCCATGGCGGCTTCCGCGTCCGCCTGAAGGCGGACAAGGTTCTGTTCGACAGCCAGACCGAACATCAGCAGCTGATAATCTTCGAGAACAAAGATTTCGGCCGCGTGATGATGTTGGATGGCGTCGTCCAGGTCTCCACGAAGGACGAGTTCGTCTACCACGAGATGATGGCGCACGTGCCGCTGTTCGCTCATGGCAAGGCGAAGAACGTGCTCGTGATCGGCGGCGGCGACGGCGGGGTCCTGCGCGAGGTGCTGCGGCATCCGGACGCAAGCCGCGCGACGCTATGCGAGATCGACGGCAGCGTGATCGATCTTTGCCGGGAGCACTTTCCGGAAATTTCGAACGGCGCCTTCGACAACAAGCGTACGCGCGTCGTCATTGCCGACGGCACCAAATTCGTGGCCGAGACGGACGAGCGCTTCGACGTGATCCTCGTGGACTCGACCGACCCGATCGGGCCGGGGGGCTGTGCTCTTCACGAAGAGTTCTATGCCGATTGCAGGCGCGCGCTGGCGCCGGGCGGCGTCCTCGTCACGCAGAACGGGCTGCCCTTCCTCCAAGCGTCCGAGCTCAAGCAGTCCGTCGGCTATTTCCGCGAGTTGTTCGAGGACGCGTTCGCCTACATGGCGACCACGCCGAGCTATTTCGGCGATGCCATGTCCTATGGCTGGGCGAGCGACAACGACGACCTGCGGCAATATACGGTCGGCGAGATCGAATGGCGCTACGCCGCGGCGGGCGCGTTCCCGACGAAGTACTGGAATCCGCGTGTCCACGTCGCCGCGTTCGCGCTGCCGAACTACGTTCTGGACTTGGTCGAGGCCTAATCCGCTCGAAGCCTGGCGGCGCCGCTCAGAGTTTTCCGAAGGTCGGGAGTTCGCCCACCAAGGGGTGGCAATAGTCGTAGAACACGGCGCTGATGTTGTTGCCGTCGTCCGAGAAATCCTCCGGCATATGCCGCGCGTGGCGCGCCACCGCCGACAAGTCCGCCCGGCCGAATTCGCTTCGGTAGTCACCGGGCACGTTCGAGGTCCGGATGATGGTGATAGAGGCGCCAGCGTCGCCGTCCGCGGCAAGCTTGGCCGCGTGCCGCCCGACGCCACGGGCCTCCATGGCATCGACGGATGACGTCGCCGGCCAGCAGCGCTGCAGATAGCCGAACGTATCGGCGCGGACGCGGGGCGCTTTGCCGCCCGCCGGCGTCAGCGCCTTCTTCACCGCATCGGCGAGGCCGTCACCGAGGGCGCCCGAGCCCGAAAGCTGCACATTGCCGTGGGCGTCCACTTCGCCCGAGCGCATGAGCTGCGGCCCGATCTCGTTGCCGTCGGCATCCCGGATGCCTTCGCTCACGGCGATCTGGCAGCGGCCCAGGGCCGAGTAGACCCGATCGACATCGTGGAGGAAGTGATCCATCACGAACGGGACCTCGGGCACGTAAATCAGATGCGGCGCCGGCCGCTTAGCCGCGTCCTTGTCGGTCTCGCGGCAGCCGCGTGCAAGCGATGCGGCAGCCGTGAGAAACCCCGCTTGCCGGCCCATGACGACATTGATCTTGATGCCGCCGAGGCTGGCATTGTCGAGCGCATCGCCCATGTGGGCGAGCGTCACGAAGCGCGCGGCAGAGGCAAAGCCCGGCGTGTGATCGTTCTCCTTGAGGTCGTTGTCGATCGTCTTCGGCACGTGGAAGCAGCGCATCTCGTACCCTGCCCTCGCCGCTCTTCTCGCCGATTCGGCAGGTGTCGGCGGAATCGTTGCCGCCGATATAGAAGAAGTAGCGGATGTTGTTCTGGCGGCAGCTTGGAGAATCTGCGCGCAGTATTCTTCGTCGGGCTTGTCGCGGGTGGACCCGAGCGCCGCGGACGGCGTCTGGGCGACGGCCTCGAGTGTCTTGGCCGGCATCGCGGTGAGGTCGACCAGGTCTCCGCCATCCTTGGCGATCCCGCGCACGCCATGGCGCATGCCGAGGATCTGCTTCACCGTCCCGGAGGCAACGAGGCCCTTCTGCAGGCCCTCGACGACGCCCACAAGCGACTGGTTGATGACGGCGGTCGGGCCGCCTGACTGGCCAATGGCCGCATTCCCGGTTGGAAGATCAGACACGCGCTACCCCTTCTTGGCTCCTCGTTGTGGCGGCACCATGCCCCGGAGCCTTGACCCGTTGCAAGACCTTGGGCGCCGCCGCTGGAGAAGCAGTGTCTGGGCTGGCCTAAGCCGCTCGCAGAAGGTGCAGGCTGAAAAGCGCCGCCTTGTCGGTCCAGACCTCGGCCGGCTCCCAGCCGCCGCGCCTGGCGAGATCCTGAAAGCCCTCAATCGAGTATTTGTGGGAGTTCTCGGTGTGGATGCGCTCGCCTTTCGCGAAGTCGAAGCGCTGTCCCAGGACATGGACGGTCTGATCCGCGAGGCTCTCGAGATAGATCTCAATGCGCCCTTGGCGGGGATTGTAGACCGCCCGGTGGGCAAACCGGTCCGTGTCGAAATCGCCGTCGAGCTCCCGGTTGATCCGCGACAGGAGGTTGAGGCTGAACGATGCGGTCACGCCGCGCGCGTCGTCATAGGCTGGAATCAGGATGTCGAGGCTCTTCTGAAGATCGACACCGATCAGGAAGGTGCTTCCCGGTCCCAGCAGCCGCGTGGCGTTCGCTAGAAAGTCCGTAGCCTCCTCATGGGTGAGGTTGCCGATCGTGGAGCCGGAGAAGAAGCCGAGCGGCTGATCGGCCTCGATGCCATGGAGGTCGCGGGGCTTGGTGAAGTCGCCGACGACGGGGCGGACGGTCAGATCCTCGAAGTCGGCCTCCAGCCCCTCCGCGGCTTCCGCGAGGAAGCTCTCCGACACGTCGATCGGCACATACGTCTCGAGGCCGTCCAGAGCCTCGATCAGGAGGCGCGTTTTCCGGCTCGACCCGGAGCCGAATTCGACCAAGGTCTCGACCGGACCGACGCATTCGGTGATCTCGTCGCCATAGGCCCGAAGCAATGCGATCTCCGTGCGTGTCGGATAATACTCGTCGAGCTTCGTGATCTCCTCGAACAGGGCCGAGCCGGCCTCGTCGTAGAGAAAGCGCGAGGGAATGTGGCGGGGCTTGTCCGCAAGACCTTCCAGGACGGCTCTAGCGAACTCGGCGTCGCGAACGGCAAGGGTCGGCTGGTCGGCTTCTGCGACGTCGCGCGCGCGTGATAGGGAGAAAGCGCTCGACATTACGCGTCCGCCGCGAGCCGCAGGCCCGTAAACTGCCAGCGCTGCTGGGGATAGAAGAAGTTCCGGTAGGTCCGGCGGACATGACCATCGGGGGTCGCACAGGACCCGCCCTTGAGGACGAACTGGTTGCACATGAATTTCCCGTTGTACTCGCCGACGGCGCCCGGGGCAGGTTTGTAGCCCGGATAGGGCAGGTAGGCGCTGGCGGTCCATTCCCACACATCGCCGAACATCTGGGTCAGTCCCGCGTCGTCCGGTGCGGGTTGCGGGCTTAGGAAGCCGCTTCCGAGCGTTCGGCCGGTTTCGGAAAGACCTGCCGAGGCATGTTCCCATTCGAATTCGGACGGGAGCCGGTAACCGGCCCACCGGGCAAAGGCATCCGCCTCGAAATAGCTGACATGGGTCACCGGTGCGGCGGGGTTCACGGGGCGAAAACCTCGAAGCCCCATCTGCCCATAACCGTTTTGGGCCCGCTCGAAATAGAGGCGCGCGCGCCAGCCCTCGGCGTTGATGAGGTTCCATCCGTCCGCCAGCCACAGCGCCGACGTCTCGTAGCCGCCGTCCTCGATGAAGGCGATCCATTCGGCATTGGTGACGCAGCGATTGGCGATCTTGAAGGGACGAATGAGTTGCTCGTGGCGCGGTCCCTCATTGTCATAAGAGAAGCCGCTTCCGTCGTGACCGACCTCGAACACCCCGCCGTCGAATTCGACGAATGCAAGAGGATCGGGCGTGCCGGCGGGTCCGCCCGGCGCAGCGTCGCGATACGTCGGTTTCAGCGGCTGGGACGCGAACAGGCTCAAAATGTCCGTGAGCAGCAATTCCTGATGCTGCTGTTCGTGATTGATGCCGAGTTCGACGAGCGCGGCAGCCTCGTCCGGAATCTCGCCGGCAAACAAACTGTCGAGTGCCTCGTCCACATAGGCGCGGTAGGCGCGAACCTCGTCGCCCGAGGGGCGCGTTAGCAGACCGCGAAAGGGGCGCGGATGGCGGGCGCCGACGCTCTCGTAATAAGAGTTGAAGCAGTATTCGAAACGTTCGTCGAAGCGGGTATAGCCGGGAAGAAATTGCGACAGAACAAACGCCTCGAAGAACCAGGTGGTGTGGGCGAGATGCCATTTCGTCGGACTGGCGTCGTCCATGGCTTGAACGACTTGATCTTCGTCGCTCAAGGGCGCGGCGAGCTCGTGCGACAGGGCGCGCGTCGCCATCAGTCTCTGACCGAGGCGGTCGTATCGCGTTGGTGTTTCTTGGGGTGAGTCTGCGAGGATAGTCTGTGTGAGGCTCATGGTTCCTCCCGGTTACCGTTTGGACCCTAAGGGGCAACACTACGCCGGACAGCTTGTTCCATATCTCGAAACACGTCACCATGCACAATTCCGTGACGATGATCGGGCAATTTCAGAAGGAAATGTCAGTGCCCAACGTGGAACAGGATCCGTTGATCGTGGTCGACGGGCGCCAGTCGGAGGCCGCAGCCGCGCTACAGCGCGGCGTCTGCCGCACGTTGCGTGCCTATGGGCATTCGGTGATCACGGAATTGCCGCTCTCGAACGGCCGGCGTGCGGATGTTGTCGGGCTTTCGGCCGCGGGTGACATCATGATCGTCGAGATCAAGTCCTGTCTCACCGATTATCGCACCGACGGAAAGTGGCACGAATATCTCGACTATTGCGACAGGCTCTACTTCGCGGTGTCTGCGGATTTCCCGAGTGAGGTGATTCCGGAACACGCCGGGCTGATTCTCGCCGATCGCTACGGCGCGGAACTTGTCCGCGAGCCCAAAGAGGACCGGCTTAATGCCGCGCGGCGCAAAGCGATGATGTTGTGTTTCGCGCGCGCCGCCGCGCTCCGGCTCCAGCACCAGCTGGATCCAGGGTGTGGCTTGAGAAGCTAACGCGCCCTGTCGCTATTTGGGGGCGCGCTTCGCCAAGATTCGCTGAAGCGTACGGCGATGCATGTTGAGCCGGCGAGCCGTCTCCGAGACATTGCGATTGCAAAGCTCATAAACGCGCTGAATGTGCTCCCAACGGACGCGGTCCGCTGACATCGGATTTTCCGGCGGCAAGGCCTTGTCGTCGGGCGCCGCGATGAGCGCGTTGTAGACGTCGTCGGCATCGGCGGGTTTGGCGAGATAGTCGACGGCGCCGATCTTCACCGCCGAAACGGCCGTCGCGATATTGCCGTAGCCGGTAAGGATCACCGCCCGCGAATCGGGTCGTATTTCCTTCAAGGCCGCGACGACATCGATGCCGCTGCCGTCATCGAGACGCATGTCCACGACAGCAAAGGCTGGGGGCCGCTGCCGAAGCATCGCCAAGCCTTCGTCCACCGAGCCTGCGGCCTCGACGGCAAAGCCCCGGGTTTCCATGGCGCGCGCCAAGCGCTGCAGGAACGCCCGATCGTCGTCGACAATCAGTAGCGTGTTGTCCTGGAGGGGGCCGCTGAAATCCTCTGACATCGGTAGTACCGGCTGCATATCCATAAGTCTGCTCCCTTTGCGGTCGTACAACCCAACCAAAGGGCGTGTCCTCCCGGACGCGAGTACAATTTGCCTTATATAGCTTGGCTGACAGGTAAGGTCTTTAACCAGTCATGACAAGTCTTGGCAGTTTCCGCCACGGCCTATTCTAACGGAAAAACGGAAAAACTGGGCCGTTCACGGCTGTGTTTTATCCTTATGGTGAAGAATACGGCAGCCGATGGGCGAATGGGGCCACGGAAGCCTAAATCGCCAAGTCCGTGTGATGGCAACATTGGGGCTCTTCGAACGCCTTTCTCGGCCAAATGACCGTTACGACGGCCCCCGTTTCGGGCTCATGCCGATTGGCGAGCTCGAGGCGCGCACAAGACCGCTCGAGCAGTGTCTTGGCGATGAAGAAGCCCAGTCCCATGCCGGCATGGCCCGGCTCGTCGTGGTCGACGGTCGCGGCGGGTCGTGTGGTCACGAACGGCTCGCCGAGCTGCTCGAGAACGTCCGGGGGAAACCCGTCCCCGTCGTCGGTGACGACGATCCGGACTTCGTCGCGCGACCAGCTCGCATCGACGTCGACCTGCTCCTTGGCGAAGTCGAGAGCATTCTCGATCAGATTACCGAGGCCGTACAGGACGCCGGGATTGCGATCGGTCACCGGCTCGCGCACCGCATCGCTGTTCGTGGACACCCCAGGTTGCGGACCTGCAGTCACGTTGATCGGGACGGCGAGCGGCCGATACGGTTCGACCACCTCATCAATGAGGTGGCTGACAGGCAGCCGCGAGAGAATCGTGTCGAGTTCCTCGGCGCGCGCGCTCAATTCCTTCAGGATGTCGCGGCAGCGCTCGGCCTGATGCCGGACGAGAAGCAAATCGTCGTAGATCGGGTCGCCTTCCTGGGCCGCGTGTAGGAGTTCCTTGGTGGCGACGGCGATCGTGGCGAGCGGGGTGCCGAGTCCGTGAGCGGCCGCGGCGGCCATGCCGTCGAGAGCGGACAGTCTTTGCTCGCGTGCGAGCACCATCTCCGTCGCGGCCAGCGCCTCGGCCATGCGCCGGTTCTCTTGCGCCGTGCGCCACGTATAGAAGCCGATGAAGACGATCCCGAGCACGACCGCCGCCCAGACTCCCAGCACGTAGATCTGCGGGATCGCGATGGTTTGGGAATGGCACCAAGCAATCGGGTGATGAAAGAGTTCGGAGCCCGCATTGTCTTGGTGACACCACGGCAGCGGGTAGTGGGCGTATGCGAGGACGCTCGCTGCGGCGATCGCGAGAAGGCCGAGCGCGATGGTCGTGCGCAGCGGCAGGGCGGATGCGGACACCGCGACCGGCGCGACCAGGAGAAACGCAAACGGGTTCTCCAGTCCGCCGGTGAGATAGAGCAGCGCGGCGAGTTGGATAATGTCGAAACCCAGCATCAGAAACGCCGAGCGGGCGGTCAGGCGCTGGCTTTCCGGAAAACGGATGCGCAAAGCCACGTTGAGCCAGGCCGACAGCGCGATCACGGCGAAGCACCAGCCGATCGGGACTGTCATGCCCAGGCCCCAATGGACCGCCAAGATCGTCAGGCTCTGACCGACCACGGCAAGCCACCGCAGCCGGACGATCGTATGGAGGCGCAGCCGGGAATCGCCCGCGCGCAACCATTCCGGCTGCGCGGGATCGATTGTCGCCTGCTGCGTTTCAGTGAGGCTCATGACGCAACCCTAGCATGGGCCGGAAGCTATAATTCCGACAAAGATGTTCCGTATCGCAAGGCGCCCCGACGCCGCAAGGCGGCCGAAAAGCGCGGGGCGCAGCAAGGATGGAGACGACGTGGCGAGAGACATCGTACAGGACGAAGGCGGAGCGGCAGCGGCCGACCTGGCTCCTGTCGTCGTGCGCGGTCTCACCAAGCGCTTCGGATCCGTGACCGCCGTCGATCATCTCGACTTCACCTTGGAAGCGGGATCGACCGTCGCGCTTCTTGGCGGCAACGGCGCCGGCAAGACCACGACCATCGCCATGCTGCTCGGGTTGATTCGGCCAAGCGCGGGCACGGTGCACGTCTTCGGCGCCGATATCACGAGCAACCGCTATGCGGTCGCGCAGCGCATGAATTTCCAAAGTCCCTACGTGGACCTGCCGCAGCGGCTCACGGTCCGCCAGAATCTCATGGTCTATGCCGGTCTGTACGGGATCGCCAACGCGCGCGAACGTATTGCCAGCGTCGCCGCACAGTTGCAGATCGACGCGCTTCTTGAACGGCCCACGGGAAAACTTTCGGCGGGACAGAGACCCGCGTTGGTCTCGCCAAGGCATTGCTGAATGCCCCCGAACTTCTTCTGCTCGATGAGCCTACCGCATCGCTCGACCCGGACACCGCGGATTGGGTGCGTCAAACGATCAAGGGCTACGCATCGTCCCGAGGCGCGACCCTGCTCATCGCCTCACACAATATGGCGGAGGTCGAGCGGCTGGCCGATCGCGTGATTCTTCTGCATGCCGGCCGCATCGTCGAAGACGAAACGCCGGCGGCTCTTATCGCCGCCTACGGCCGCGAAACGCTTGAAGACGTGTTCTTGGACGTCGTACGCGGACGCAGCGCGTACGACATGCCGGACCGCACGCAAAGAGAAGCCTCATGAGTTCGCACCGGCTCGACGAAACCGTCAGTCCTATCCTTCTTGCGCCGACCGGCGTGCGATCGTCGGTGCGCCGCATCGGCGCGCTGCTGCGGCGCTACATCTATCTCTTGCGAAGTTCGAGCGTGCGGCTCGTCGAGCTGATTTATTGGCCGTTCCTGCAGATGCTGACCTGGGGCTTCCTGCAGAAGTTCCTGGCAAGCACGAACAATCCCTACGCGAAAGGGCGCCGGCGTCCTGATCGGGGCGGTGCTGCTATGGGACATTCTGTTCCGGTCCAATCTCGGTTTCTTCACGACGTTCATCGAAGAGATGTGGTCGCGCAATCTGGGCAATTTGCTGATCAGCCCGTTGCGCCCGCATGAGCTCGTCATGGCGCTTTGTATCTGGAGCGTCATGCGGCTTTCGGTCGGTATGATCCCCGTGGCGCTGGCCGCGTTCCTCATCTTCGAATTCAACCTGCTCAACCTCGGTCTGTGGCTCGTGGTGTTCTTCGCCATGCTCGTCCTGACGAGCTGGTCCTTGGGCCTGATCGCGGCGGGCGTCATGTTGCGCTACGGCCTCGGCGCGGAGGAACTGGCCTGGTCGCTTGCCTTCTTGCTGTTGCCGCTGACTTGTGTGTACTACCCGCTATCCGCACTTCCCGGCTGGCTCCAATACGTCGCGCTCGCGCTTCCGCCGACCCATGTATTCGAAGGCATGCGCGCGATTCTGTTGGAACACCGTTTCGATCCCGGCGATCTGTGGTGGGCGTTCGGATTGAACGTGTTCTATCTCGCCGTGGGGTACGGCGTGTTCCGTTGGTTGTTGAGCCGCGCCCGTGACAACGGCTCATTGCTGCAGCTTGGTGAGTGAGACAATGAAACGTCGTTTGCTTCTCGTGATTGTCGGAAGTTTTCTGCTTGGGTCCCTGATCGGCGTCGGCGCGCTTATACTCAATCAGGCATCCCCAAATAAGAACCGCGTGATCACGAGCGGACAGGCACTGATCGGCGGCCCGTTCGAACTCGTCGGCAAGGACGGTAAGACCGTCACGGACACCGATTTTCGCGGTCGCTACATGCTCGTGTTTTTCGGCTTCACACACTGCCCGGATATTTGTCCCGCCGAGTTGCAGGTCATGTCGGCGGCGCTGGACGAACTCGGCGACAAGGCGGACAAAGTCGTCCCGATTTTCATCACCGTCGATCCGGAGCGCGACACGCCGGAACTGGTGACCGCGTATGTTGAGAATTTCGGACCGAACTTTGTCGGTCTAACGGGTTCGCCGCAGGCGATCGCAGAAGCGGCGAAAGCGTACCGCGTGACCTATCAGAAGTTCCAGGAAGAGGGCGCGGGCGACAACAACTACAGCGTCGACCATTCGGCGCTCCTCTATCTCATGGGGCCGGACGGCAAGTTTGTGACGCATTTCCCGTACGGAACGTCTCCGGAAAAAATGGCTGAAACATTGCGCCGCTATTTGTGATCGCGCGACAGTCGGCCCTGCGGCCATCTGTCATTGTACAGCAGCACAATATCACCATCCCATTTTGCGATGCAGCATTAAGATGAAATGAGTCGGAGACTCAAATGCTGTACCACCTCTATGAGCTAAACCAGGCCGCGCTGCATCCGGCCCGGGCGGCGGCGGAAGCTACCGGATGATGTGGCGAAATCCGCTGAACCCGGCGTCCCACACGGTCGTTGGGCGAGGTGCTGCGGCTGCGCTCGAGCTCTTCGAACGTTCGACACGCCGGTACCGTAAGCCGGAGTGGGAGATCGATACGGTCACGGCGCACGGAATGACGGTGCCGGTGAAGCCGGTCACGATCCTCTCCAAGCCTTTCTGCAATTTGGTGCATTTCCAGCGCGAGTTGCCGAATGCCGTCCAGAAGAAGGACCCGAAAGTCCTGCTGGTGGCGCCCATGGCGGGCCACTTCGCGACGCTTCTGCGCGGAACTGTGCGTGACCTCCTGCCGGACCACGATGTGTATGTGACCGAGTGGATCGATGCCCGCTTCGTGCCGCGTGCGACGGGGCCCTTCGATCTCGACACGTATATCGACTACATCATCGAGTTTCTTCAAGGCTTTGGCGGCAACGTCCATGTCATGGCCGTCTGTCAGCCGACCGTGCCGGTGTTCGCGGCCGTCTCGCTGATGGAGGCCCGGCGCGACCCCAACGTGCCCCGGTCCATGGTGCTCATGGCCGGTCCCATCGATGCGCGCAAGAGCCCGACCGCGGTCAACAAATACGCGACGGGCAAGCCCCTGAGCTGGTTCCGGCAGAACGTGATCACTCAGGTGCCGTGGCCCTATCCCGGCCATATGCGACTGGTCTATCCCGGCTTTTTGCAGCTCTCGGGTTTCATGGGCATGAATCTGGAGCGGCATGTGACCGCGCACCGCGATCTGTTTCACAATCTGATCCAGGGCGACGGCGACTCGGCCGACAAGCACCGGGAGTTCTACGACGAGTTTCTCGCCGTGATGGATTTGTCCGCCGAGTATTATCTCCAGACCATCGAGAGTGTGTTCATGGAACACAAGCTGCCCAAGGGCGAGATGCGCCATCACGGGGAGCTCGTGGATCCCTCGACGATCAAGAACGTGCCGTTGATGACCGTCGAAGGGTACAAGGACGACATTACCGGGATCGGCCAGACGGAAGCGGCGCTTGAGTTGTGCACGAACCTGCCCGACTCGATGAAGGCGCATCATCTCCAAGAGGGCGTCGGACACTACGGCGTCTTCAACGGATCGCGCTTCCGCAATGAGATCCTGCCGAAGGTCCGCAAGTTCATGCGGTCCCATCAGGGGCAGGGAAACCTGCTCAAGCGGGTTCTGCAGCGCGTGGCGTGAGGCAAGCGCGCGTGTTTCCGCCACGCTCCGTGCTAGGCTGACATCTTCGGATTCGGAAGGCCGATTCGGCCTGCAGCCAGGGGATCCTGCAGCCATGGGATCGTGCATGCCTTGGGACGCCGCATGCTGAAGCGCCTCAAACTCGGACGGGCCGGGACGACCGAGATTCCGATCAACGGACTGGACGTACCGCTGGTCCTGCGCCGCAACGCGCGAGCGCGGCGATTCAGCCTGCAGGTCAGCGAAGCGCGCCGGAGCGCCGTGCTGACCGTGCCGGCTTATTCGAGCCTTGCCGATGCGCAGCAGTTCCTGTCGCGCCACATGGACTGGCTGAGGGAACGGCTCGACGGGCTATGCGACCCGGTGCCTTTCACGGACGGCGCGGTCATCCCTTTGCGCGGCCTTGCTCACCGGCTGAATTTCGTGGGCCCCGTCCGGCGGCGCGGCGTGGTTTGGATCGAGGACCCAGATGAGGCGCGGATCGCGCCGGTCTGGCCCGACGGTCTCACCGATGCGGATGACGTTCTGCCGCTCCTCAACGTGGCGGGGGAGGGGCACCACGCCCCGCGGCGCCTGCTCGATTGGTTGAAGCGTCAGGCGCATGACGATCTCAAACTGCGCGTCGATATTCACGCGAGGCGGCTTGGCCTGTCTCCGAAGCGGATCAGCGTGCGCGACCAAAACACCCGTTGGGGATCGTGCTCCTCGACGGGGACGCTGTCATTCTCCTGGCGCCTTATCCTCGCGCCACCCTTCGTGTTGGACTATCTCGCCGCGCATGAGGTTGCTCATCTCGAAGAGATGAATCACGGGCCTCAGTTCTGGGCACTGGTCGCGCGTACGATGCCGCGCCAGAAGGAAGCCCGGGACTGGCTCCACGAATACGGATCGCATTTGCACGCGTTCGGCGCAGACGGTGCGCCGCCGCCCGAGCAAGAGGACTGACGAGCGAGGTGCGTGCTTGCGGCCGCTCAGCCGCCGCCGAAGAATCCCATCACACGCTGAAACAGGGGACGTGCCCTTTGGGCAGCGCCGTTGGGACCGTTGCCCAGGAAGGGAAAGCGCGAGGCGACAGCGCCGCTGCCCTGCCACGGCATGCCGGGGCCACGCTGGCTCGGAAGCGCCGTGGGCCGCTTGTCCTTGTGAGCGGCAAGCATGATGTCGTGCCACAGCTCGGCGGGAAGCGAGCCGCCGGTGACCTTCTGCATCGGAGAATTATCGTCGTTGCCGATCCAGATTCCGGCGACGTAGTGCGCCGTGTACCCGACGAACCAGGCATCGCGCGAGTTCTGCGTCGTGCCGGTCTTGCCACCCGCCGGGTGGCGCGGAATGGCCGCGCGCCTGCCCGTGCCGTCACGGACCACCGCGCTCATCATCTCGTTCATGGCCGCGACATGGGCCGGCGCCACGACGCGCCCGACGGCCGAGCGCTGGCGTGTATAGAGCGTTTCGCCGTCCTCGGTGCGAATGTGCGTGATGACATGGGGAAGCACGCGCGCGCCCCCGTTCGCGAATGGCGCGTAAGCGCCCGTTAGTTCGACCAGAGTCACTTCGGACGTGCCAAGCGCGAGCGATGGCTGCGCATAGAGCTTCGAATTGACGCCGAGACGTTGAGCGGTCTGCGCGACGCGGGCCGGCCCGACATCGGCGGTCAGCTTCACGGCCACCGTGTTGATGGAATGCGCGAGCGCGTAGCGTAACGAGACCCGGCCCTTATAGGTGTTTGTGTAATTCGAGGGCTTCCAGCCGCGAATGTTGACCGGGCCGTCGATCGCCACGGATCCCGGCCCGTATCCGGCTTCCAGCGCCGCGAGATAGACAAACGGCTTGAAGGCCGAGCCCGGCTGCCGGCGCGCGTTGAGCGCGCGATCGTAGGGGCTGTTCTTGTAAGAGCGGCCACCGACAAGCGCCCGCACGGCGCCGGTGTTGGGATCGAGCACGACCACGGCGCCTTCGCCTGCATGCAGCTTGCGGCCCTTCCCATCCAGGAGCTTGCGCAGACTTTCTTGCGCCTGCCGCTGCAGTCTTGCATCGATCGTCGTTTGCACGACCAGGGCATCGTCGTGATGGCCTACGTATTCCGGCAGCAATTCCGCGACCCAATCGACAGCATAGGGAAAGCCCGTGGCGTCACCCTTGGCCTGCAGACGCAGCGGCTGCTGTCCCGCCTTCTGCGCTTCCGCCGCCGTGATGAAGCCGGCCTCGACCATGTTGTCGAGCACGACCTGGGCGCGGGCGCTCGCCGCCTTGATGCTGCGGGTTGGCGCATAACGCGACGGGGCTTTGAGCAGCCCGGCGATGACCGCAGACTGCGCGAGCGTCACATCGCGAGCGGATCGGCCGAAATAGTGCCGGGCGGCCGCCTCCACGCCATAGGTCCCGCCGCCGAGATAGACGCGGTTGAGATAGAGCTCGAGGATCTCGTCTTTGGTGAAGCGCTGCTCGAGCCAAGCGGTGTAGACCAACTCTTCGAGCTTCCGCATCACGGTGCGCTCGGGCTTCAGGAACAGGTTCTTTGCAAGCTGCTGGGTGATGGTCGAGCCGCCTTGCACCACGCTGCCGGCCCGGAAGTTCCGATAGCTCGCCCGGATCAGGCCGCCGACATCGACGCCCCAATGATCGTAGAAGCGCCGGTCCTCGGTCGCGAGAACCGCCTTGATGAGATAGTCGGGCAGCACGTCGACGCGGATATGGCCGCGACGCAAGCCCCGCTCGGCGAGCACCGAGCCGTCGGCGGCGAGCACGGTCACGTTCGGCGGCCGGTCGTCCAGCGTCGCAAGCAGCGGATCGGGTACGCGCGAAATGAAGAACAGCACCGCGCCTGCGAGGACGAGCATGCCGAACAGCGAGGCGACCAAGCCCAGCTTGGCGGTGCCCATAAAAAAGGGATGGCGTTGGGAGAAGCGCTTATAGCGGCTCCAGAGACCGCCGCGTTTGCCGCGCGTCCGGCGGGTGGACGGCCTTCTGCGTGCGGTCGAACTCGTACGCGACGTCTTTGTCCCGGGTGACTTCGGCGCGGACGAACGGGATCGCGCGCGTCCTTGGCCTGTGCCTTGAGGTTTGGGCCTGCGCTTCGCGCCGCTCATACGCAATTACACTCCGTGCAAACGATGGAGATGGGCCTTGCCGCCGCCGCGGCAGAACCTTCGCCACGTCAAGACCTTGGGGTCTTCCACTGGAAGCAACCTAGGATAGCCATGTTGCCATCCCGTTAAGGAATGTGGCCTGACAGCGCGGTTAGACGTCCAAATTGGCCACTTGCAGCGCGTTTTCCTGGATGAATTCGCGCCGTGGCTCGACGACGTCGCCCATCAGCCGGGAGAAGATGTCGTCGGCGTCTTCGCCTTCCCTGATCTTCACCTGCAGAATGGTCCGCGTTTCGACGTCGAGGGTGGTTTCCCAGAGTTGCTCGGGGTTCATCTCGCCGAGGCCCTTGTAGCGCTGCAGCGAGAGACCCTTCTGCCCCGTCTCCATCACGGCGCCGAGCAGATCGGACGGCCCGTGCACGGCGAGGCTCGTGTCTTTGCGCTTCAGCGTGGCGGGTTTCGCATAGACCTCCTGGAGGTGCCCGGCATAATGGTCGAGCTTGAGCGCGTCTGCCGACGCGATGAACGGCCCGTCGATCAGATGGGATTCCATCACGCCCCGGAGCTCGCGCCAGAAGCGCAAGCCGCCTTCCGCCAGTGCTTCGCCCTCCCAGCCCTGCTCGGTCTCGTCCGACAGCGCATCCAGCCGGCGCGCGATGTAGTCGGCGGCCTCTTGAGCCTGGGTGACTTCTTTCAGCATTTTCGGATTGAGAACGCCGGCGATCGCCGCCTGCTCGACGATGAAGCGGGGATAGCGGTTGTGCAGGCCGCTCAGGATCGATGTGATCTTGCGGGCCTTCTCGACGATGTCGCGCAAGTCCGCGCCACCGCGCGCCGCGTCGTCGCCCGTCATGAGCACGGCGTCCACCAGCCCTTCGTCGATCAGATAGTCCTGAAGGCTAGGCTCGTCCTTGAGATAGCGCTCTTGGTTGCCGCGCTTCACCTTGTAAAGCGGGGGCTGCGCGATGAAGAGGTGGCCGGCCTCGATAATCTCCGGCATCTGCCGGTAGAAGAACGTCAGCAGCAGCGTACGGATATGCGAGCCGTCCACATCGGCGTCCGTCATGATGATGATCTTGTGGTAGCGCAGCTTCGCCAGGTCGAACTCATCGCCAATGCTGGTACCAAGCGCGGTGATCAGCGTGCCGATCTCGGCGCTCGACAGCATCTTGTCGATGCGTGCCCGCTCAACGTTCAGGATCTTGCCGCGCAGGGGCAGCACTGCTTGGAAGCCCCGCTCGCGCGCCTGCTTGGCGCTGCCGCCGGCCGAGTCGCCCTCGACGAGGAAGATCTCCGACTTCGCCGGATCGCGCTCCTGGCAGTCGGCCAGCTTGCCCGGCAGGGACGCCACATCGAGCGCGCCCTTTCGCCGCGTCAACTCACGCGCCTTGCGCGCCGCTTCGCGGGCCGCCGCGGCCTCCACGATCTTCTGCACGATATTGCGCGCTTCGTTCGGGTTCTCCTCGAACCATTGCGACATGCGTTCGGACATGACGCTTTCCACCACGGGGCGCACTTCCGAGGAGACGAGCTTGTCTTTCGTCTGGCTTGAGAATTTCGGATCCGGCACCTTCACCGACAGCACGCAGGTGAGACCTTCGCGCGCATCGTCACCCGTCAGCGACACCCGCTCTTTCTTGGCGATGCCGGATTCGGCGGCGTAGGTATTCACCGTGCGGGTGAGCGCCGCGCGGAAACCGGCCAAATGCGTGCCGCCGTCGCGCTGCGGAATGTTGTTCGTAAAACACATGACGTTCTCGTGGTAGCTGTCGTTCCACCACAGCGCCGCTTCCACGGTGATGCCGTCTTGCGTTTTCTCCACCACGACGGGCTCGGAGATCAGCGGGTGTTTCGTCCGGTCCAGGAACTGCACGAACGCCCGCAGGCCGCCTTCGTAGTGCATCTCTTCCGACTTCGGCTCGACGCCGCGCAGGTCGGTGAGGTTGATGCGCACCGCTGAATTCAGGAACGCCAGTTCGCGCAGCCGGTGTTCGAGCGTCGCATAGTCGAAATCGACCATGGTGAACGTCTCGGTCGACGGCACGAAGGTAATCTGCGTGCCGGTCTTGCCGCCGGAGTCGCCCACCACTTCGAGAGGTCCTTCGGGCACGCCGTTGGCGAAACGCATCGCATGTTCCTTGCCGGCCCGCCAAACGGTCAGGTCGAGCCGGCTGGAGAGCGCGTTGACCACAGAGACGCCCACGCCATGCAGGCCACCCGAAACCTTGTAGGAGTTCTGGTCGAACTTTCCGCCCGCATGGAGCTGGGTCATGATGACCTCGGCGGCAGAGACGCCTTCGCCCTTATGGATCTCGATCGGGATGCCACGGCCATTGTCGTTGACCGTCACGGACCCGTCCGCGTTCAGCACCACGTTGATCATGTCGCAATAGCCGGCGAGCGACTCGTCGATCGCATTGTCCACCACCTCATAGACCATGTGATGGAGGCCCGAGCCGTCGTCGGTGTCGCCGATATACATGCCGGGACGTTTGCGCACGGCATCGAGGCCCTTCAGAACTTTGATGGACTCGGCGCCGTAATCGGCCGCGGCTTCAGCCTTGCGTTTGGCAGCAGGTGTCATGGTCTACGAATGTACTTTTGGAAACGGTTTCGAGGGTCGTTCGAGGGCCAGGCAAGGGTCCCAAGCGGGGGTGCCGGCGAACGTGTGAATCATGGAGATATTATACCCCGATTCACGTCCAGAATCTGAGCACTTTGTGCCAAAGGCGAAAAAAGTTCCTTGTCCGTTCCGGTCATCCAGGCCTGGACTTTTAGCCTTAGAATCTCGGCAAAAAGGGCCTCGCGCCGGACGCCGTCCAAGTGGGCCGCAACCTCGTCCAGGAGCACGAGCGGGGCGATTCCTTCCATGGTCTTGATCAGCTCTGCCTTGGCGAGGACGAGGCCCAGCAACAGCGCCTTTTGCTCGCCCGAGGAGCAGATGGCGGCAGGGGCGTTTTTCGGCCCGTGGACCACCAGAAGGTCGCTTCGATGCGGACCTTCGAGCGTGCGGGACGCGGCCCGGTCCCGCTCCCGGCCTTCCTCCAACAGGATCCGAAAGGCATCTTCGGCCTCGGTTGCGACCGCCCGCAAGGTCGGCCTCGACCGTCCCATGCAGCGCCAGCACCGCGTAGGGGAAAGGGGTTTGGCCTTGGGCTTCGCGCCGCTCGTCGATGAGCGCGGAGAGCCGCTCCACCGCGTCGAGCGCGCCGCGGCGATGGCGATGCCCGCTTCGGCCATCTGCTCTTCCAGCCCCTCGAACAGGCTCTTCCCGTACTCGCGCATCTGGAACAGCCGATTGCGCTGGCGCATGGCCCGCTCATAGCGGCTGAGCGATGTTCTAAGACCGGGCGCGATCGCGACAACGAGACGGTCGAGGAAGCGCCGCCGGTCGGACCCGCCGCCGGTGAAGAGCCCATCCATGGCCGGGATGAGGAAGACCTGTTTCACGTAGTCGCCGAGTGCACCGGCGCTCGAGTCCTTGCCCGCGATGCGGACGGTACGCCCCGTGCCGTCCTCGCCCACTCGTTGCGCGAAACCCGTGCCGATATCGAGTTCGCCATGGCGCGTCCGCACGTTCGCGGCGATAGCAAAGCCGCCCTGGCCGTCCTTGCGCGCAAGCTCGGCATAGGGACGTCCGCGCAAGCCGTGGCCGGGACCGAGCAGAGACACCGCTTCGAGGAGATTTGTCTTGCCCGATCCGTTGTCGCCGACGAGGACCACCGGGCGCGCGTCGAGGTCCAGCCGGGCGGACGCGTAGTTGCGAAAGTCCGAAAGCTTCAGGGTGCGGACGGAAAGGGTCGTTGTGCCGGTCTCGGCCGGGTCGGTCTGGTCGATCTTTATCGTGTGCTCGTTTGGGCTCGCGGTCATACCCGCATCGGCATCAGCACGTAGAGGGTCGATGTATCTTTCACGTCGCGCACCATCGTCGGCGAGCCGGGATCGGCGAACAGGAATTCCGCCGTCTCGCTTTCGAGCTGCTGCGCGATGTCGAGCAGGTAGCGGGCGTTGAAGCCGATCTCGAGCGGATCGGCGTCATAGCTGACCGGCAACTCCTCCGTGGCGCTGCCGGACTCCGGATTGTTGACCGTGAGCGTCAGCGTGTCGCCGGAGAGGGCGAGTTTCACCGCCCGGCCCTTATCGTTCGAGAGGGTCGAGACCCGGTCCACAGCCTGCTCGAAGGTCACGTTGTCCAGTTCGAGGCGCTTATCGTTGCCTTGCGGGATCACGCGCTCATAGTCCGGGAACGTGCCGTCGATCAGCTTCGAGGTAAGAACGATCTGACCGGCGGACACACGGATCTTGGAGGGCGACAGCTCGATGCGAATGTCCTCGTCGCCCGCTTCCGTAAGACGCAGCAGGTCCGCCACCGTCTTGCGCGGCACGATCACGCCCGGCATGCCCTTGGCGCCGGCCGGCAGAGCGATCTCCACCTGCGCCAGCCGGTGGCCGTCCGTGGCGACCGCCCGCAGCGTCTCTTTGCCGTCGGTCTCGGCGGCATGCAGATAGATGCCGTTCAGATAGTAACGGGTCTCTTCGGTCGAGATCGCAAAGCGGGTTTTTTCGATCAGCCGCTTGAGGTCCGCCGCCGGCACCGTGAAGGCATGGTCGAGATCTTCGACCGACAGGGTCGGGAAATCGTCGGCCGGCAGCGTCTGCAGCGAGAACTGCGCCGGGCCGGAGGTGATGGTGAGGCGTTCCTGTTCCGCATCGCGGTCGATCGCGATGTCTCCGTCCGGGAGTTTGCGCACGATGTCGTTGAACATATGCGCGGGCACCGTGACGGCGCCGTCGGCGGCGATGGTGCAGTCCACCGTCTCGACCACTTCCATGTCGAGATCGGTGGCGGTCAGCTTCAAGGCATTGTCGCCTGCCGTCAGCAGCACGTTGGACAGGATCGGTATCGTGTTCCGGCGCTCGACCACGCTCGCCATATGGGCGAGGGCTCGGGCGAGTTTCGGCTTCTCGATAGTTAGGCGCATGGTTGGAGAGTATCCCGAAATCTAGCGTCTTTTCCGCTGAACGGTCCCCCGTCCAAGACCCGCATTCCGGCTGAGCCAGGGCTCCCCTTGGAGCCACCGCGCTCCCGATGGAGCCTTGGGGAGGCGGGCGAAAAACCCGCGTCAAAAAACCCCAGTGAACTTGCAGTGATGCGGCGGAATTTGCAAGTGCGCCACGCGTTCAAGGGGGCCGTGATTGGGGCCGTTGGCGAAGCGCGATGGCGTCTACAATAGGCGGCGGGCCCGGAGCAGCGAACTCCGGGCCTCGCGAGCCTCAAGCCCTAGTCGCGCAGGAGCCGTTTCAGCAGCTCGATCTCCTCCCGGAGCTGCGTGTCGTCACCCATTAGCTGCTCGATCTTGCGGATCGCATGCAGCACCGTCGTGTGGTCGCGGGTTGCGAAGCGGCGTCCGATCTCGGGCAGCGACCGGGACGTTAGCAGCTTGGCCAGATACATCCCGATTTGCCGGGGCCGCACGATGGAACGGTTGCGGCGCCCGGACAGAAGGTCGCTGCGGTTGACGCCATAGTGCTTGGACACCGTCCGGCCAGGATGTCGTCGATGCCGCACCCGGCGGGGTTCGGCGCCGCGCATGAGATCGCGCACGATCTGTTCCGCCACGGCGATGGTGACCGGCTCGTCGGTGAGCTGGTAGCTCGCCCGCAGACGGTGGACGGCGCCTTCAAGCTCGCGCCCGCTCTCGGTCAACCGCTCCGCCAGGAACGCGAGGACCGTGTCCGACACTTCCAGGCCGTTCGTTTCCGCGCACGCTTCCAGCGCCCGCTTCTCGAGGATCTTGTGGCGCAGGTCGTAGTCCATGGCCTTCATTTCGGCCACAAGACCACCGCCGAGACGGGAGCGCATCCGCATATCGAGCTTGTCGAGATGGGTCGGCGCCCTGTCCGCGGCCACGACCACCTGCCGTCCGCCATCGATCAGCGAATTCAGCGTATGGCAGAACTCCTGCTGGATGGTCGGGCCCTGCAGGAACTCCATGTCGTCGATCAGGAGAATATCGATATTGCGGAGCTTCTCCTTGAAGGCGAGGGCATCGCGTGCCCGCAAGGCCTGCACGAAGCCGGACATGAAGCGTTCGGCGGTGAGATAGAGAACCTCGGCCTCAGGCTTCTGCCGCTTCACCTCCCAGGCGATAGCATGCAGGAGGTGGGTCTTGCCCAACCCCACGTTGCCATGAAGAAACAACGGGTTGAACGGAGACTGCGGGCTCGACGACGACAGCGCCACCTGATGGGCCGCCGCGTGAGCGAGCTTGTTGGTGTTGCCGACGACAAAGCTGCCGAAACTCAGGCGCGGGTCCAACGGCGACCCCCTCGAAGCGTCATAGCCCGTCCGCAAGGGCATCGGCAGGGCCGAGCGTTCCGACAAGACCTGCGGCGACACCGGGCGCGGGATGCACGCATCCTTCGGCGGTTCGACCGTGAAATGCGGTGTCCGTACGGAGAACTCCAAGCGTTCCGTATCGGGCCACTCGCCCTGAACCTGCCGCAGCACGGTGTCGTAATAATGGGTTCTGAGCCAGTTGCGCAGGAAGCGCGTCGCGACCGTTAGATGGATGACGCCGCCCGCGATGTCGTCGACTTCGACGCCCCGAAACCAGCTTGCGTAAACGTCCTCTCCCAACTCGCCGCGCAGCCGGGATTTGACTCGCGTCCAAGCTTCGCCTGGGCCGCATTGTTCCTTTTGATGGACTCCATGGTCGTGAGCCCGTGCTTGTGCCTCTGCCACGATATTGTTCTTTCCCTAATCATTTTTTGTCGCGCCAACACGCACCGTACGCAGCTACTGAAGCGGCCAACAATCTTGGACGCAGACCATCCCGACAGTTCCAATGACTGGCTTCCTAGCCCTGTAGCCAGGGGAGCCCAGTCGCTTTCCAACCAGACAGGATGCCCCGATGCCTATCGTCGTCGAGCGGTCCTTCGAACCCCTCCGAGACGTTGTGACAAGCGCGATACCCCGCCGACGCCATCGCGTTGGCGCGGCCAAGCTCCGGCTACCAGAACGGCAAATGAAGAAAAGATCGTCGTCTACTTGGACACCGAGAGCCTGCAACTCGTGTGCAAGCCGATCGGCAAAGCGCGGGTCGACGGACTGGTCGGGAAAGGTCTGCCACTCAACAAGGACAGCCCGTTTGCCGAGGGCCCCCAGATCCGGGATGCCCACATAAGTCCACTCCGCGCGTGTACGCACATCGACTAACTGCGATCGAGGATTCCCCTGGAGAGCGCTCCAGGTCGACGCCACATCAACCTCATCGACCGTGTAATTGTCCATGCGCGCGCCCAATATCGAGCCTCCTCCCCAAATTCATGAGCACGGTACAAGTACAGAATTCGTGCCACCCACTATCCGTGGTGATCTTGTGCGATTTACGCACGTAATATTCACAACTTACGCATAAGCATTCCACAAGATGTTCATGAAGCCCCACGCTTAAGACAAAGAAATCCTGTCTCGGCAACGGCCAAGATCAAGGTACTCGATTGTAAGGAGGGGACTTCCCCGTTCGGATAACTAGACTATACACACGCCCTTCCCACCGATCAAGCAAACGAGATTCTGGCTCAGATCAGTATTCGTCAGTAGACTCACTGATGATCGGCGCCTCCCAAGCCTCTGTGCAAAAAGCGTGAATCGGCTGAGTCACCGAGACCGGCCTTACGCGCCAAAGCCTTTTTGCGCTTTTGGAGCCCGAAAATTTTTTTTCTAGGGACATTCGGTGGAAAAGTGAGGCGCCGGGGCCACAACTGGCAGGCGGCGTTTGCATGACAGAGCCGTCAAGCAATTGATATCTCAGTGTCAAGCAATTGAGACAAACGCGCAGCACGTCGGGTGCAAGGTCCGCGTCGCGCAATGCAAGCACAAACGTGCGGGAGGGAGCGCCGCTCCAAACGTCCGGCGGAAGCGACGTGGACCCGCGCGCGGGCGCGGTGGGATAGCCGCGACGGCCACGGCGCGCACGCGTTGCTGGCGTGCGGCGCGATCCCTGGACGGCGCGACCGCCGCAAGAAGACGCGCAAAGACCGCCCGGCGCCGCGTGAATGCGGAACCGGGCCGGTCCGTCATGTCATCTCATGAAGAGCCGACGAGGCGCGTCTGTACGCACCCAGTCTGTTAGGCACCTGAGGTGCTACGCACCCATCGCGCCGACGCGCTTGGCGAGGCGCGAAACCTTCCGCGACGCCGCGCGGCGGTGGAGGATGCCAAGCTGGGCCGTGCGGGCGACAACCGGCTCGGCGCTGCGCAGGGCAGCCTGAGCGGCATCCTTGTCGCCGGAGGCGATCGCCTCCTCGACCTTGCGCAGGTAGCTGCGCATATTGCTCCGCCGGGTCTATTGACGGCGGTACGACGGGTAATCTGGCGAACGGCTTTCTTCGCCGACTTGGTATTGGCCATGTTCAGGATCCTTGAGGGCTTCCGGTCCGCACGGGGCGGCTCTCAGGAAGCGCCGTAAATACGAATTTGGCATGCTCTATACAGAGCGCCCTCCGAGGCGTCAACCAGGGCTGGAATTAGCGGTTCTTGAATTGGGGTTTCCGCTTTTCGATGAAGGCGGCCATCCCCTCTTTCTGATCTTCGGTGGCGAATAGCGAGTAGAACTGGTTCCGCTCGAAGCGCACGCCTTCCGACAGGGTCGTGACGAAGCCCCGATTGATCGACTCCTTGATCATCATGACGACGTGGACCGGGAAGTCGGCGATCTTGGTGGCCGCCTTCATGGCCTCGTCGTGGAGCGACTCCACCGGGACGACGCGGCTCACGAGGTTTGAGCGCTCGGCCTCGTCGGCGCGCATCTGCCGGCCGGTCAGGCACAGCTCCATGGCCTTGGCCTTGCCCACGGCGCGGGTCAGGCGCTGGGTGCCGCCGGCGCCCGGCATGATCCCGAGATTGATCTCCGGCTGACCGAAGACCGCGTTCTCCGCAGCCAGGATGATGTCGCAGGACATCGCCAGTTCGCAGCCACCGCCAAGCGCGTAGCCGGCGACTGCGGCGATGATCGGCTTGCGGGTCGCGGCGATCGTGTCGTAGGGCGCGAGGAACGCGGTGCTGTATGCCTCAACGGACGTCTTGCTCTGCATCTCCTTGATATCGGCGCCTGCCGCGAAGGACTTCTCGCCACCGGTAATGACGATGCAGCCGATCTCGGGATCCTTGTCGAAGATGTTGAGCACTTCGCACAGCTCGCCGACGAGTTGCGAGTTGAGCGCGTTGAGCGCCTTCGGGCGGTTGAGTGTGATGACCCCGACTTTGCCCTCGCGCGTCACGATCAGCGTTGCGTATTCCTTGGTGGCTGGTTCTCCGCCGACCGTGGTCTGATCCATATACATGTGTGTCAGTTCCCTTATCTCTGGCAGATTGGACAGTAGAAGGTTGAGCGCCCGGCTTGCGCGATCCGGTGGATCGTGCCGTTGCAGGCCTCTCGCATGCAGCGCGCATCCTCCCGGCCATAGGTGCGGAAGCGGTGCTGGAACCGGCCCAGCCGCCCGTCCGTATGGCGGTAGTCGCGCAAAGAGGAGCCGCCCGCACGAATGGCGTCGTGCAGGACGGAGGTGATGGCTTCGACCAGCGCGCTCGTCTTGCCGGTCGGGCGGCCTGTCTTCGTGGCGAGCGTGCCGGCCGCCCGCGTGGGCGAGAGCCCCGCGCGGTGGAGCGCCTCGCATACATAAATGTTTCCGAGCCCTGCGATGAGCCGCTGGTCCAGAAGCGCCGATTTGATCGGCGTGGTCTTGCCCTTCAGCCGGCCGGCGAGCCAGGCGGGCGTCAGCTCGTCACCGAGCGGTTCGATGCCGAGGTCCTTGAAGAGCGCGTGCGACTCAAGTTCGCCGGCTTTCGCGAGGTCCATGATCCCGAAGCGGCGCACGTCGGAATAACGGACGGTCGATCCGTCGCCCAAGTGGAAGACGATGTGCTCGTGCTTGGGGAAGCCGAACGCGGCCGATGGGGCCGGGTCATGCACGAAGTCGCCCGGCGCGGCTCTTTCGGCGCCCGCCTTCTCGATGGCGAAGCGGCCCGTCATGCCCAGGTGCATGATCAGCACCTGGCCGTCGTCCAAGCGCGCCAGGAGATATTTCGCCCGACGGTCCAGCCCCTCGATGGCGCGGCCGGTCAGCCGCTCGCTGAACCGCTGGGGCAGGGGAAAGCGCAAGTCCGGGCGGCGCTGCTCCACGCGCGCGAACGCGTTGCCCACAAGCACGGGCTCCAATCCCCGGCGCACGGTCTCGACTTCAGGCAGTTCTGGCATGGGCCTCGAAAGTCCTCAGGGGCAGAACGAGTGTCGGAAAATGAGGGTTTCCAACACTGCGCCGGTACGCTGCAGTGCAAGGTCACCATCATTGCACCGCAACAATAGCGTGAACTCAGGGCTTAGGCTATTGTCCGCTGCCATGCCAGATGACGTGAAAAATCCAGACGATTCCGGGACCGAGACGAGCTTCGGCTTCGCCCGCGTTTCGGAGACCGCCCGCCAGGGCCTCGTCAACGAGGTCTTCTCCAAGGTCGCCAGCCGCTACGACCTGATGAACGATCTGATGTCGGGCGGGCTGCACCGCCTGTGGAAGGCGGACCTCGTGACCGCGCTCGCCCCGCCGAAGTCGGACGTGCCCTTCGCCCTAATCGACGTGGCGGGTGGGACGGGCGACGTCGCGTCGCGCTTTCTCGATGCGGCAGGCGCTGGCAGCTCGGCCACCATCTGCGACATCTCCAAGGAGATGATGGAGGAGGGCAAGCGGCGCGCGAAAGGCCGCGAGCGGCTCTCCTTCGTTCAGGGCAACGCCGAGAGCCTGCCCTTCGAGGACCGCCGTTTCGACGCCTATACGATCGCCTTCGGCATCCGCAACGTCACCCATATCGACGCGGCGCTCGCGGAAGCCTATCGCGTCCTGAAGCCGGGCAGCCGGTTTCTGTGCCTCGAGTTCTCGAGCGTCGAGATGCCGCTGCTGGACCGGGTCTACGACGCCTATTCGTTCAATGCGATTCCCGCGCTTGGCCGCCTTGTCGCCGGGGATGCGGAGTCCTATCGCTATCTCGTGGAAAGCATAAGACGCTTTCCCAGTCAGGAACGCTTCGCCGAGATGATACAAGATGCCGGGTTCGAGCGTGTGCGCTACCGGAACCTGTCCGGCGGCATCGCCGCCATCCACTCGGGCTGGCGGCTTTAGAGCATCGTGCGAAAAAGTGGATACCGGTTTTTCGCGAGAAACGATGCGGCACCAAAAAAGACAGGGCTCGAAACGTTCTGGTTCCATCGGAACCTATTGAGCCTGAAGTGAGGCGATAGACGTGAACGCCATTGCGAATATGGCGCGGCTGACCAAGGCGGGAGCGACGCTTGCCTGGAGCGGCGCGCGGGTCCTGCCGGACGATGCGCGCGTGTCCGGCCCGCTGGCCGTGTTCGGCCGGGTCACGGCACCCTTGCGCAAGAAGGGGGCTACGGAGAACGAGGCGCGGCTGTCGTCGGCGCTCACGTCCCTCGGGCCGTCCTACATCAAGCTCGGCCAGTTCCTCGCCACGCGGGACGACATTGTCGGCCGGGAGCTCGCGCGGGATCTGTCGACCCTGCAGGACCGCCTGCCGCCGTTCTCGCAAGGACAAGCGGTCAAGCTGGTCGAAGCCGAGCTCGATGCCCCGATCACCGAGCTCTTCGTCGAGTTCGGTCCGCCGGTGGCCGCGGCTTCCATCGCCCAGGTGCACAAGGCCAAGGTCAAGGTACCTGACGGCAGCCTCAAGGACATGGCGGTGAAGGTGCTGCGCCCCGGCATCGAGCAGCGCTTCAAAAAGGATCTTGATTCTTACTTCTTCGCCGCGCGGATGATCGAGCGCTTCCATGCGCCCTCGCGGCGCCTCCGCCCCATCGCCGTCGTGGACACGCTGGCGAAGTCGGTCGCGATCGAGATGGATTTGCGCATGGAGGCGGCGGCCATCTCGGAGATGGCCGACAACATCGCCGGCGACGAAGGCTTCCGCGTCCCCACCGTCGATTGGAAGCGTAGCGCCCGCCGCGTGCTCACGCTCGAATGGATCGAGGGCACGTCCATGGGCGATATTGAGGCGCTCAAGGCCAAGGGACATGACCTCAAGGCGCTGGGCGCGACGCTGATGCAGACCTTCCTGCGCCATGCGCTGCGCGACGGCTTCTTCCACGCCGATATGCATCAAGGCAATCTCTTCGTCGATGCAAAAGGGTGCATCGTTGCAGTCGATTTCGGCATCATGGGGCGCCTCGGCATGAAGGAACGGCGCTTCCTCGCCGAGATCCTGTACGGCTTCATCACGCGCGATTACCGCCGCGTCGCCGAGGTGCATTTCGATGCGGGTTACGTGCCGCGCAAACATTCCGTGGCGCAGTTCGCCCAAGCCCTCCGCGCGATCGGCGAACCCATCATGGACCGTCCCGCCAACGAGATATCCATGGCCCAACTTCTGGGGCAGCTGCTGCAGTACACGGAAGTGTTCGACATGCAGACCCGGCCCGAGCTGATCATGCTGCAGAAGACCATGGTCGTGGTCGAAGGGGTGGGCCGGACGCTCGATCCCGAGTTGAACATGTGGGTCGTGTCGGAGCCGATCGTGAAGGAGTGGCTCGAGAGCCAGCTCGGCGCGGGCGCGCGGATCGAGCAGGCCGCCGAAGGCGCCGCGTCCGTCGGCCGTTTCGTCGGCGATCTGCCGAAGCTTTTGCGCCAGGCCGAACGGACGGCGGATTCGTTCGGTGCCATGGCCGAAGACGGACTTCGTCTGGACGATGAGAGCGTGGCGCGGCTGGCCCAAGCGCAGAAATCACAGGACCGCTGGACGCGGCTAGGCATCTGGGTCGGTGCGCTCGCACTGCTCGCCATCGCCGTCTCGCAGATCTTCTGAGGCCGATCCGGAGGCCGTGGCTGTGATAGACTATCGGCTGAGAACCCAAGGACTGATCCGATGCTGAGCGGCAAGCGCATCCTCCTGATCGTCGGCGGCGGCATCGCCGCCTACAAGGCTCTGGAACTCGTCCGCCGTCTGCGCGAGCGAGGCGCCTCCGTGCGCGTCGTCTTGACCGAAGGCGGGGCGCAGTTCGTGACGCCGCTCTCTTTTGCGGTCCTATCGGGCGAGGAGGCCTTCACTGATCTTTTCGACCTCAAGGACGAGGCGGAGATCGGCCACATCCAACTCAGCCGCGAGGCCGATCTCGTCGTGGTGGCGCCGGCGACCGCGGACCTCCTCGCCAAGATGGCGAACGGGCTTGCGAACGATCTGGCGTCTACCGTGCTCATGGCAACCGATAAGACGGTGCTCGTGGCGCCGGCCATGAACGTTCGCATGTGGGAGCATCCCGCGACCATGCGCAACGTCGCGACGTTGCGCGCGGATGGCGTGCGCTTCGTCGGCCCCGAGGCAGGCGACATGGCGTGCGGCGAGTTCGGTCCCGGCCGCATGGCCGAGCCCGAGGACATTGCCGATGCGATCGAGCGCGTGCTTCCGGGCGCGCGCGGCGCTTCGCTTGTGAGCCGTCACGTTCTGATTACGTCCGGGCCGACCTATGAGCCCATCGATCCCGTGCGCTACATCGCGAACCGCTCGTCGGGGAAACAGGGGCATGCGTTGGCGCGGGCCGCCAAGGACATGGGCGCGCGCCGCACGCTGATCTCGGGCCCGACACATCTGCCGGACATTCCAGGCGTCACGACAGTCAAGGTCGAAACCGCCGCGGACATGCTCGATGCTGCCCTCGGCGCGCTTCCCGCCGATGTCGCGATCTGCGCCGCTGCCGTCGCCGATTGGCGCGCGGCCACCCAAGCGTTGGAGAAGCTGAAGAAGGAAGAGGGCCAGACCGCGCTCAGTCTCGCGCTCGCCCGCAATCCGGACATTCTTGCGACCCTCGCGGCTCCTGGCGCGCGGCGGCCGACGCTCGTCATCGGCTTCGCGGCGGAGACCGAAACCATCATCACCCATGCCCAGGAGAAACTGAGCCGGAAGGGCGCGGATTGGATCGTCGCCAACGACGTGTCGCCGGATACGGGCATCATGGGCGGCGACCGTACCGAGGTCCATCTCGTCTCGGCCTCGGGCGTCGAGGATTGGCCGGCCATGGGCAAGGACGAGATGGCTGTGAAGCTTCTCGGCCGCGCCGCCGAAGCGCTGCATGCCATGCAGCTCGCGGCGGAATAAGGAGGCCGGATGAAGCCTCGCCTGCGCGTCCTGCGGCTCCCGCATGGAGAAGGTCTGCCGCTGCCGGCCTATCAGACCGACCACGCGGCCGGGTTCGACCTTGTAGCGGCGATCGGCGAAAACGAGCCCGTCGTCTTGAGTGCCGGCGCGCGTGGGGCCGTGCCCACGGGGCTCGTGTTCGAATTGCCGGAAGGCTATGAGGCGCAGGTGCGGCCGCGCTCTGGGCTTGCTTTGAAGCACGGCGTGACGGTGCTCAACAGCCCCGGCACGATCGATGCGGATTATCGTGGCGAGGTGCAGGTCGTGCTGATCAATCATAGCGACGAGCCGTTCCGTATCGCGCGCGGCGATCGCATTGCCCAGGTGGTCATCGCACCGGTCACATGCGTGGAGATCGCCGAGGTCTCGGATGTGGGTGAGACAGCGCGCGGCGCGGGCGGCTTCGGCTCGACCGGCTGAGCGTTCCAGACGCGCGGTCCCTTTGCGCGCCCGCCGACGCCATTCGGCCAAGGAGATGCTTCGATCAACACCATGCTGACAGACCAGGAAATCGCCCGCTACCGCCGCCATCTCGTGCTGAAGGAGATCGGCGGCGAGGGCCAGCAGCGCTTGAAGGCGGCGCGCGTGCTCGTGGTGGGCGCGGGCGGCCTCGGATCGCCGCTGATCCTCTATCTGGCGGCGGCCGGTGTCGGCCAGATCGGTATCATCGACGACGACCGCGTCAGTCTGGACAATCTCCAGCGCCAGGTTCTGCACGGCACCGAGTCCGTCGGCATGCAGAAGACGCGCAGCGCCGCGAACACCGTCTGGAGCCTCAACCCTCATGTGGACGTGAAGCTCTTCACGACGCGGCTCGTGGCGGAGAACGCGCTGAGCATTGTCGGCGCCTTCGACATCGTCGCCGACGGCTCCGACAACTTCGCCACGCGCTATCTCGTCAACGATGCCTGCTATCTCGCCAAGCGGCCTCTGGTCGCCGCCGCGCTCGGACCGTTCGACGGACAACTGACCACCTTCCGCGCCTTCGAGACCGATGCGGACGGCCAGCCCAATCCCAACTATCGCTGCCTGTTTCCGGCCCCCCCGCCGGACGGGACGGTGCCCGCCTGTTCGGAAGCCGGCATCCTGGGGGCGGTGGCGGGCGTGCTGGGCTGCCTTCAGGCCGTGGAGGTCGTCAAGGAGCTTCTGGGCATCGGCGAGGGGCTCGTGGGCCGGCTCATGCTCTACGACGCCCTCCAGGCCCGTTTCTCGCAAGTAGGCTATGCCTGGGATCCGGAAAACCCCCTGAACGGCAGAAACCCCAGCCTCAAAGACCTGTCGCACCATATCGGCTGAGGCCTAGGCGCGGCTGCTGGAGCCTTGGCGTGGCCTGCTGGAGCCTTGGCGTGGCCTGCCGGAGCCCTGGCGTCGCCCTCCGGAACAGGATTTCTCAACCTTTTGACGGCACGATTTCCCCGTGAAACTCTAAATTGATCGTGTGAATATCAATTGTGGGATCGCCTGGCGGCCGTGCCGGGGCCCCGCGAATGGGGCTGGTGCGATGTCCGACGAGCCAAGGCAACAGACGATCACCGCCCAGTGCGCCATCGCCGGCGGAGGGCCGGCGGGCGTGATGATGGGGTTCCTGCTTGCACGCGCCGGCGTGAAAGTGGTCGTCCTCGAGAAGCACGCCGATTTCTTTCGCGATTTTCGCGGCGACACGATCCACCCCTCCACACTCGAAGTGATGGACGAGCTCGGCCTGCTCGATGCCTTTCTCGAACTGCCGCACCAGAACGTGGACGAGCTCAGCGTCGAGATCGGCGATCGAACGCTGAAGGTTGCCGACTTCTCGCACCTTCCGACGGCGGCGAAATTCATTGCGATGATGCCGCAATGGGACTTTCTCGATTTTCTCGCCGCGCAGGGGAAGGGGTATCCGAACTTCGATCTGCGCCTCGGCGCCGACGTTGACGAACTCCTGACCGACAACGGCAAGGTCGTCGGGCTGAAATCGGCAACCCATGAAGGCGATCTGGAGGTCAAGGCCGATCTGGTCGTCGGCGCGGACGGCCGTCACTCGACGGTGCGGTCGCTTGCCCGCATGGAGGTCGAGGACATCGGCGCCCCCATGGACGTGCTGTGGATGCGTGTGTCGCGTAAGCCGGAGGACGGCGATGCAACCTTCGGCCGGGTCGAGCCGGGCCGGTTCTTCATCATGATCAACCGCGGCGACTATTGGCAGTGCGCCTATGTCATCCCCAAAGGCGGGTTCAACCAGTTGCGGCGCAATGGCCTTGAAGCCTTCCGGCAGATCATCATGGCGTTGAAGCCGTCCCTCGGCGCGCGCGTTCGCGAGCTCGAGACCTGGGACGACGTGAAACTGCTGTCGGTCCGCGTCGATCGGCTGAAGAAATGGTACCGGCCGGGGCTTCTGTGCATCGGCGATGCGGCCCACGCCATGTCCCCGATCGGAGGCGTGGGCGTCAATCTCGCCGTCCAGGACGCCGTCGCAGCCGCCAACATCCTGGCATTGCCCCTGCTCGAGCGGAATGTCTCCGAGGCCGATCTCGCGCGGGTGCAGAAGCGCCGAACCTTACCCGTCAAGCTGACGCAACGGCTGCAGGTCTTCCTGCAGGACCGGGTGGTCACCAGCGTCCTGACGGCGAAGGAGATTACGGAAATCCCATTCCCGGTGCGGATCTTGAATGACTTTCCGTTGCTCCGGCGCATTCCGGGCCGGATCATCGGCCTCGGCTTTCGGCCCGAGCATGTCGCCCTGCCGGAAGTGGCGCGGATGACCCGCGCCTGATCCTGCCTAGAACATGGCCGGGTGGACGCGATCCGGCGGCGCGTGGCCGTCGAGGAACGTCTTGATGTTGACGATGACCTTCTCGCCCATGTCGACGCGGCCTTCGAGCGTGGCCGAACCCATGTGGGGGAGCACCACGACCTTCTCGTTCCGCAGCAGTTTGGGATTGACGGCAGGTTCGTGCTCGAACACGTCGAGCCCGGCACCGGCCAATTCATGGTTTTCGATCATGCGGGCGAGAGCGTTCTCGTCGATGACCTCGCCGCGAGCCGTGTTGACGATATAGGCCGACGGCTTGAGCAGCGCGAGGCGGCGCGCCGACAGCAGATGATAGGTCGCCGGCGTGTGCGGGCAGTTGATGGAGATGATGTCCATCCGCGCCAGCATCTGGTCGAGGCTGTCCCAATAGGTGGCCTCGAGCGACTTCTCGACATCGGACGGGACCCGGCGCCGGTTGTGATAGTGGATCTGAAGGCCGAACGCCTTGGCGCGCCGCGCGACCGCCTGACCGATCCGGCCCATGCCCACAATACCGAGGCGCTTGCCGTAGATGCGGTGACCCAGCATCCAGGTGGGCGACCAGCCTTGCCATTCGTCGCTGCCGGATTTCAGCAGCTCTGCGCCCTCGGTCAGCCGCCGCGGGACGGCGAGAATCAGGGCCATGGTCATGTCGGCCGTGTCCTCGGTGAGGACGCCCGGCGTGTTAGTCACGATGATGGCCCGGTTGCGCGCCGTGTCGAGATCGACATTGTCGACGCCGGTTCCGAACTGGGCGATGAGCTTGAGGTCCGGTCCGGCCTGGCTCAGGACGGTGCGATCGATGCGATCGGTGACGGTCGGCACGAGCACATTGGCTTCCTTCACGGCGGCGATCAGCTCGTCCCGCGTAAAGGGCCTGTCCTCGAGGTTGAGCCGCGCGTCGAACAACTCCCGAAGCCGTGTCTCCACGACATCCGGTAGCTTACGCGTGACGATAACGAGCGGTCGTTCAGTAGCCATAAGTCATGTCCCGTCAGAAGGCTGGGCGGTCCCGAGCCCTAGTTTTCGTAGAATTCTGCGCCCTGTCTAACAGAAGCGACTCCGAGAGATAAAGCGTCAACTTGGCCCAACTGTGCCGCACGGGCCCCCAAGATGGCCCCTCTGGCCTGCGGAGCCACGATCCGTTCACTTTTCTCCGCCATTCAGAAGGTAAGATTCGGTTTCTGAGGGGTGAATTGATGGGCAATCGCAGGACTGCACGGCTGGGAACGGCGCTGGCACTGGCTGGAGGCGCTCTTCTGGCGGGGCTGGTTCTGCACGGGTCTTCCTCGCCGGTCGCCGCGGCGGAGGTCGTCGTCCCCATAGCCGCGAACGGCAAGAGCTCGGGCCTGCGCGTGCCGCGCTTCGTCAGCCTCAAATCCGACAAGGTCAATGTCCGGCGCGGTCCCAGCACCGATCAGTCGATCGTCTGGGTATTCTCGCGGGCCGGTCTTCCGGTGGAGGTTATCGCCGAGTTCGAGAACTGGCGCCGGGTCCGGGACAGCGAAGGCGCCGACGGCTGGGTCTTCCACAGCCTCCTCAGTGGACGGCGTACCGTCCTCGTCAGCCCTTGGAGCAAGAGTCAGCAGGCCCCGGTTTCGATCCCGCTTCACAGCAGCCGGTCCGCCGGGTCAGGCGTCGTCGCGCAGCTTCAACCGGGGGTCTTGGGCGACCTCGTCGAATGCGACGGCTCCTGGTGCGAGCTGTCCATCGGTAACTATTCCGGCTACGTGCAGCAGGAGAAGCTGTGGGGCGTGTATCGGGATGAGAAGTTCGAGTAGCGCGACGTCCGCTGGCGCCGGCAAGATCGCAGGCCTCTAGAAGAGAGGTCTAGCCGTCCTTGTCGACGAGACGGACCAGCACGTCCACCCGCGAGATCACCTTGCCGTCAGGCGCTTGGGGCAGCCCTTCGATGCGGATCGCGCTCGTGTCGATATCGAGCAGGTCCGCGCTGTCCTCGCAGAAGAAGTGGAAATGGTTGGACGTGTTGGTGTCGAAATACGTCTTCGCGCCTTCCACGGCCACGGCGCGCAACAGGCCAGCCTCGGTGAACTGGTGGAGCGTGTTGTAAACGGTCGCCAGCGAGACAGGGACCTGTGAAGCGACGGCTTCCTCGTGCAGGCGTCGGGCCGTCACGTGCCGGTCGCCTTCGGCGAAGAGCAGGCGGGCGAGGGCGAGACGCTGACGCGTGGGCCGAAGCCCGGCACCGCGCAGCAGCCTTGCTGCGTCGCCGGCCGGAGCATCTTGGGATCGTCTGCGGTCGTGATCTCTGTCATCGTCTCGTTCGAATAAGTCATTGAAGCTGGGAATATAGTGGGAACCCACGGCGACCGCAATGCTATGTCCTGGCGCACGTTTTGGTACCTTGACCTGCGTCATTTAACGGCGCCAAAAGACGCCCTGGGCCGGGCGTTGTCAGGCGGGGTTTTGGTGGGCCCGGGCATGTGTTAGGAAACCTGCCCACCGAATGGACCACATTTCCAACGAAGGACAAATGAGCGTGCAAGAACCACTGGCGGAACGGCAGTCCAGCTTCGACTATGAGGATCTGCTTGCGTGCGGCCGGGGCGAGCTGTTCGGCCCTGGCAATGCGCAGTTGCCCCTGCCGCCCATGTTGATGTTCGACCGGATTCCGCTGCTGGAGCCGGCTGGCGGCGAATTTGGCCGCGGCCGGATCGTGGCGGAATTGGACGTGAAGCCCGATCTGTGGTTCTTCGCCTGTCACTTCCAGGGCGATCCGGTTATGCCCGGCTGCCTTGGTCTGGACGCACTCTGGCAGATGCTCGGGTTCTTCCTCGGCTGCACGGGCGCAGCCGGCAAAGGGCGGGCGCTCGGGGTTGGCGAGGTGAAGTTCTCTGGCATGGTGGTGCCGACGGTCAAAAAGCTCGAATATGTCGTCGACGTGCAGCGGGTCATCAGCCGCAAGTTCACCCTTGGGACCGGCGATGGCTTGCTCAAGGCCGACGGCGAGACGATTTACACGGCCAAGGACCTCAGGGTCGGGCTGTTCCAGGCGGAAGAGGCCGCACCCGCCGGTGCATAGACGCTATGTCGCGGCACAGGCCGCAAGGACGTTGAGCCAATGAAACGCGTGGTCGTAACCGGCATGGGCATCGTTTCCTCGATCGGAAACAACGCTCAGGAAGTCGTGGCCTCTCTCCGGGAGGCGAAGTCCGGCATCGTCAAGGCCGACAAATACGCCGAACTCGGATTCCGCTGCCAGGTTCATGGCGCTCCGTCGCTCGAATGGGAGGGTGCGATCGACCGGAAGGTTCGCCGCTTCATGGGCGCGGGCGCGGGCTGGAACTACGTGGCCATGGAACAGGCCATCCAGGATGCGGGGCTGGAGGAGAGCGACATCTCCAACGAGCGCACCGGGCTGATCATGGGCTCTGGCGGCCCCTCGACCCGGGCCATCGTCCAGGCCGCCGATACGACGCGCGAGCGCGGGCCGAAAAAGGTCGGACCGTTCGAGGTCCCCAAATCCATGAGCTCGACGAATTCGGCCACGTTGTCGACGCCCTATCACATCAAGGGCGTGAGCTATTCCATTTCGTCGGCCTGCTCCACGAGCGCGCACTGCATCGGCAACGCAGCCGAGCTGATCCAGCTCGGCAAGCAGGACGTTGTCTTCGCGGGCGGGGGCGAGGAGCTCGATTGGACGCTGTCGGTTCTGTTTGATGCAATGAACGCGATGTCGTCGGACTTCAACGACCAGCCGGAAAAAGCCAGCCGCGCGTATGACGCGGCGCGCGACGGTTTCGTGATCGCCGGCGCGCCGGCGTGCTTGTGCCTCGAGGAGCTGGAGCATGCCAAGGCGCGCGGCGCGAAGATCTATGCGGAGCTTGTCGGCTATGGCGCGACGTCGGATGGCCACGACATGGTGCTGCCGTCGGGCGAGGGCGCGGTGCGCTGTATGCGGATGGCCATGCAGGGCCTCGGCGGTGACAAGGTCGACTACATCAATCCGCATGCGACATCCACGCCACAGGGCGACGTCTTGGAGATCCAGGCCATTCGCGACGTGTTCGGCAAGGACTGTCCGCCGATCAGCGCCACCAAATCGCTGACGGGCCACTCGCTCGGCGCGGCTGGGGCGCACGAGGCGATCTATTCGTTGCTGATGATGAAGAACGGCTTCATCTGCGAATCCGCGAATATCGAAAACCTTGACCCGGAGGTTGCGGACGTCCCAATTGTCCGTGAACGTCAGGACGGCATTGTGATGAACACGGTAATGTCCAACAGTTTTGGTTTTGGGGGCACGAACGCCTCCCTCGTTTTCCGCCGGTTGGCTGGCTGAGGCCGACGGAACGAGACTTTAGGCAACTTTGAGCAGAGTAAGCACGATGACGAAAGATATTGCAGAACCTGGACCGCTGATGGCGGGCAAGCGCGGCTTGGTGATGGGCGTCGCCAACGATCGATCGATCGCTTGGGGCATTGCCCGCGTGCTGCACGGACAGGGCGCCGAGTTGGCGTTCAGCTATCAGGGCGGCGCCTTTGGCCGGCGCGCGGTACCCCTGGCCGAATCTATCGGCGCGGAGATCATCGAAGAAGTCGACGTCGAGGATTTGGATAGCGTCGACCGCATGCTCGACGTGATCCGGAAAAAGTGGGGCAAGCTGGACTTTGTCGTTCACGCGCTGGCCTTCTCCGACCGGACCGAGCTCAAGGGCCGCTACTGCGACACGACGCGGAAGAACTTCGAGCACACGATGGTCATCTCCTGCTTTTCCTTCACGGAGATCTGCAAGCGCGCCTCTGACATCATGAACGAAGGCGGCTCGCTGCTGACACTGACCTATGGCGGCTCGACGCGCGTCGTGCCCTGCTACAACGTCATGGGCGTCGCCAAGGCGGCCCTGGAAGCGTCGGTGCGCTATCTGGCGTCCGATCTCGGGCCGCAAGGCATCCGCGTGAACGCGCTGTCAGCAGGACCCATGCGGACGCTGGCGGGCGCGGGTATTTCCGATGCGAGGACCCTGCTCCACTACCAGCAGCAGCATGCGCCCATGCGCCGCTCGCCGACGCTCGACGAGGTCGGCGGCTCCGCGCTGTATCTCCTGTCCGATCTTTCCGGCGCGGTCACGGGCGAGGTGCATTTCGTCGATTGCGGTTACGCAACGACCTTTATGCCCGACCTCGAGTCGCTGAAGGAGATCGAGCGCGCTGAGGAAATCGGCAACGCGATGGCCAAGGCGCGCCGCGGGAAGCCGCGCAATAGTCAACCGACAGCTTTGCCGCTGCGTATGGATCGCTAGGGAGTAGCCATGTTCGAAATTATCGTGATGGTTTGCCTTGCCGCCACAGGCGAGGATTGCCGCGAGTACAAGATGCCCGATACGCAATTCGAGGACGCGGTTTCGTGCATCCGCGAAAGCCACGGCAAGGCCTACGACTGGCAAAGTGAGAACAACAAGTACACGGTCATCGGAACGCGCTGCGCCAAGGATGCCAAAGTCCCGGGCGTGCCGAAGGACTAGCGCGGCCAGCCCGCGGCCAGGCCTCACACTGAACGAGACGCAAAATAAAAGGGGCGCCGAAGCGCCCCTTTCGCATATCTGGATGCCGATGCGATACCGGCGGCGCGTCTGGCCTAGCCGGCCTCCGCAACCTCTTTTTCCTGACCGGTCTCCTGGTCGACCACCTTCATCGACAGGCGGACCTTGCCGCGCTCGTCGAAGCCAAGCAGCTTGACCCAGACCTCGTCGCCTTCCTTGACCACGTCCCCAACGGTCTTGGGGCGGCCTTCGGCGAGCTGAGAGATGTGCACGAGGCCGTCACGCGGGCCGAAGAAGTTCACGAACGCGCCGAACTCCATGCACTTGACGACCTTGCCCCGATAGATCTCGCCGACCCTCGGGTTCGGCGCGATCGACTTGATCCGGGCGATGGCTTGGCGGATCGATTCCGCGTTGGCGGACGCGATCTTGACCGTGCCGTCGTCGGAGATATCGATCTTGGCGCCCGATTCCGCGACGATCTCGCGGATGACGGAACCGCCGGAACCGATGACCTCACGGATCTTGTCGGTCGGGATCTGGATCGTCTCGATGCGCGGGGCGTATTCGCCAAGCTCGGGACGCGCCTCGTTCAGCGCCTTGTCCATCTCGCCGAGGATGTGCAGGGCGCCCATCCTTGGCTGATCAAGCGCGATCTTCATGATCTCTTCGGTGATACCGGTGATCTTGATGTCCATCTGGAGCGACGTCACGCCCTCGGACGTACCGGCCACCTTGAAGTCCATGTCGCCGAGATGATCCTCGTCGCCCAGGATGTCCGACAGAACAGCGAACTTGTCGCCTTCCTTGATGAGGCCCATGGCGATACCGGCGACAGGCCGCTTGAGCGGCACGCCGGCGTCCATCAAAGCGAGAGAAGAACCGCAGACCGTCGCCATCGAGGACGAGCCGTTCGACTCGGTGATCTCGGAAACGACCCGCAGCGTGTAGGGGAACTGCTCGTGATCCGGCAGGATCGGATGAACAGCACGCCAAGCGAGCTTGCCGTGGCCGATTTCGCGGCGCCCCGGTGAGCCCATACGGCCGGTCTCGCCGACGGAGTAGGGCGGGAAGTTGTAGTGCAGCAGGAACTTCTCTTTGTAGGTTCCCTGCAGGGCATCGACGAACTGCTCGTCGTCGCCCGTGCCCAGCGTCGTCACGACGAGGGCTTGCGTCTCACCGCGGGTGAACAGCGCGCTGCCGTGGGTACGGGGCAGAACCCCGACCTCGCAGGCGATCGGACGGACGGTCACGAGATCGCGGCCGTCGATGCGCTTCTTGGTGTCGAGAATGCTGCCGCGCACGACGTCCTGCTCGGCCTTCTTGAAGGCACCGGCGACCTTGCCGGCGATCGAGCCGTCATCGTCCTCGGGGACGAGCGAAGAAACGACCGTCTCCTTCACCTGGGCGATGCTGTCGCGGCGCTCCTGCTTGGAGACGATGGCGTAGGCGTCGCGAAGACCGGCGTCGGCTAGTTCGCTGACCTTGGCGACCATCTCCGAGTTGTCCTCGGTCTTCAGATCCCATGGCTCCTTGGCGGCAACCTCGGCCAGCTTGACGATGGCGTCGATCACGGGCTGGAAGTGCTCATGGCCGTACATCACGGCGCCGAGCATGACGTCTTCGGGAAGCTCGCTGGCTTCGGATTCCACCATCAGAACGGCGTCTTTGGTGCCCGCGACCACGAGGTCGAGCGAGGTTTCAGGCATTTCGTCGACGAGCGGGTTCAGGATGTACTGGCCGTCCACATAGCCGACGCGCGCGGCGCCGATGGGGCCGAGGAACGGAACGCCCGAAAGGGTCAGCGCCGCGGAGGCGGCGACCATGGCCACGATGTCGGGGTCGTTCTCCATGTCGTGCGAGAGCACGGTGGTGATGACCTGGGTGTCGTTCTTGAAGCCCTTGGCGAAAAGCGGGCGGATCGGACGATCGATCAGGCGCGAGGTGAGGGTTTCCTTCTCAGTCGGACGCCCTTCGCGCTTAAAATAACCGCCGGGAATCTTACCGGCGGCGAACGTCTTCTCTTGGTAGTTCACGGTCAAAGGAAAGAAGTCGATTCCGGGCCGTGCTTCTTTTGCGGCGACAACCGTCGCAAGAACGCAAGTATCGCCATAAGTCGCGAGGACGGCGCCGTCGGCCTGGCGCGCGACGCGCCCAGCCTCGAGTTTGAGCGGGCGCCGGGCCCATTCAATTTCTACAGTGTGTTTATTGAACATGTGTGTGTCCCATTCGGTAGGGAAAGAATAGGCCGTCCCGCCGCCCGGTGGCGATGGGACGAGCCCGTGCATAAATGTGGAAGCTCCCACGCACGCCGCGGCATGCGGCGAGGATGCTACCGGCGAATTCCGAGCCGGCCGATGAGCTTCTTGTACCGTTCTTCGTCTGACGCTTTCACGTAGTCGAGCAGGCGGCGGCGCTGGCTGACCATTTTCAACAGCCCGCGACGCGAATGGTTGTCCTTACCGTGCGTCTTGAAGTGCTCGGTGAGGTTGCTGATGCGCTCGGTGAGAATGGCGACCTGGACTTCCGGGGATCCGGTATCGTCTGCCTTCGTCGCGTATTCCTGAATAAGCTCTTGCTTGCGTTCAGCACTAATCGACATCGGGTTCTCCTTACTAATTGAGGTGTTTGACAAGGCCGGGCCGGGATGTCGTCCAGCGCGGTCGGATCTGATTGCGGGGCAAGGCTGCGAAAATCGCGAGGGCCCCCAAGCAACCGCTGCACTATAGGGATAATCGTCCCCGAGGCCAGTGCTATTTGGGGGGCTATTCGGGCAGAACAAAGACCCTGGAGGGGTGGAATTCCCCTTGGGCGACCTCGCCGATGGCGACGGGAGCCCCCCTTGATACCGCATAGGCGGCACCGGCCATGATCGGCGCATCCCGCCCCCGCAGCAGAACTGCGCGCCCCAGGCGAATATTGGCGGCATCCGCAGGGCTGACGGGCAGTGCGGGCAGGTCGGTAAGCGCCGTCTCGACGGGCTGCAGGAGGGCCAGGAGCGCCTCCCGGCCCTCCTCCGCGGCCTGCTCCACCGCTTCGAGAGTGACCGCCTGGTCGACGGTGAAGCCGCCGACCCGTGTTCGCCGCAGGGCCGAGATATGTCCCAGGCACCCAAGGGCCCGGCCGAGATCCCGCGCCAGCGCCCGGACATAGGTGCCCTTGCCGCAATCGGCCTCCAGGACGCAATGGTCCGGGTCCGGCTGCTCCACCAGCGTCAGACGGTCGATCGTGACCGTCCGGGGTGCCAGCTCGAATTCCTCTTGGTCGCGCGCCAGATCGTAGGCACGCGCGCCGTCGACCTTCAGCGCCGAGAAGCGGGGCGGAACCTGCTCGATATCGCCGATGAATTGGGTCAGCGCGGCTTCGATGGCGGCACGGGAGGGGCGCATCCCGCTGCTTGCGGTCACCGTCCCTTCGGTATCGTCCGTGTCTGTTTCGGCCCCGAAGCGGACCGTGAAGCGGTAGGTTTTGGCGCCGTCCACCGCAAAAGGGACGGTCTTTGTGGCTTCACCGAAAGCGACCGGCAAGACGCCCGTTGCCAAAGGATCGAGCGTTCCGGCGTGACCGGCCTTTTGCGCATCGAAGAGCCAGCGCGTCCGTCCCACCGCCTTCGTCGAGGTCAGGCCCTCCGGCTTGTCCAGAATAAGCCAGCCACTGACCGCTTGGCCCTTCCGCCGCCGTCCCATGGGATCACCCTCTACGCGTTCTTGCTAGTCGTCGAGGTCACGTGGCGCGTCGCGCCCCACGTCGCGGGCCACTTGGGGAGAGGCCAGAAGCTCGTCGATCCGCGATGAGGCCTCGAACGAGGTGTCTATCCGGAACCGCAGTTCCGGCATGTAGCGGAGGTCGACCCGTTTCGCGACCTCGCCGCGCAGGAAGCGCTTGTGCTGCTCCAGATGCTTGACGACATCGCCGGCTTCGCCGCCGCCAAGCGGCATGACATAGCAGGTCGCCACCTTGAGGTCGGGCGACATGCGCACTTCCGGAACGGTCAGGGAATGGCGCGCGATCACGTCATCCAGCACCTCGCCGCGTGCGAAAATCTCCGCAAGCGCGTGGCGGACGAGTTCGCCCACCTTCAACTGGCGCTGGCTTAGCGCGCGCGCGCCTTTGTCTCGCGATGCCATCGGTCGGTCTCGTCGAATCCGTGTTTCGGTTGCGCCCAGGCAGGAGTGGCTCAAAGCGCCGCGGCTAGAGCGTGCGCTGGACGTGCTCCACCTGGAAGCACTCGATCACGTCGCCCTCGCGCATGTCCTGATAGCCCTCGAACGCCATGCCGCATTCCTGGCCGGCCACGACCTCTTTGACCTCGTCCTTGAAGCGCTTGAGCGTGGAGAGTTCGCCTTCGTGAATGACGACGTTGTCGCGGATCAGGCGGACATGAGCACCGCGCTCGACCTTGCCCTCGGTGACGCGGCAGCCCGCCACCTTGCCGACCTTGGAAATGTTGAACACTTCCAGGATCTCGGCATTGCCGAGGAAGGTCTCGCGCCGTGTCGGCGAAAGAAGGCCCGACATGGCCTGGCGCATATCGTCGACGAGGTCGTAGATCACCGCGTAGTAACGGACTTCCACGCCGTCGCGCTCGGCGGCCGCGCGGGCCTGCGCATTGGCGCGCACGTTGAAGCCCAGCACCACGGCACCCGATGTAGAGGCCAAGGAGATATCGGACTCGGTGATGCCACCGACGCCGACATGGACGAGACGGGCCCGGACCTCGTCGTCGCCGAGCTGGCTGAGCGCCGCATTGATTGCTTCGACCGAGCCCTGCACGTCGCCCTTGATGACGAGCGGGAATTCCTTGATCCCATCTTCCTTGAGCTGATTCATCATCTGCTCAAGGCTGCCGCGCTGACCGGCGACGGCAAGCGTCTTGCGGCGCTCGCGCTCACGGTATTCGGTGATCTCGCGGGCCCGCGCCTCGTTCTCGACGACGGCGAACTGATCGCCGGCTTCCGGCGCCGTGTCGAAGCCCAGAACCTCGACCGGAACGGACGGACCGGCTTCCTTCGTGTGCTCGCCAACATCGTTGATCAGGGCGCGGACACGGCCCCAGGCGGAACCCGCGACGATGATGTCGCCGAGCCGGAGCGTGCCGCGCTGAACCAAGGCCGTGCCGACGGGACCGCGCCCGCGCTCGAGCTTGGCTTCGACGACCACGCCATCGGCGGGGCGGTCGGGATTGGCCTTGAGCTCCAGGACTTCCGCCTGCAGCACGACCGCTTCCAGCAGCGCGTCGAGATTGGTTCTCTTGAGCGCCGAAACCTCGATCTCGAGCGTGTCGCCGCCCATGCTTTCCACCACGATCTCGTGGCTCAGCAGTTCCGTGCGGACCCGCTGCGGGTCGGCGCCCGGCTTGTCGATCTTGTTGATGGCGATGATGATCGGCACCTCAGCCGCCTTGGCGTGATTGATCGCCTCGATGGTCTGGGGCTTCACGCCGTCATCGGCGGCCACCACCAGAATGACGATGTCCGTGACCTTGGCGCCGCGCGCACGCATGGCGGTGAAGGCCGCGTGACCCGGCGTGTCGATGAAGGTGATCTTCTGACCCGACGGAATGGTGACCTGATAGGCACCGATATGCTGAGTGATTCCGCCGGCTTCCTGACTGACCACATTGGCGGCCCGGACGGCGTCCAGAAGCGAGGTCTTGCCGTGGTCCACATGGCCCATGATGGTCACCACGGGCGCGCGCGGGACGAGATCCTCTTCGTTGTCCTTTTCGCCGATAAAGCCTTCTTCCACGTCGGCTTCCGACACGCGGCGCACGGTGTGGCCGAACTCTTCGGCGATGAGCTGCGCGGTATCGGAATCGATCACGTCGGTGATCTTGTGCATCGCGCCGTCCTTCATCAGGTATTTGATGATTTCGACGCCGCGCTCGGCCATGCGGTTGGCGAGTTCCTGGATCGTGATGACATCGGGAATCGTCACTTCACGGGCGATCTTCTGGCCCGTCTGAGGTCCGGTTCCCTGCTTCTTCTGCCGTTCGCGATGGCGCTTCAGCGAGGCAAGGCTCCGCTGCCGCTGCTCTTCGTCGAGTGCGTTGGTAATCGTGAGGCGTCCGCGAACGCGGCGCTCTTCGCCACGGCGCGGTGTCGGCGTGGCTTTCTTATGCCGGGCATCGGCTGGCGCTTCGGGCCCTCCTGATCGGGCTCCATCGGCCGGCGCGGCGCCTCGGCGCTCGGCGCAGCCTTGGGCTTCGCCTTGGCCTCGGCTTCCGCCTCGGCGGCCTTTTGGGCCGCTTCTTCGCGTTCGCGTGCCTCGGCCTCTGCGGCCTCCTTGGCGCGCTGCTCGGCGAGGGCGGCCTCTTTGGCAGCATCCTCCTTGGCCCGCTCGCGCTCTTCGGCGTCGCGGACCCGGGCGTCGGCAAGCGCCTTGGCGCGCGCGCCCTTCTCCTCTTCGGAGAGCTGTTTCAGACGCGCCGGAACGGCGCTGCTTGCTGGCTGCCGGCTTGGGTGCAGGCTCTCTCGCAGGCGCCTCTTTTGCGGCGGACTTGGCCTGCGGCTTCTCTTTGGCCTCGTCGGCCGCGCCGCCAGATCCGATGGACCGGCGCTTTTTCTTCTCGACCAGGACGGACTTGGAGCGCCCATGGCTGAAGCTCTGGCGCACATGGCCCGACTCCACCGTTCGGCGCAAATTAAGCGTCATCTTGCGCCCGCCGCTCTTGCCTTCAGTCTCGTTGGTCTCGCTCATTCTTGTTCCGTATCCAATCCGTGTGTGTCTGCGAATGCAGAAATTCCCTTGCGGTAGCGCTCGACACGCAAGGCCGCCGGAAGAAACTTTTGAGCCGCACCGCCCTGGATGAGGGCAGCATGTATCACATTTGTCCGGCCCGATGCCAAACCCAATTCATCTGCGGTAAAGACGCAGATCGCCGGAAGGCTTGGGCCGCTGGTGACGGCGCGGGCCTTGCCGTCCAGTTTCCGGACACCGTCCGCCGCCGCATCGGCGGCGTGAACCAAGGCGATGGTCCGGCCTGATCGCAGGGCCTCTTCAACCTTGGTATGGCCGAAAACCAGTTCGCCAGCCTTGTTGGCCAAGGCCAGCGCTCCAAGAGCAGACTCCGCCAGGAGGCCGTCAACCTGCTCGGCCAAGCCGTCCGGCGCGCGAGCATCGGTCTTGAGCGCACGGCCGAAGGCGCGACGCTTCGCAGCCTCCGCTATCGTATCATACGTGGCGGTGAGCCAAACCCCCCGGCCGGGGAGGCGCTCCTTGAGGTCCGGGACGACGGTGCCGTCCGGCCCCAGCACAAAGCGGATAAGGTCAGATTTGGCCCGGTGGGCACGCGTCAGCGCACAGCGCCGCTGGGTATCCCCAGAGGCCTGTCGCGACGGGGACCGCCGCGTCTTGCCATGCACTGCCGTTTCCAACTGCAATCGCCTTGTGTTCTAGCCGGCTCATGACGCTGTTGCGTCTTCGCCGGAAGTTTCGTCATTGTCCGTGGCGCCCTCGGCGTCCCCGGAGCCGTCTTCTTCGGTCTCCTCGGGCTCGTCAGGGATCAAATCCGCCTCGTCGATCCAGCCCGCCTTCACGCGGGCGGCCAGGATCAGGTCCTCGCATTGGGCCCGGGTCATGCCGAAACCGTCGAGGAACCCGGAATGACGGGTCGTCTCCTTGTCCTGCCGCTCGGTCCAGCCCGCGAGATCGTCGGTGGCGCAGTCGGCCAGATCCTCGACCGACTTAACCTCGTTCTCGCCAAGGGCCACCAGCATCGCCGTGCTCAGGCCTTCGAGCTGCAGCAGATCGTCCGCAACGCCGAGTTCCTTGCGCTTGGCATCGAGTTCGGCTTCGAGCTTCTCGAGATGCTCGCGCGCCCGCGCCTGAATCTCGCCCGCGGTTTCCGCGTCGAAGCCTTCGATGGAGGAAATTTCGTCCGTGTCCACAAAGGCCACTTCCTCCACGGAGGAGAAGCCTTCCGAAGCGAGCAACTGGGCGATGACCTCGTCCACGTCGAGCGCTTCCATGAACCGTGCCGAACGCTCGGCGAACTCCGCCTGACGGCGCTCCGATTCGGACGCCTCGGTCATGATGTCGATGTCCCAACCGGTGAGCTGGGAGGCGAGGCGCACATTCTGGCCCTTGCGGCCGATGGCCAGCGACAATTGCTGGTCCGGAACCACCACCTCGATGCGCTCGGCATCTTCATCGAGCACGACCTTGACGACTTCCGCCGGCGCGAGCGCGTTCACGATGAAGGTCGCGGCGTCGGGCGACCATTGAATGATGTCGATCTTCTCGCCCTGAAGCTCGTTGACGACAGCCTGCACGCGGGAGCCGCGCATACCCACGCACGCGCCCACGGGATCGATCGAGCTGTCGCGGGAAATGACGGCGATCTTGGCGCGGCTGCCCGGGTCGCGGGCGACGGATTGAATGGTGACGATGCCTTCGTAGACCTCGGGCACTTCCTGCGCGAAGAGCTTGGCCATGAACTCCGGGTGCGTCCGCGACAGAAAGATCTGCGGTCCGCGCTGTTCGCGCCGCACGTCGTAGACATAGGCGCGGATGCGGTCGCCATAGCGGAAGTTTTCGCGAGGCAGGGTCTCGTCGCGGCGCACGACCGCTTCGGCGCGGCCAAGATCCACGATCACATTGCCGTATTCGACACGCTTGACGATGCCGTTGACGATCTCGCCCACGCGGTCCTTGTACTCGTCGTACTGACGCTCGCGCTCGGCCTCGCGCACCTTCTGCACGATCACCTGCTTGGCGTTCTGCGCTGCCACGCGCCCGAAATCGAGCGGCGGCAGAGGCTCGGCGATGAAGTCGCCGACCTGGGCTGCGGGGTTCTTGCGCCGCGCCTCGGCCAGCGCGATCTGCGTGGCCTCAAGCGTGACGTCCTCGACCACTTCCAGCAAACGGGCTAGCGAGATCTCGCCGGTCTTCGGGTCGACTTCCGCCTTGATTTCGTTCTCGCTGCCGTAGCGCGACTTAGCCGCCTTCTGGATCGCGTCTTCCATGGCGGTGATGACGACTTCGCGGTCGATCGACTTTTCCCGCGCGACCGCATCGGCGATTTGCAGGAGCTCCAATCTATTGGCGCTCACGCCTGCCTGAGACATTCCTTAGCCTCCAAACAAAGTTACGTTCGTATCCGGCAAGCCCCAACGGATTGCCGCAAAATTCAATGGGCGGCGTCGCCACCCGAAAGATCTGCACGAAGCGCGTCCGCATCCACGGTGAGCTTCGCTTCGCCGATGAGCGAGAAGGGCAGGCCGATGATCATCGGCTCCAAATTGCCTTCCAGCTCGACCTTCAAATGCACTTCCTCGTCGACCACATCCTCGATCCGGCCTTTGAACCGTTTGCGGCCGTCGACGGCCTCATTCAGCTCGACCTTCGCGTCATGCCCCACCCAGGTGGCGAAATCGCTCGGGCGGACCAGAGGCCGATCGATACCGGGAGAGGAAACCTCCAGGTGGTATGTCCCGGGCATCGGGTCGTAGGCATCGAGTACGGGAGACAGGCGCCGGCTGATCGTCGCGCAATCGTCCACACTCATCTGTCCGTCCGGCCGTTCGGCCATAATCTGCACCGTGCCGCCGTCACGCCCTGAAATCTTGATCCGCACAAGACGGAAACCAAGTTCGTCCAGGACAGGTTCGGCGAGGTCCGCAACAGCGCGCTCCTGCCCGGTCTCCCGGACAAAGCGGCGATCCTCGTCTGCAGCAACGCTCGACATTGATGTCCGCACTCAAGGGTTTCGATCGATCAGGGTCTACGATAGCGAGAAACCGCTATGCGCACCGCGTGCGGCCGAAGCCCATAACAAAAAGGAGCGGGCCAAGGCCCACCCCTGATCAAATCAATCATGAGTTTCTGGCGCTAATATACGGTCTTTTTCGAACGATTCAAGCACGCCACGCCGCGGAAATTCGATATTTTTCAGTCGGTTCCGATTATTCGGACAGGACCTGGCGCTTGATGCGGGCAAAATCGGCCGCGCGCGCCAGACTCAAGGAGCACAGGCAGGCCGAGTAATTTCCCCCGATCGACGTGGCACCGAACGCGAGTTCGTCCTCGAAGGTGCAGTTGGAGTCGCGATAGGCGATCCACTTCTTTTGGGCCGCCGTGAGCGCCTCGAGTTGGAGGTCGGGTTTCTGCCCCATGACATCCGCGTGCCGCCGAATGGCGGATTTGAGGGTGCCATAAGCCTCATTGAGAGCTGCGTCCGCGGCGTCGGCTTTCCGGGACAGGCACGCCTTGTATTCCGGGTTGGAAGTCGTCTGGGATTCGCAGTCCGTGTAGCAGGTGGATTCGATGTCGGCGGCGCGCGCAGGTAATGCCGTAGCGAGGCTCGGCAGCACGAAAGCTAGCACGATGAGAAGGACGGTCCGCATGGCGTGCTCCAAGGGGTTGTTCCAAGGTCAGCGACGACGAAAGCAAAGATAGGACGGCTTCCGGCCCTCGCTCAATGCCTTACGCTCGTAACGCGTTTCCGGCCAGTCCGCGGGGCGCTCCCGCCAGTCGTTGGCGCGGCTCGCGGTCCACACATAATCCCCATCGCGGCCGATCGTGAACAGCGCCGCGCGCACATAGTTCATGTCGTCGCTGGCGAACCGCAGTTCGCCGCCGGGCTGGAGGATGCGGGCGAGGGACCGGACGAGCGCCGGCGTCAGCAGCCGCCGTTTGGCCTGGCGCTTCTTCGGCCAGGGGTCCGGGAAAAGAATGAATGCGCGGGAGATCGACGCGTCGGGCAGCCACGCGATGAGGTCCCGCGCGTCGCCGTCATGGATGAGGATCGTCTCGATGCCGTGATCGTCGATGCCCCCGAGTAGGCTGGCAACGCCGTTGAGGAAGGGCTCGCAGCCGATCATGCCGATATCCGGGTTCGCGCGCGCCTGCCAGAGGAGGTGCTCGCCGCCGCCAAAGCCTATTTCGAGCCAGGCCTCGCGCAAGGCGCGATCGAACAACGTCCGCACATCGTTGGGGGCCGGGTGTGAGAGGTCAGGACGGAGCCGCGGCAGAAGATCGGCGACGAGTGCTGCCTTGCGGGCGGTCAGCCGTTTGCCCTTGCGCCGTCCATAGGAGCGGAGCGGGTGCGCGTCGCCGCCGTCTCGTGTCTCCGTCGTCATCTCACGCTGCGTGCCAAGCATGGGGTCGCCTGTCTACCCCCAAAAAGCCGATGGCCGGGACGATGCCCGGCCATCAAGCGAGTTCGTTGCGTGTCCTTGCGCCTTAGCTGAGCGCGCCGCGAATCGGGTCGGCCAGGTCGACGCGCTCCCAGGAGAAGCCGCCGTCGTTTTCCGGCGTCCGGCCAAAATGGCCGTAGGCGGCGGTGCGCTCGTAGATCGGCCGGCTGAGGCCCAAATGTTCGCGAATGCCGCGCGGGCTGAGATCCATCACCTCGCGCAGGGCGTTCTCGAGCTTGTCTTCGGCCACCTTTCCCGTCCCATGCAGATCCGCATAGAGCGACAAAGGCTGCGACACGCCGATGGCGTAGGACACCTGCAAGGTGCACTTGTCGGCAAGTCCCGCCGCGACAACGTTCTTGGCGAGGTAGCGGGATGCGTAAGCCGCCGAACGGTCGACCTTGGTCGGGTCCTTGCCGGAGAAGGCGCCGCCGCCATGCGGGGCCGCGCCGCCATACGTGTCGACAATGATCTTGCGGCCGGTCAGTCCGGCATCGCCGTCGGGGCCGCCGATGACGAAACGGCCGGTCGGGTTCACGTAGAACTTCGTCTTGCCGTCGACCCAGCCCTTCGGAAGGACTTCGTCCACCACGCCGCGGACGATCGCTTCGACCTGTTCCGTTGTGGCTTTCTCGTCGTGCTGAGTGGAGACCACGACGGAATCGGCGCGGACGGGCATGCCGTTCTCATAGACCAGCGTCACCTGGCTCTTGGCATCGGGACCGAGTTCCGGCGTGCGGCCCGCGTGACGGGCCTTGGCCATCTCGTGAAGGATGCGATGGGAATAGAAGATCGGCGCGGGCATGAGCGCGTCCGTCTCGCGGCAGGCATAGCCGAACATGATGCCCTGGTCGCCGGCGCCTCGGTCCTTTTCCTTATCGGAATCGGCGTCCACGCCCATGGCGATGTCGGCGGACTGCTCGTGCAGGAGGTTCTCGAACGAGGCGAGGTCCCAGTGGAAGCCTTTCTGCTCGTAGCCGATCTCCCGGACCGCGCGCCGCGCCGCCGCTTCAATGGCTTCGCTGGTCACGCTCTCCGGGCCCCGGACCTCGCCCGCAAGGACGATATGATTGGTGGTGACAAGTGTCTCGCAGGCCACCCGCGAGAGCGGATCGGCAGCAAGATACAGATCCACCACGGCATCGGAGATGCGGTCGCAAACCTTGTCCGGATGTCCTTCGGACACGGATTCGCTCGTAAAGAGGTAGTTTCCTCGGGCCACTGGGCTTCCCTTCGTGTGAGATCGTCGGCACAGGCCGACGTGCGGGGCCGGTTCTGGCAACGGCGCGACCCGAGGTCAAGCCCCTTACGTTGAGAGAGTGCTGCGGACCCTACTTCTGACCCTTCGGCTCGCTCAGCGCGCGGACGAGGTCGACGATGCTCTTACGAACCTTCGGATCAGGAATCTTGGTGAAGGCGCGATTGAGCTCAAGTCCTTCGCGCGTATTCAGAAAGTCGAGGATGAAGGCCTCGGATTCCGGTTCCGCCATGCCGGGCGTGGCCGCGTTCTCTTCGATGTTGGGAGCTTCCTCGAAGAAGAACCCCACGGGCACGCCGAGTATTTTCGAGATGTGGTAAAGGCGGCTCGCCCCGATACGGTTTGCGCCCTTCTCGTACTTTTGCACCTGCTGAAAGGTCAGCCCCATGCTATCGCCGAGGCGCTCCTGGCTCATGCCGAGAAGCATGCGCCTTAGCCGGACTCGGCTGCCAACATGGGCGTCGATGGGATTGGGTTTTTTCCCTGCCATTGAATCGTTCTCGTTTGGGGCTGATTGCGAAAGAGGCCGCCGGGCTCTCCCGCCAAAGTTTCTAGGTTAGGCAAGTACATAGGTTGGCCCAGGTCAGCCAGTCAAGCGCGGTGGCCCGGTGCAGATGCGGCAAACAAGCCATCCCAATAAGGCGATTCCGAGGGCAAGAAACTCCGCCCACAACCCCCATACGGCATAGGGCGTGATGAGGCCCAAAGTGGGCACGCCGACGTCGCGGATAGCCCTCGTATCGAGATCGATCTTCGCAAGAACGCGGCCGTGAGGATCCACAACCGCCGACACGCCCGTATTGGCGACACGCACCAAAGGCAGCCCGAGTTCCACCGCGCGCACGCGCGCCTGGTAGAAGTGCTGATAAGGCCCCGCGCTCGAGCCGAACCACGCATCGTTGGTGACGTTCAACATCCACCCGGGCCGTTCGGCGCCGCCAGGAGGGGAAGCTTCGGCACGGACCTCGTTCGGAAAAATGATCTCATAGCAAATCAACGGCAGTGCCGGCGGCGCTCCGGGAACGGCCATCAAGCGCGGACCCGTCCCCACACTGAAGCCGCCGCGCACACCGGTCATTTGCATGACGCCGAGGCTCTCCAGGAAGTCCTGGTAAGGCAGATATTCGCCGAAGGGGACCAGGTGGATCTTGTCGTAAACGGCGACAACCTGCCCCTCATCGTCCACGGCCATGAGGCTGTTGTAGGCATGGCGCGCGAGAAGGATTCCTTTGTCGTTACGCCGTTCCGTCCAGCGTGCGCTTCCAACCAGCAGTGCCGTCCCGTCGGGAAGCATGTCTCCGATCGCGGCGAGCGCATCCGGAGACTTGTCGAGCGCGAAAGGCAGGGCCGTTTCCGGCCAGACCACGACGTCGATGTCCTCGAGCCCCGGCCGTTCGGTCATTTCGAGATAGGTTTCGAAGATCCGGGTGGCGTTCTCGGGCCGCCATTTCTCGGCCTGGTCGATATTGGCCTGTACGAGGCGGACGCGAAAGTTCGTAGGCGTATCGGTCGCGTCTGCGAGGCGCATGGCGCCCCAGATATAGGATGCAGCGACCAGTGCCAGGAGGAGGGTGGCCAGAGCGGCCGACCCGCGGCTGGGTGTGCCGCCACCGCTCCAAATGGCCGCAGGGGAAGCGAACACCAGAACCGCGAACACGGTCACGGCGTAGACGCCAAAGACAGCGGCGAGTTGCATCAACGAGGGGTCAGCGAGGAGCCCGTATCCGATCAGGTTCCAGGGAAGACCCGTGAGCACGTATCCGCGCGCGAGCTCCGAAAGTCCGAGCCCCAGGCCCAGGGCGAAGATCCGGGCAGGGCCTTCGCGCCACAGCACCATGGCGAACGCGCAGCCGCCTGCGAAGAACAAGGCCATGCCGGCCGGGAATGCCGTCATGACGAAGGGGATCAACCAGCCGTGGCGCCAGGGCTCGACCAGGAAAGCTTCGGCGATCCAATAGAGCCCCGTGAGGAAGAAGCCGAAGCCGAACCAGAAGCCCGTCAGGGCGGCGGCGAGGACGCGCGCGGTGCGCGTTTCTCCGCTGCGGTAGCTGCCGTCGAGCAGCCAAACGAGCCCGCCAAGGCTCACGAACAGGATGGGCCACAGATGAAACGGCGCGAAGGCGAGAACCGAAATCGCCCCGAGCAGAATGCCCATGGCAGCGCGTTTCAGCCCGGTCAGGCCCGCCGTCCAGGCCGCGATGCGCGCGGGCCCTGCCACGGCGCCGCTCAAGACTCGCTTGGCGTTGCGCCGCTCTTCTCGGCGGGGATGATATGCCCCTTGGGCAGATGGATGCGCACGCGCTTGATCCGTCGCGGGTCGGCGTCCAGAACCTCGAACTCGACGCCGCACGGATGGCTCACCACCTCGCCACGCGCGGGAATCCGGCCGGCGAGCGCAAACACCACGCCGCCCAGCGTGTCGATATCCTCTTCCTGTTCGTCGGTGACGAGGTCGACGCCCAGATACTCGTCCAACTCTTCGATGGGCAGCCGGGCGTCTGCGACGAGGCCGAGCACCGGATCGTTCTCCAGCATGGGTTCGTCTTCGACGTCGTGCTCATCGGCGATATCGCCCACGACCTCTTCCACGAGATCCTCGATCGAGACGAGGCCGTCCGTGCCGCCATATTCGTCGACGACGAGCGCGAGATGAAGCTGCGCCGTCTGCATCTTGAGCAGGAGATCGAGCACGGACATGGACGGCGGCACGTAGATCAACTCGCGTGCGATTTCGATTGAGCCGACGGTCCGCGTGAGGTCGACCTTGCCGAGGTCGATGCGGCCGTCGTCGGTGCCGTTCGCTTCCTCGGTGATCCACGACATCAAGTCGCGGATATGGATCATGCCGCGCGGGTCGTCCAAGGTTTCGCGATAGACCGGAACGCGGCTGTGTTCGGACTTTCGGAACACGCGCAACAGGTCCTCGATGCTCACGCTGTCGTCCACGGAGACGATGTCGGCGCGGGGGACCATGACGTCCTCCACGGTCAGCGTGCCGAAACGCAATATACGCAGCATCATGCTGCGTTCCTGCGGGCTCAGCGCATCGCTTGTGCTTTTGACGAGAGCGCTCTCGATCAAAGTGCGCAGGTCTCGTTCGTCGTTAAGTCCGAACGTCTGCAGCAGCCGTTCGAACCAGGAGGACTCGTCTTCGGTCGTGCGGGCCGATTCTATTTCGCGATCGCGCTCTGGCGCGGGGGTACTCATTTATGCGATCTCCGCTAGGCCTGCATTGCTGTCCCGGGCGGGAACATCGTCCGCGTAAGGGTCCGCAATGCCCAACGATGCCAGGGCCTGTCGTTCCAAGTCTTCCATCTGTTCGGCTTCTTTGTCGTTAAGATGGTCGAAGCCCAGCAAGTGCAGGGCGCCGTGCACCACCAGATGCGACACGTGGTCGGACAGGGGAATGGCCTTCTCGGCCGCTTCCGCGGCGGTGGTCTCGAGCGCAATGACGATATCGCCGAGGAGCACAGGGACGCCATCCGGGACGTCGTCATCGATCGCGCCCGCCGTGCCGGGCATGTCTCCCGACGGAAACGAGAGCACGTTCGTCGGCTCGTCCTTGCCGCGCCAGGTTCGATTGAGCTCGCGGATCTCGGCGTCGTCCGTCAGCACGACGGTCACTTCGCAATGCGCGGTCTTCGTAGGCGGTGCGGAGGCAAGCGCGGCGTGAGCTGCAAGCTCCAACATGGCGTCGCTGATACCGCGTTCGGTCCACGCGCCGTCGTGGCGCACGACGTCGACGTCCAGCACGCATGTGGCGGGAGTCTGCCTGGTACTCGGTCTAGGGCCGTCGTCGCTCATCAGTCTTCCCCGGCGCCGGGAGCAGCGGTCGTCCGCTCTGCAGGCGAGGGCTCCACGAGGGGCTTTGCGTCCGGACGCTCGGACTGGCTGGCGGCATCGTAGGCCGCCACGATGCGCCCGACGAGTTCGCGCCGGACCACGTCCGCATTGGCGAAGGCGATGTGGCCGATCTCGTCGATCCCACGCAGGATCTCGATCGCCTGGAACAGGCCCGAATCCTGCCCCTTGGGCAGGTCGACCTGGGTAGGATCGCCGGTCACGATCATCTTGCTGCCTTCACCGAGGCGCGTGAGAAACATCTTCAGTTGAACCGCCGTGCAGTTTTGCGCCTCGTCGAGAATGACCATGGCATTGGAAAGCGTGCGCCCGCGCATGAACGCGAGTGGGGCGATTTCGATCATGCCGGTCTCGAGCCCGCGTTCCACCCGCTCGGAGCCCAGCGTGTCGTAAAGGGCATCATAAAGCGGGCGCAAATATGGATCGACCTTCTCGCGCATGTCGCCCGGCAGGAAGCCTAAGCGCTCGCCAGCCTCCACGGCCGGGCGCGACAGGATCAGCCGGTCGCAAAGACCGCTCTCCAAAGCCGCTGCGGCGAACGCCACGGCCAGATAGGTCTTGCCCGTACCGGCCGGCCCGGTGGCGAAAACGAGGTCGTTGTTCTGCAGGCACTCCAGATAGGCGCTTTGCGCGGGCGTCCTTGCGGTGATGACGCGCTTGCGGGTCTTGATCTGCTGTGCCTTGGGCCGAACGCCGCTCTCGGCCACGTCGGCTGCGGTGGCGTGACGGACTGCGCCGGCAACGTCCCCGACGCCGATGGTCTCTCCCGCGGCAAGGCGATTGTAGAGGTGCTCGAGGATGACCTTTGCGGCGGCGCAGGCCTCAACCGGGCCGCGCAAGGCGATCGCCGTGCCGTTGACCACGGCTTCGATGCCGAGCCGCTCTTCCAGAACGGCGAGGTTCGCGTCGAAATGGCCAAGAAGGTCGCGCACAAGGGCCATATCGTCAAAATAGACGACCAGGGGCTCTTGGACCCCATTTGCTTGCGCCGTATCTAGGCGCTTTGCCGTTGCTACTCGCCCGCGCGTCAAAAGTGCTTTCCGAAAACTGCCTTGCAGCTCAAACGGCTGTTCGAATCGGCTCTAGCCATTCAAATCCCGCGTTCATGACACCGGTAAGACTGTTCGGCCCTGCGGCCGAGATGTCAACCTCGGCGATGCGACCTATCAACTGTTCCGGACCGTCCACATACACGGCCTGAAGGTAAGGAGAACGCCCGGCGATCTGTCCGGGTTTCCGCCCCTTGCCCTCGAAGAGCACCGGAATCCGGCGGCCGACTGTCGCACGGTCGAAGGCGCGGCGGCTTTCTTCGAGTTGCGCCTGGAGCATGGCCAGCCGTTCCTTCTTAACCATGTCCGGAACTTGTCCGTCGAGCGAGGCGCCGGGCGTGCCCGGACGGGCGCTGTATTTGAAGGAAAAGGCCTGGGCGAAGCCCACGCGCTTGGCGACGTCGAGCGTGTCCTGGAAGTCTTCATCCGTCTCGCCGGGAAAGCCGACGATGATGTCCGTTGAAAGGGCGAGGTCCGGCCGTGCGGCCCGGATGCGCTCGATGAGGCGCTCGTATTCCTCGGCCGTATGTTTGCGGTTCATCGCCGCCAAGATCCGGTCCGACCCCGCCTGATAGGGCAGATGCAGATACGGCATCAGCTTCTCTTCATCCCCGAACAGGGCGATGAGGTCCTCGTCCATGTCGCGCGGATGGCTCGTGGTGAAGCGCATGCGGGCGATGTCCGGAATCTCCCCGAGCCGCCGCAGCAGCCGCGCCAGGGACCAAGACGAGCCATCCTCGCCGTCGCCGTGGTAGGCGTTGACGTTCTGGCCGAGCAGCGTGACCTCGCGCACGCCGGCGGCGGCGAGCCGTTCCACTTCGGCGACGATGTCCGCCACGGGCCGCGAGTATTCGGCGCCGCGCGTATAGGGCACGACGCAGAACGTACAGAACTTGTCGCAGCCCTCTTGGACCGTCACGAAGGCGGAAACCTGGCGTTTGCCGCCCACGCGCTTCGGCAACGCGGTGAACTTGTCGTCGGCGGGGAATGCGGTCTCCACCGAGCGTTCCCCGGTCTCGGCCTTGGCCACGAGGTCGGCAAGCCTGTGCAGGCTCTGCGGGCCGACCACGATATCGACCACGGGCGCGCGGGCGATGATCTCCTCGCCTTCGGCCTGCGCCACGCAGCCGGCCACGGCGACCATGGTGCCGCGCCCTTGGCCCTTGCGGGCTTCTTTGTTCAGCCGCACGCGGCCGAGTTCCGAGTAAACCTTCTCGGCGGCCTTCTCGCGGATGTGGCAGGTGTTGAGGATCACGAGATCCGCATCGTCCATGGCCTCGGTCACATCGTAACCGGCAGGCGCCAGCGCTTCGGCCATGCGCTCGGAATCGTACGCATTCATCTGGCAGCCGAAGGTCTTGATATGGAGCTTTTTGCGGCTCTGGGTCATGCGCTGTTGTGAGCAAGGCCCTGACATTCGTCAAGAGGCAGGGGCGCAAGCCCTATTGCTGCAGCCGGACGAGCACGCTGTCGGCCGCGCCAAGCGCGTCGGTCACGGTCAGCCGCACGAAGCCGGGGCCTTGGGGCGAGAAGAATACGGTTCCGGCCCCACGTGCCGACTGCAGCGGCAGTCCGTCCACAAGGATGTTCAGCGGGGCCGTGCCGCCGGTGAACTTGATGGCGACGGATCGATGGTGTCCCCGTCGGCCTCGAGTGCTAAGGAGGCGCCGTCGGGCGGGAACAGGATGCGCACGTCCGGTGCGCGCGCGGTGCCGGCAAGGGCGCTCGCGCGAAGCGGCGGAGGGCGGCGGCGAACTGCGCGGTGCGGGCAAGCAGGACCCCTTTGGGTGCGGGCGCAGAGGACGCGGCTGCTCGATGAGACGGGCGAACACGTCGAACAGGATCGGCGCTGCCGCTGTGCGCCCCAAAAGACCGGGCACCGGGGCGCCGTCGGGCCGCCCCGTCCAGACCCCGACCGTATAGCGCCCGTCGAAGCCGACGACCCAAGCGTCGCGATAGCCGTAGCTCGTGCCCGTCTTGAAGGCGATCCGCCCGCCAAGCGCGTTCGGCGGGGGCGGCGCGTCGCGCAAGATGTCGCCTACATACCAGGCCGCGACCGGCTCCATCAGCCGCCGTTCCGGCCAGCGCGGCTCTGCCTCGCGTTCGTAGAGCGGCACGACAGTTCCCTGGCGCGCCAGGCCCGCATAGAGCGCGGTGAGATCGACAAGCCGAATGCCGATGCCGCCGAGCCCCAGTGCAAGCCCGGCCGTTTCGTGTTCAGGCAGCGTCAGCCGCGCGCCCGCCTCGTCGAGCCGCGCCAGAAGGCGGCTGGGGCCGACCGCATCGAGCAGCGACACCGCCGGCACGTTGAGGGACTGTTGCAGCGCCCGGCGCACCGTGACGGTGCCCTGAAACGTCTGGTCGAAATTCTCCGGTGCGTAGTCGCCGAACCGAATGGGCCTGTCCTCGATCAGCGACTCCGGATGGATCAGGCCGTCCTCGAAGCCGAGCCCGTAGATAAAGGGCTTCAACGTGGAGCCTGGCGAGCGCACCGCGCGGGTGAGGTCCACCTGACCGGCGCGGTCCAGATCGAAATAGTCGGGCGTGCCGACACGGGCGAGCACGCGGCCCGTGTCATTCTCCACGACCACGATGGCCACGGACATGGCATCGCCGAGAGCGACGGCGCGTTCGCGGGCCAGCCGCTCCAGGCGCCGTTGCAGCCGCGCGCGGATCGTCAGCCGGATGATCGATTGACCGGCGAACGCGGCCTTGGCGTCGTCCGCGGCATGGGGCGCGCCGAGCGGCATGGGTCTGCGCGCGTCCGGCACCGGCTCGGCCTTGGCCGCCTCCAGTTCCGCAGGGCTGAAGATGCCGCTGTCAGAGATGCGATCGAGAACGCGGTTCCGGCCTGCACGCGCGTGTTTCGGGTGGCGATCGGGGCGGCGATATTCCGGCGACTGCGGCAAGGCGACCAGCAGCGCCGTTTCGCCGAGTGTCAGGCGTCGCGGCTCCTTGCCGAAATAGGCGAAGGACGCCGCGCGGATTCCTTCAAGGTTGCCGCCATAGGGCGCCAGCGTGAGATAGAGCGAGAGGATTTCGTTCTTGCTGTAGGCCTGCTCGAGTTGCAGCGCCCGCACCATCTGGCGGTACTTCGCATAGAGCGAGCGCTTGCGCCGCGGCTCCAGGAGGCGGGCGACCTGCATTGTGATCGTCGACCCGCCCGAGACGATCTCTCCACGCGTCGCGAACTGGAAGAAAGCGCGCGTCATGGAAAGCGGGTCGACGCCATGATGGTCGTAGAAGCGCTTGTCCTCATAGGCGAGCAGCGCCTCCAGGAAGCGCGGGTCCACATCCGTGCGTGAGGCGGGCAGACGCCAGCGGCCATCGGGCGCGAGATACGCGCGCAACAGGTCGCCGTCGCTGCCGAGCACGGTCTTGGAATAGTTGAGGTTCTTGCCGAGCGGCGGCGGCCCGAACGTATCGGCGAGGCCGACAAGCGCTCCCGCGGCGATGGCGCCGCACCACAACGCGCCGACCGCCGCATAAGTGAGGCGGCGGCGCCAGTTGCGTCTCTGCGGAGTCCCCATCAGCGCGCCGTCACCTTCACCGTGCCCGTCGCCGTCCGGCCGAAGCGGTCGGGCTGATACATATCTTCGACGCTTGCCTGCGGCAGCACATAAGTGCCCGGCGAGACGGCGCGCACGATATAGGCGACGCGGTAGACGACCGGGCTCTTCGCGGTGCGGTCGAACGCCGCCACGAAACGGTCGTCACGGAACGCCGTATGCACCGGACGCGCGCATGAGTGATCCAGGGCAGTCCGCCCGTGTCGGCCGACGAGACCAGCTTCGGATTGTCGATCTCGAAGCCCGCGGGCACGTGGTCGGTCAGAGCAACGCGCGCGAATTGCGGCTTGGCCTCCGTCACGGAGAGCAGAACCACATAGCGTTCGTTCTGCTTGGCCTCTGCGATGTCGACCTCCTGGCCGTCCAGCGTGTGGAAGGTGCGCTCGAGCGCAAAGCCGCTGTCGGTTGCGGGCTCGGGCGATGTCGGTGCGCCGGACACGGAGAACACCACGTCGACAGGCGCGCTGCCGCGATTGGTTACCGCGACCGGGCTGATGCCGAGGTCCTCTTCGCTGTAGTCCCGATAGAGCGGGCCGCTCTGCGGCACCGGCTCTGCCGCACCCGCCGCGACATCGAGCTCGACGCCCTGGTTCCCAAGCGCGCGCGCGGCCAGAATGAGCCAGGCATCCTCTTGCGTGGACGTGCGGGTCACGGCCTTGCGTGCGACGCCGATCTCCTTGGTCGCGCTGACGAGGATCGGCTCCGCCGCTTTGCCTTCGGCAGCGAGTGTCACCACCGTGGCGGCATCCCGCAGGCGGGATCCGAAGTCGACACGGCCGTTCGTTGTCACGATCTCATCAGGAAGCGCGCTGGCGGCGACACGGAAGGCCTTTTCGGCGCGCACCCGGTCGCCGAGCATGGCGAGCGCCGCGCCGATCTCGGCCTGCGCCGCGGGAGAACCGAGTTGGCCCATCTTGACGTCGGCCACGTAGCGCAGATCGCCCACCGGCGCCGCCCCGTTTCGCGCCAGCACATAGAGCGCGTAGGACAGGGCGAGACCGCCGTCGTTGGAGACGTCCGGCGCGGTGCTCACATAATTGCGCAAGCGGTTGATCGCGAGCTTGAAGCGCTCGTCGGGAATGGCGTGGCCTTGCGCCCGTGCGCGCGTCAGGAAGTCGGCGACATAGGCATCGAGCCAAGCATCGCCGCCGCCGGGCGACCAAAGGCCGAACCCGCCTTCGTAGCCCTGACGGGCCAGCACGGTCTCAATGGCGGTATCGATGCGCTTGGCCGTATCCGGGTCTGGCGTTTGCTCCGTCTCCAGTTCGCTCAAGTAAAGGAGCGGGAGCGCGCGGCTGACGATCTGTTCGGTGCATCCGAGCGGGTAGCGGTCGAGCGCCGCCAGCCGGCCGGTGACGTCGAGCGCCGCGGTTGGCGTGACGGAGAGCGCGAGGCTGCCAGTCCCCGGTACGAGATTGGCGAACACGTCATTGGAGAGCGTGATGCTCTTGCCGGGTGCAAGCGGTGTCACCGTACGGCGCGCAAAGATCTGCGTGGCCGGTTGCACCTCGATCGTGTACGCCGCGCGACCTCGAAGCTCTCGGGGCCGCGCACGGTGACGTCGACGCTGCCTTCGCCGACGCCCAGAGCCGCAATCTCGAAGGACGCGGCCTTGCGCGTCTTGGCGTCGATGTCGAGGACTCCCTCTGTCTTGGGCAGCGCGATGGGACCTGTCGTCGCTAGCGCGATTGTGTAGTCACCGCTCGCGCCTTCGACATTGTCGAGGTCGAGGCGCAGCGTCGAGTGATCGCCCATGAGCAGGAAGCGCGGAAGCGTGGTCGTCACCACCACGGGGTCGCGCACTATCACGTCGCCCGAGCCGTGTCCGACTTGGGTCTTGTTCCAGGCCACGGCCATGACCCGCGCCGTTCCCGTGAAGGCGGGAATGTCGAATTCGATCTCGGCGGTGCCGTCGTCGCCCACGGTGACGATGCCGGAATAGAGGGCGAGCGGCGGCCCGGACGGGGGGCTGCCCTGCAGCGTTCCGGCGCCGCCATCGCCGCCGGTCCTGATCTGGCCGCGCGTTCCTTGCATGCCGTCGATCAACTGCCCGTACAGGTCGCGGACCTCGGAAGAAAGCTTGCGTTGGCCGAGATAGTATTCGTCCGGGTTCGGCGGCTCGTAGCCGGTGAGATTGAGAATGCCCACGTCGACCGCCGAGACGACGATGTGCGCCTGCTCGCCCGGGGCGAGGTTGGTGAGCTTAACCGGCACAAGCAGCTTCGAGTTGGGCCGGATGAGTTCGGGCAGGTCCATCGCGACGCCGATCGTGTTCTGCGCCTTGTCGATGCTGAACCATTGAGTGCCGATGGCCCGGCCCGGCATGCGTTTGGCCTCCGCATCGAGCGGACGGCGGAGCGTCGCCAGCACATAGGCGCCGGTGCCCCAGTCCGAACCCACCGTGAGGGGGATCGTCGTGAGACCCGGCTCGACGTCGGTCGTGCTCTGGGTGAGCAGCCTGTCGCCGATCACCGAAAGCGTGACGGTGCCGGCGCTGCGCGCGGTCACGGCCACGTTCATCGTGTCGCCTTCCGCATAGCCCGATTTGTCCAGCGCGATCTCGAGGCGGTCGGGCGTATCGGCGCTGGCCTCGGCGTACCAGCCGGAGTCGAAGCCGTAGGTCGTGACGGGCCCGAGCGGGTCGGGGCTTTCGACCTCGAGCCGGTAGCGGCCCCAGGAAACGGGTATCTCGATCGAAGCAGGCGCACCGGCGCTTGCGTCGATCACACCATTCGCGACGCGGCGCGTGACCTTGATGGGCTCGTAGTTCCAACTGCCGTATTGGCGGTACCATTGGTACTTCCGCTCGATGCGCAGCAGCTGCCATTTCAGGCCTTTGCTGGCCAGTTGCGTGCCGTCGGGCGCGACCATCACCACGTCGAACTTGGCGGTGTCGTTGTCGCTGAGAGATGTGCTCTTGAACAACGGCTTCACCCCGATCATGTCCGCCTTCGGCTTGATCGGCAGCGTCAGGTCCTGTTCGACCGCGCGGCCGCCGGGTTCGGCCAGGCGCACCACGACTTTGGCTTGAAGCGGGCGCGACGAGGGCGGCAACGCGCCGAGCGCCACGTCGAACGTGGCTTGGCCCTTGGGATCGGTCTCAGGGAGATCCGCGAGCGGCAGCGTCTCGACAGTGAAACTCTCGCCGCTGTCGGCGTCTTTCGTACCGAACACATAGCCGTCGTAACCGGGCCGGGCGCTGGTTGCCGTGACCTTCAGTTCGCCGTCGACTGGAAGCCCCGACGCCGGCGCCCCGTATAGGAAGCGGCCGTCGAGAGCGATCTTGGCGGGGGAGCCTTGCGACAGGCTTTTCGCATCAGTGGAGATGTCGAACTCGAGACGCTCAGGCACATAGTCTTCGACGAGGAAGCTCGTCTCGCCGATCGCGCCGCCTTCGGATCCGAATAGACTTTGACCCGATACGTGCCGGTCTGGGCCGCGGCGATGAGCGGCAGATCGGCGGATAGGCCGCCGACACCTGAGTCCCGCGCGACAATGCGGCGATACTCGATGCCGTCCGGCCGGTCGACAACGAGTGTCGCGTTGAGGTTCGGCACGGCGATGCCGGCTGCGTTCCGGAGCAGCGCAGTGATGTGCACGGTCTCGCCGGTGCGGTAGACGCCACGCTCAGTGAAGACGAAGGAGTCGAGCCCCTTCGGCGCGTCCCGGCCGGCCACGCCCCGGTCGGTCAGATCGAAACCCGGTGTCTTCAGATTGAGGAAGGCATAGTCGCCCTTCGTGGCGCCCGTGACCAGCAGCGCGGGCGCAAGACCGCCCTTGCCGCGCGCGAGGCCCGGCGCAAACGTCACAGCACCGTTCGCATCGGTCGTTGCCGTGCCGAGAACTTCGTTGTTGCGGGCGATCAGCCGCAATTCGACGCCGGAGATCGGCTCCGTCGTGGCCAGCGAGTTGACGAAGGCATGAATGCCGTCCGAGCCGGAATAGGCCGTCAGCCCATAGTCGGACACGACGAACCATTGGGTCGCGCGTTCGCCGTAGTCGTCGCCGGGACGTCCGAGGGCCGCGCGGCGAGGATGTAGATACCGGGCGCCAGGTGTGGCACGGCCTCGCTGATCGGGAAGGCCGTCGTGACGTCCTTATTCAGGTCCTTCTTGACCTTGAGCGAGCCGCTCCAAACTTCCTCGCCGCTTTCGTCGGCGATGTTTTCGAGGCTGTAGCCGTAGAGATTGCGCTGGAAGTCGTAGCCGAGCACGGTCCCCAGCAGATTGCGATCGCCGATGCGATACAGCGTGACATCGAGCGCGCCGGTATTGACCGACTGCAGCGGAATGCCCTGCTGGCCGGTGCTGGGCAGCACATACGCCTTGCCCACGGGCCGCACTGACGGTGTGCGATCGCGCACGTAGATCGTGAACGGGGCGTTCTTGACGAGGTCCTCGTGGACGGACGAGGGCAGGCCCGCACGCAGGGTCACACTATAAGACTCGCCGTGTTTCAGGCCCTCGACGCAGAGCTGCTTGTCGTCGAGCGACAGGGCCGGCTTGTCCTCGCCGGCGACGGCGACGAACGGGGCGTAATCCGCGCGCGCAAGCAGAGGCTCGGTGAACTGGAAACATGCCCGGGGTGAGGTCGCGTCGGAATCCACGCTGAAATCGGCGACCCGGAATCCGTATTTCTCGCGAAGCTGAGCGTAGGTGGCCGCCAGGCCCGGATCGTCGTCGAGCGTGGTCGCAAGCCGCAGCGCGTTCAGCGCCGGACGCCACTCGCTGCCCTTGGCGAATGCGTTTGCGAGAGAGCCGAGTGCCGCGGCTTCGCCCTCGGGCGTCTTCGCTTGGGTGTAGGCGACATAGGCGGCGGTTCTGGCCTCGCGGTAGCGCTCGCTACCATCGTCGTCCTCGTCCGGCGGGATGGCCAGCCAGATATCGGCGAGCGCCGCCAAGCCTCGGAGTCGTTCGGCGCGGCGGTGACGATCTGGCCATAGATAAAGGCGGCGTTCCCGAGATACTGCTTCCGCAGCTGCACGGCGGCCTGCTCCTTCAGCATCGGCACGGGCCGCTCGATAGTGCCGGACTCGTTCTTTAGGTCGGCTTTGAGCGTGATGGCCGCTTCGTCCAGCGCGTCGTCTTGATAGGTCTTGTCGGCGGCGAGAGCGGATAGGGAGACGCAGGCGAAAAGCACAGCGGCGAAGCCGGTGCGAAACCACACAACCATGGGTGTCCTCCAGGCGCCCGGCCCTCGGCGGCGAGCGGGCGAGGAGTCCATGGTAGCGGAGCATCATGACGGAAACAAATGAGCTTGGGCTCGAAACCACCGATACCGAACAAGGCTTCATTGCGCACAGCGAAACGAAAACAGTCAAAAAACGGTATAGTTTTCAACACCTTAAAGCCTGCATCGCTCCGAGATCCCTCAGGCCGCACGGCAGGTCCATTTCGGGGAGAAGAGCGGACATACCGAACCGCTCGTCCTTGAGCGTCTTCAATGGGGCGTAGGCATGGGAGCGGTCGCAGCGGCCCAGCTGATAGCAGGCGGCCTTGGCGCTCTTCAGGCCATCGCCGTGACCGCCCCCTGCCGTTCGCCATCGTGCTCGTGGCTCTCGGGGTGGGGTTTGTGGCAGCGCTTCACACGCATGCCCGGCAGGTCTCGCAAGCCCGGCGCAACCCGCGCCGCACGAGTGAGATCTTCGCGGACGCGACCGCCGCCAATGGCGTATCACGGAGATTGCCCAAGAGTTCCGGGGCGTCCGCCGTCCTGTATCGCCCGAACTATTCTGGCATTGGGGCGCGTGCAGAAAACGGGATCGTAGACAGCAGCAGGAGCAGCAATACGGCCCTGGCCGCTTTCGGAACGCGACGCACCTACTTGCCTTCGAGGAAGCAGACATTGACCCGCTTCCACCGTCCTCCATGGCGCCGGTATTCCCAGCAGCTGCGCCGGCCGGCATTCGCATCGCTGCTTCTGACGTTACTGGACTTCTTGGCTTTTCGATTCGCGCCGAACCAGTTTGCGGGCTCAAGCTGAGCGGCGGCTGTTTGCGACGATGCCGCGCGCGCCTCTGAGACGAGCGCGGGTGCTCCCAGCAAAGCGGCCGTCATCGCTACGAGAATCGCTCTTCTGAGCGGCTGAAAGCGGCGTGGGCTGACGGGTGTGGTGGGACGGTTGGTGGTCATTGTTTGGCCTCCTGGTTTGGTTGGGTTTCGGGTTTCTCGTCACGTTGCTCTGGCGCCGGGTCAGTCCGCTGCATCTGCCCAAAGCCGTCGACAGGTTCGGTCCAGTACGTGAGGTGGGCGACGGCGCCCTTTTGCTCGATCAGGTCGAGAACGTCGCTGCGACCCTGCGGCCGAGCACGGCCACGATCACGTTGCGTTTCACGCGCCCGCGCACGCGCTCGCTGACGGTCGCGTCGCCGAAGCCGAAACCGTGGCCTTCGGCAGCCCATGTCGTGAATCCCGGCAGCGGTGGCTCGAGAGTCAGCATCAGCTCGGCGATGTGGTCGGCGCTGTCCGGGGGGCAGACGAGCGTGAGTTTGCAAAGGGATTGGTCCATGAGAGCATTCCATCGGATGTGCGGGATGAAAGGGCCGCGACGCCAAAGCGCCGGAACAGGATCGGAAGCAGGATGAGTGTGAGCGCCGTCGAGCTGACGAGGCCGCCGATCACGACGATCGCCAGAGGCTTCTGGATTTCCGAACCAGGACCCGTGGCGAACAGAAGCGGTACAAGCCCGAACGCGGCGATGCTGGCGGTCATCATGACCGGCCGCAGCCGGCGTACGGCGCCTTCGAAGACGACCTCGCGAACCGCCATCCCGTTTGCGAGCAGTTCGTTGAAGTGACTGACCAGGACCAGGCCGTTGAGCACGGCGATCCCGAGCAGCGCGATGAAACCGACGGACGCCGGAACCGATAGGTATTCGCCGGATAGCCACAGGGCGAGCAGTCCGCCGACAAGTGCGAACGGCACGTTGGCGAGGATCAGCAGCGACTGCCGCATGGACCGCAGCGTCGCGAACAGGACGCCAAAGATCAGGACAAGCGCGATCGGAATGACGATGGACAGACGCGTCGCCGCACGGCGCTGGTTCTCGAACTGGCCGCCCCAGACCAGACGGTAGCCTTGGGGCAGCTGAACCTTCTCGGCGACCGCCTGCTGCGCTTCCTCGACAAATCCAACGAGATCGCGACCGGTCACATAGGCCTGCACCACGGCGAACCGCGATGCATTCTCCCGGCTGATCTTGATCGGCCCGGCGACGCGCTCGAGCTTGGCCACGTCGCCCACGCGTACGAGGCCTCCATCGCCAGCGGCAAACTGCGTCATGGCGAACACGTCGGGATCCTCGCGGACGACCTCGCTGCCGCGAATGACGATGTTCGTTCGCCGTCCTGGTTCCGCGACGAGGCCGACCGGTGCCCCCTCGATCACCGACCGCAGCTCGTCCTGTAGCCGCGTGACAGACAGGCCGGTGCGGCCCGCCGACAGGCGGTCGACATCGATCTGCATGTAGTCGACGCTGTCATTGGCGACCGTCGATACCTCCGCGGCGCCCGGCACGTTTCGCAGTGTCGATTGAATCTTCGCGGAGATGTCGGACAGCACCTGGAGATCGGGGCCGAAGATCTTGACGGCCAGATCGCCTCGCGATCCGGTCAGCATCTCGGCGGTGCGCATCTCGATCGGCTGCGTGAAGGCAAACTCATAGCCGGGAAGATCGGCCATGGCCGTGCGCAATTGCTCGATGAGCCACTGCTTGTCCGGCACGCGCCACTCGTCCTTCGGCTTCAGAACGAGGAACATATCCGTCTCGTTCAGACCCATCGGGTCGAGACCGAGTTCGTCGGAGCCGACGCGCGCGACAATGTGCTCGACCTCAGGCACCTTTTCCTTGAGTGCGCGCTGGATCAGCAGGTCGCCGTCGATGCTGGCCTGCAAGTTAATCGAGGGATGTTTCGTGATCTGCATGATCACGTTCCCCTCGTCCATCGTCGGCATGAAGGTCTTGCCGATCGCGCCGTAGGCGACGACGAGGGCGACAAGTCCGGCGGCCGCCAGCAGGTACACGGGCAACGGAAAGCGCAGACACGCCTTGAGGAGCGCGCGATAGCCGCGCGTCATCATGCGCACCAGCCACGGCTCGGCGTGTGCACCGGACTTGAGGACGAACGACGCCAGGACGGGAATGAGCGTCAGCGACAAAACGAGCGAGCCACTCAGGGCCATGATCATCGTCAGCGCCACGGGGCCGAACAATTTGCCTTCCAAGCCGGACAGCGACAGCAGTGGCAGGAACACCAGGCAGATGATGATGATGCCAGCCGTCACCGGCGTGGCCACTTCGCTGGCGGCTCTATAGACCTCGTTGAGTTTGGGAATCTTGGAATCAGGCTTGGCGTGCTGAAGACGCTCGACCGTGTTTTCGACGACGACGACGGCGGCATCGACAATCAGACCGATAGCGATGGCGAGCCCGCCGAGGCTCATGAGATTGGCGGTCATCCCGAATAGCCGCATCATGACGAAGGTCAGGAGCGCTGCGAACGGGAGCGTCAGCGCCACCACGAAGGCCGCACGCAGGTTTCCGAGAAACGCCACCAGGAGGATGACAACCAGGACCGTCGCCTCGAGCAGCGCCTTGGTCACCGTACCGACGGCGTTCGAGATCAAATCGGAGCGATCGTAGAACACGTCGATGGTGACGCCCGGCGGGAAGCTCGGCTTCAGCTCGTCGAGACGCTCGCGAACAGCTTGGACAATGGCGCTGGCATCGGCGCCCCGCAGGGACAGCACGAGCCCTTGCACCGCTTCGTCGTTCCCGTTCTCGGTAACAGCGCCGTAACGGGTGAGATTGCCGATCCCGACCGTGGCCACATCGCCGAGCCGAAGGACACGCTCGCCGTCCATCTTGAGCACGATCTGCTCGAGATCCTTAGGGGTTGTGATCGCCCCTTCCGAGCGCACCACGAGCGCCTTCTCGCCTTCGGTGAGCCTTCCTGCGCCGTCATTGCGGTTGCTGGCCTCGATGGCAGAGGCCAAATCGGAAACGCCGAGACCGGCATCGGCCAGCGCGGCGCCGTTCGGCGCGACCTCGAAGGTCCGCACCATGCCGCCAAGCGCATTCACGTCCGCCACACCCGGAATGGTCCGAAGAGCCGGACGGATGGTCCAGTCCAGGAGGCTGCGCCGATCCTCGAGCGAGAGGTCGCCGCCTTCGATCGTGAACATGAACACGTCCGACAGCGGCGTGGAGATCGGCGCGAGCCCCCCGGTCACGCTGCCGGGAAGATCGCCGCGAACGCTGGCGAGACGTTCGGCAACCTGCTGCCGTGCCCAATAGAGATCGGTGCCTTCCTCGAAGTCGAGCGTGATGTCGGCGACGCCGTATTTTGCGGACGATCGCAGGATGGTCTGTCCCGGAATACCGAGAAGCTCCATCTCGATCGGCGTGTTGACGCGCGTCTCGACCTCTTCCGGGGTCATTCCCGGCGCCTTCAGGATCATCTTCACCTGGACCGGCGAGATGTCGGGAAAGGCGTCAATGGGGATCGTGCGGAACGCGTAGACGCCGGCAGCCGCCACCAGCGCGTAAACGAGCAGCATGAAGACACGCTGCGTGAGCGAGAATTCGATCAGACGACGCAGCATCCCCTACTCTCCCGCCAGCATTTGCTCGAGTTCGGGGAGGCCGCTCGCGGCAACCATTGCATCCGACGGGATGTTTCCGACGATGGTCGCTGCCTCGGTCGACTTGCCGCGCAATTCCACGGGCGCGATCGCGAACCCGGCATCGTTGCGGACGAACACGGCGCTGTGGCCGTCGATGCGCGCCACGGCTTTGCTCGGAACCGAGAAAGCACCGCCTACCGAGGGCCTCTGAAGCAGGACCGACACCAACTGCCCTGCCAGGAGGCCGCTATTGGAGGGGACCGCCGCATAAAGGATCGCGGATCGGGTCACGCCCTGGAGCGATTTGCCGATCGACACGACGCGCCCTTTCGGACCGCCGACAATCTGAATGGCGCTGCCCGGCTCGATCACGGGCAGAAGACGCGCCGGGACCTGGACCTCGACCCACAGCTCGTCGCTGGTATCGATGGTCACGACCGGACCCATGGCCTCGATCATTTCCCCGGGCATGGCGTCGACTTCGACGACCGTGCCGTCGGCGGCGGCGGGAATTGAATACAACCCGTTCGCGCCCAACGAGATCCCGTTGAGGGACAAGGTCCGCCGGTACTGCTCAATTACCGCCTTGATCTTCGCGACCTGCGCCTCGGCCTCTTCGGCCACGACAGGATTCTGGAAGCGCTTGTCCACGAGCAGCCGCTTGCGGCGCGCGACCGCGTCCGCCATCTGCAGCTCGGCCTCGGCCTGAGACAACTGGCTCTGGACATCCAGGAGATCGCGGCTGGAGATGGTGGCAACCGCCTCTCCTTTGCTCACGCGCTGTCCGGGGAGCACATGGACCTGGGTCAGGGTTCCCGAGAAAGGCGCCGTCGCGACGATGCGCGAATTGACGGGCGGAACGACGGTTCCAGGAAGCGTCGCCAAGGTTTCAGCTTCGGCGGGCCGCACGGACTCGACCTTGATGTCGAGGCGGCGCACCTGATCGGCTGACAGGGTCACGGTCTTGGTTTCAGCTGACGCTGCACCAACCGTAACCGCCGCAAAAATGATGACGCACGTCAAAGGCAACACGCGCATAGCTTGCTCCGTCCTGGCCGCGAATGTGCCGGCCAACGACAGGGCTACAGGCGCTACCTGAAACCAACCTGAACGGAACCTTGCAGGGACCTGACAGGGCTTTTCAGGTTCCTTTCAGGTGGCTCGTGCTAGAAGCGTGACGCACACGGAGCGAGAGGAACCCCATGCGCATCCTGCTGGTCGAGGATGACAACGAAATTGCCAAAAGGCTGATGTCCGGTCTGTCCCAGGCCGGCTTTACGGTCGAGCGCGCGGACAACGGCACGGACGGCTATACGATGGGTCTCGACGAGGAATACGCGGCCGCCGTTCTCGATCTCGGCCTGCCGGAAATGCAGGGTATCGACGTCCTCAAACGCTGGCGTTCCGCGCACCGTGCCCTCCCGGTGCTGATCCTGACCGCGCGCGGCACCTGGGCGGAAAAGGTGGAAGGCCTGAACGCCGGCGCCGACGACTACGTGACAAAGCCCTTTCATGTGCCCGAGGTCGCCGCACGGCTGCGCGCACTAGTCCGCCGCGCATCGGGGATCGCAAGCGCAGTGTTGACCCATCGGGGAATCGAGCTCGATGCCGGATCGGGCAGCGTCTTGCTCAACGGAACGCCCGTTAAGCTCACGGCGCGCGAGATGAAGATGCTGACTTATTTCCTGCATCGTATCGGCCGGATCGTTTCGCAAGCGGAACTGGCCGAGCACCTTTATGCGCTCGAGGACAGCCGGGAATCGAACACCATCGAAGTGTATGTCAGCCGCCTCCGCCGAAAACTCGGGGCGAACTGCATCACGACGGTCCGCGGCCTCGGCTACAGGATGGATTAGACCGTCATGACGAGCCTCAAGAGCAGACTCATCCTTGCCGCCTCGTTGTGGATCGCCCTCGGTACGATCGGCGCGGGCCTGGTTCTGTCCGCGATCTTCAAACATCACGTGACCACACAGTTCTACGACGAGCTGCATGTGCATCTCGACGAGTTGCAGCGGCTCGCCGAGTTTCACCAGGACGGTAGCCTGCATCTGCAGCGCAACCTCAGCGACCCGCGCTACGACGTTCCGCTCTCCGGTTTCTACTGGGAAGTCCAAAAGGACGGCAAAGTGCTCGCGCGCTCGGCGTCGCTCGAAGGCCCGCCGCTGAGCATGCCGCCCGATGCGCCGAACGATATCGGCGTGCACAGCCACGTCATCGAAGGACCGACGGGAGCCCTAATCGCGGTGGAGAAGGCCGTATGGGAAGATCCCGGCGAGAGGCCGGACCGCTTCATCATCGGCACGGACGAACGTCATCTCGACGCCGTGGTGGCGAGCTTCAACAAAACGCTCTCCATGTCGCTGGCCGCATTCGGCCTGTCGCTCGTAGGAGCCGCGGCGCTTCTCATCCTGTATGCGCTCAAGCCGATGCGGCAATTGCGGACGGCTCTGCAGAGTGTCCGCTCCGGACATGCCAGCCAGCTGAGCGGTCAGTTCCCGACGGAGGTCGTGCCGCTCGTGGATGACCTCAATCGGTTGCTCACTTCGACAGGCGACTTGATCCAGCGTGCCCGCACCCAGGCGGGCAACATGGCCCATGGTCTGAAGACACCGCTCGCCATAGTGACGGACGAAGCCTATCGGCTGGGCGACCAAGGCCAGGATCAGGCCTCCTCGACGATTCTCGGTCAGTGCCGGAAGATGCAGTCCCATATCGACTATCAGATCGCGCGTGCGCGCGCCGTCGCCATGCGCTCGACCCCTGGCGTCGTCGCCGATCCTCGGAAGGCGGCCCTCGAAGTCGCCTCGGCCCTGGAGCGCCTCTACAAGGGCGAGTCGGTCGCGATCGAGGTTGATGTGCCGGAGGGGCGCCGCCTGGCCTGCGATCCCGCCGACCTCAACGAGATGTTGGCCAACCTGGTCGACAATGCCTGCAAGCACGCCAGATCGACGGTGAGAATCGCTTGTATCGGCGGCGATGCGACGGGAATGACGGTCGAGGACGACGGGCCCGGCCTCCCGCCGGAAGCGCGTGAAGTCGTCTTCAACATCGGTGAACGCTGGGACTCTCGCGCGGCCGGATCCGGATTAGGCTCGCGATCGTCCGTGACTTGGCGCGCCTCTACGGGGGCGACGTGACGCTGAAGGATTCGCACCTCGGCGGCCTCCGGGTAGATCTCGTCCTGCCCCAGGAATGTTGAATCAGACCCGTAGCCTCAAATGTGCTTCGGTCTGTCCCGGGTTCAGAGGTACCCCGCGGCCGGCACGCCCACGAAGCTCCTTACAGACTACTCCCCCTAGCAAGTTGGCCGCTTCGACATACGGGCCATAGCGCCGGAGGACGGGTCTTCGATGCCATATCTTTAGAGTTCCTGGGCGAGGAGCGAGAACTCGCCGCGCAGCCATTGATGACACTCGTCCCGGTCATAGCTTGTGTGCCACAGGAGCCGCACCGGAAAGGTCACAGGTTCAATGGGTTGTGCGATCCGCGAGAGGCCGAACTGACGCTCCAGCAGGCTCGCGAGCGAGGCCGGGAGCGTGAGCAGGGCATCGCTGTTGAGCGTGGCCATGACGCCCACAAGCGCGGAGGAGACCTGCGACGTTCGCCGGATGTCGTGCCCCGCCTGCGCCAGCCGGTCTGCGAGCCCCTGGAACCCCGGGAGGGAGTGGACGGCCACATGCTCCGCGGCGGCGAAGGCTTCGCCGTTCGGGCGCCGCTTGGAGAACGGGTGCCCCGGCCGCGCCAGGGTTGCCAGTTCGTCGTCGAAAAGCTTGGCGGCGCGCACGTCCGGCGCCTCGGCGCTCTCGCCCATGATGTCGATGACGAAGTGGCAGCGCGCGTTGCGCAACTCGTCGATGATCGACTCCATGTTGGACGACGTCCAATCGACCCGGACGCTCGGCGCGCCCTCCTGCAAGCGCTTGCGCAGGGGCTCGATGAGGATCAATTCACCGGCCTCGCTGGAGGCTGCGGCAAACGCGCGCATCGTCAGTGACGGGTCGAACGGCTTGTTGGGACGAAGCAGGCTCTCCATGCCCGCGAGGATCACGTGGACCGTCGGCGCGAGTTCCTGAGCCCGAGCGGTTGGAACAAGCCTCTGCCCGGCGCGCACGAAAAGCTCATCGTCAAACAATTCCCGCAACTTAGCCAAGGCATGGCTGATGGCGGAGGCGCTGCGCCCGAGCCGTTCGGCGGCACGTGTGACGCTGGCGTCGACCAGCAGTGCATCGAGCGTCACGAGCAGATTGGCGTCGACTTCCTTAAGATGCATATCATTCAACTATTATCATGAAAACTGTTCACTTCATTCATGATAGGGCCCCCCGTAGGGTTCTGGCAAGACATTCGGCCGCCCAGCCCGAGTGTCTGAAGTGTTTCAGCCCGAGCCGAAACGCTTCCTCATCTCAGCCTTGCGGCGGCCCACGGTCCCTGGCCGCTGGGCCGTCGCATCTTTCGCCCTTGTCATAGACAAAAGCGATTGAAATTGGTGATTTTAGATAGAAAACGACCGGCGAGTCGTAGCAACTTGAGAGGGAGTTCGATGTTTCGAGGACTAAAGACGATGGTGCCGGCGGCTGTCCTGGCGTTTGGCTGTTACGTCTCGCCCGCGCTGGCCGATAGCCCTAAGGACGTTTTGAAGAACTACGCCGACATCGCGCAGGCCGGATACGAAGATTCGCTTGAGACTGCCAGGACGATGCAGCTCGCGATCGACGACTTCCTGGAGAGCCCGACGGAGTCGAATCTGCGGGCCGCCCGCGCCGCCTGGATCGCCGCGCGCCCGTCCTACATGCAGACCGAGGCCTACCGTTTCGGCAACCCGATCGTCGATGATTGGGAAGGCAAGGTGAATGCCTGGCCGCTGGACGAAGGTCTGATCGACTACGTCGCCGAGGTTTATGGCGACGAGTCGCCCGAGAACGAACTCTACGTGGCCGACGTGATCAAGAACGTCTCCCTGTCGCTCGGCGGCAAGAAGATCGACACCTCGAAGATCACGAAGGCGCTGCTTTCCGACACGCTGCAGGAAGCGGGCGGTGTCGAGGCGAACGTGGCCACGGGGTATCACGCGGTCGAGTTCCTGCTTTGGGGACAAGACTTGAACGGCACGGAGCCCGGCGCCGGCGAGCGTCCCGCGTCCGACTACGATCTGAAGAATTGCTCCAACGGCAATTGCCAACGGCGCGCCGAGTACCTGAGCACCGTCACCCAACTCCTGATCGACGATCTGCAGTGGATGGCCGATCAGTGGAAAGAAGGCGGCGATGCGCGCAAGGCCGTCATGGATGCAGGCGATGAAGGCGGTCTGACCGTCATCATGACCGGTCTCGGCAGCCTGTCTTATGGCGAGCTGGCCGGTGAACGCATCAAGCTCGGCCTGATGGTGCACGACCCGGAAGAGGAGCATGACTGCTTCTCCGACAACACCCATGCCGCACACTTCTTCGACGCGCTCGGCATCCACAATGTCTACACGGGCCGTTATCGCCGTGCCGACGGCTCCGTCGTTTCGGGCCCAAGCGTCTCGGATGTGGTCAAGGCCAAGGATCCGAAAGTAGACGCCGAAGTGATGGCCGCGCTCGATGCCACCATGGACGCGATGAACACGCTCTATCTGCGTGCTCTGACCACCGAGAACTACGATCAGATGATTGGTGAGGGGAACGACGAGGGCAACAAGGTCGTCCAGGACGTGGTCGACGCTCTGCTCGTTCAGACCAAGGCGATCGAGCGGGCCGTGGCAACGCTGGATCTGAAAGCCATCGAGTTCGAGGGATCGGACAGTCTCGATGCGCCTGAGAAGGTGGGAGCTGAATAAACCAAACAGTACGGTCGGCAATAGTTGAAGAGAAATCAGCTGCTGCGACGTCAATCGATCTTGAGAAAAGATGACTCGGAATGTTGTATTTTACGCATTCCGAGTCGGATCAACGGCGCAAACGGCGAGAACGATCAAAGAGACCAAAACCGAGCCTTTGGGGGGCTGATCAAATGAAGCAGGACAGGGGGCGTTGCTCTTTTGCAACGCAAGCCACGATAGAGAGGCGCAACGCAAGTGCCTCGATTGACAATATTTCGGCCACACTCCAACGTGAACGCGTTGAAGGTTCCTCGAAGACTCGTTCCGAGAGGATGAAAAGGGAACACGGTGTGTGCCTCTATGGCGCCGAAGCCGTGGCTGCCCCCGCAACTGTGAGCGGTGAGCTCGCTGCCAATCGTGACCACTGGGCAACCGGGAAGGTCGGGCAGAAAGCGATGAACCGTGAGCCAGGAGACCTGCCTTCGACCGTGACAGGGCTGATGGGCGAACGGGGGTGTTCGCACATTGTCGGGATCTTCCGCCGGAATTCTCCGAAAGCGCTGACGCGATTTTTTAGTCACTCGGCTTCGGAGGGAAGAATGTCCGACACACAGAATTCTCCACGCGCGTTGCGCGTTCCTACAGGCTTTCAAATCGGCAAGGGGCTGCGCGCTGCGGCGTTCGGTGCGCTCGCACTCGTCCTTGCGCCGGCCGCGGCCAACGCCGCCTGCGAGATCCCGGAAGATCCGTTCGACCAGTTTGCCTCAGGGGCCAACGGAAAGCTCGACTTCATCGATGGCGCTAAGGGCGGCATGACCGGGTCGCTGAACAACACGGGCATCGACATTGGCGGCGCCTACGTCGCCGAGCCGTTCTACAATTGGGGCGGCACCGACGAGGGCGGCGAGTATCAAGGTGTGCTCGAGCTCTACGTCAATGCCGATATGAAGAAGCTCGGTCTGTGGGACGGTCTTTGCTTCCACGCCAACGGCTACCAGATTCACGGCAACTCCATCACAGGCTCCAATATCGGCTCCCTGATGCCGGTCAGCAGCTTCGAGGCGAATGACGCGACGCGCCTGTTCGAGATCTGGTTCGAGCAGTTCCTGTTCAACGATACGGTTTCGGTGAAGGTCGGTCAGCTCGCGGCGGACGCTGAGTTCTTCTTCGCCGAAGGCGGTGGCTACTTCATCAACGGCACGTGGGGTTGGGCGCCGATCGCGGCCGAAAACAACCCCGGCGGCGGCCCGGCCTACCCGCTGGCTACGCCCGGCGTTCGTGTCGCTGTTACGCCGACGGAGCAAACCAGCCTGATGGTCGGCGTCTACAACGGTAATCCGGCACCGGACTGCGCTGCGGACGATCCGCAAGTGTGCAACAACGACGGTCTGGACTTCGGTCTGCGGGATCGTACGCTCTTGATGGCGGAAGGCGCCTACAGCTATTCGCTGGCGGGCGGTGAACTACCGGGTTCGATCAAGGTCGGTGGTTGGAACCACTTCGGGGACTTCAACCACATCTATACCGATGTGGGCGGCAACCCCATCGCGATCTCCGGCAAGGACGGCAAGCCGCTGGACAACGATTACGCTCTCTATGTGATCTTGGATCAGCTTCTGTGGCACGCGCCGGGTACGGAAGAGGGGCAGGGCCTTGGCTTCTTCACCCGCTTCGCCGGAGCGCCGGACGATCGCAACTATGTCGATTTCTACTTCGACGTGGGTGTGACCATGACGGGCATGATCCCGGGCCGTCCGAACGACGCACTGGCCATCGGTTATGCCTATTCGAGCATTTCCGATCAGGCGCAGGCGTTCAACGTTACCAATGGTGATCCGGCCGGCGAGGGCTACGAGGCCTTGATCGAGATCGCTTACACCATGGAGGTCATCGACGGCTGGACGTTGCAGCCGGACTTCCAGTACATCATGAACCCGGATGGCGGCGTAGAAGCCGACAATGCAACGGTCATTGGCGCTCGCAGCACGTTCGCGTTCTAGAAAGGTGGGCGCGTGAACACAGTACGGTTCACGCCTTCTCAGAGTCAGTCGACCCCGACAGCACCGTCAAGTCACGCGAAAGCATGGCTTGGCGGTGTCGTTCTTGTTGGGGCCTGCGTACCGCTGCTGGCGGGCCTCGTATTGTACGCGCGCTCGGCTGGCGGAGCGGGGGCACCCAACGTGCCCGTGCCGGCAATCGATTTCACAAAAGCCGAGCCGGGCGAAGACCGGCCGGGCGGCGGCGCCACCTCCCGTGCCGCGACCGACACCGCCAATGCGTTTTCGCAATCATCCGGCAATATGGGTTTCCGCAAGGAACTCGACTTCAAAATCGGGAACAGCATTTTCCGGCGGCATTGGGTTTCGGCGCCCGCCTCCACCGATGCCTCGGACGGTCTCGGACCGCTGTTCAATGTGCGGGGCTGCCAGGACTGCCACCTCAAAGACGGACGCGGCCATCCTCCGCTCGCTTCGAACACGCCGGGGCCGACGGCATCGCTCCTGTTCCGGCTCTCGGTGCCCGCCAAGACCGATGACGAGAAGGCGCTTCTCGCCTCCGGCAAGGTGACGGTGCTGCCTGACCCTGTCTACGGCGGGCAATTGCAGGACATGTCGATCCAGGGCCACGACGCCGAGGGCGCCGTCAAAGTGTCCTACGAGGAGAAAGAAGTTTCGCTCGCGGACGGCGAGACAGTCTCGTTGCGCGCGCCGCACTACGAACTGACCGGACTCAACTACGGTCCCATCAGCCCGGACGTGATGGTGGGTCCACGCATCGCACCGCCGATGATCGGGCTCGGACTGCTCGAGGCGGTTCCGGAAGAGCAGATCAAGGCCAACGCCGACCCGGATGATGCGAACGGGGACGGCATTTCGGGCCGTCCGAACCGGATGTGGTCCAAGCTGCATGACAAGGAGATGCTGGGCCGTTTCGGCTGGAAGGCGAATGTGCCGACCATCGTCGAACAGAACGCCGATGCGTTTTCCGGTGACATCGGTATCTCGACAACGCTGCATCCGAGCGGCGCCGGCGAATGCACCGAGAGGCAGACATCGTGCATCGACGCGCCGTCCGGCAACTCGCCCAAATACCAGAACGTGGAAGTGGGCGACGAGCTATTCGATCTGATGACGTTCTACACGCAGAACCTGGCGGTACCGCCGCGCCGGAACGTGGACGCGCCCGAGGTGCTGAAGGGCAAAGAGCTTTTCTACAAGGTCGGCTGCGCTCAATGTCACCAGCCCAACTTCACGACCGGCGACGTGCCCGAGCAGACACACCTGTCGAACCAGCTCATCTGGCCGTACACGGACATGCTGCTCCACGACATGGGCGAGGGGCTGGCGGACGATCGGCCGGACGGCAAAGCGACGGGGAGCGAATGGCGCACGCCGCCGCTCTGGGGTATCGGTCTGACCGAGACGGTGAGCGGCCACACCCAGTTCCTTCATGACGGCCGGGCCCGCAATCTCACGGAGGCAATCCTGTGGCACGGCGGTGAGGGCCAAGCGGCCCGTGACCGGTTTGCCTCGCTGGACAAGGAAGATCGGGAACGCCTCCTGGCGTTTTTGAACTCGCTCTAGTCGCGACAACCCGGCCCCACGCCAAGCTGGAAATCAGATGTTAGACCTATGCCAATGACCCGTTTCCTCCATTCGGCCCTGTCCCTCGGGATTGTGGCTCTTGCTCTCGGTTCGGCCGGGCCCGCGGCGCAGGCAGAGGCGGATCATGCCGCCGTTGCCGAGGCGGCGCTGACGAAAGTCATCCGGCCAGGCTACGATGCATTCGCGAACGATGCCGCGACCTTGGCGGCCACGACCGCCGTGCTTTGCAAAGATCCCTCCGAAAAGACGCTCGCGGATGCCCGTGCGGCCTTCGCTAAGGCCGTCGACGGCTGGAGCGCGGTCGAGATCTTTCAGTTCGGACCGGTCAATCACGAGCATCGCTACGAGAGGCTGTTCTTCTGGCCGGACCGGAAGGGCCTCGGCTACCGGCAGGTCCAGCGGGTCCTCTTGGCCAAGGACGAGAGTGTCACGAGCGTGGAGACGCTTGCCAAGAAGAGTGTCGCGCTGCAGGGCTTGCCGGCCCTCGAAATCCTTCTTTACGGCAAAGGATCCGACGCACTTGCGAGCCCCGGTGACGATGCGGTGTTTCGCTGCCGCTTCGCCGCGGCGGTGACTGACAATATTGCGCAACTCTCCAAGGACCTTGTCGAAGCGTGGGCGCCCGATGCGCCCTTCACCAAGAGCTTCCTGGAGCCCGAGCCCGACGGCGTGCTCTACCGCGCGCCGAAAGACGTCACGCTTGAACTCTTCAAGGCCTTCAGCAGCGGCGTCGAACGCGTGCGCGACCAAAAGCTCGGCCGGGTGCTGGGCGAGTCCGCCGAGCGCGCCCGCCCGCGCCTCGCGGCATTCTGGCGGAGCGGTCAGACCTTTCCGAACATGACCGTCAATCTTCAGTCCGTGCAGGCCCTGTTCGTCGATGGGGGCTTCGCGGCGATCGTTGCCGACCAGTCGCCGGGCGTCGAAGACTCGATCGTGTTCGACCTCAAGCACAGTATCGACGTTCTTGGCGCCGAAACCGAGCCGGTGGCCGAGGCGGTCACCGACCCCGAACAGCGCGGCAAGCTCGAGGCTCTGCGTGTCGGCTTGAAGAGCGCGAACACGACCGCATCCGGATTGATTGCCGAGGGCGCGGGGCTCAGCTTCGGCTTCAACGCAGGTGACGGAGACTAGCCATGACACTCAACCGCCGCACGTTTCTCACGGCGCTGGCCGGATCCTCACTGGCGTTGACCGTTCCCGGCCCACTTGCCGCCGCGTCGTTGCCGGAGCGCTTCGCCGCCGCGCGCAAGGACGATCAAGGCAACTATTCTGCGGCGTTGTTCGACCTCGAACGCGGCGACATTCGCGAAGTCCTGCTGCCGGCCCGCGGCCACGATGTCGCGCTGCGTCCGGGCGGTTCGGAATGGGTGGCCTTCGCGCGTCGTCCCGGCCGTTTCGGCGTTGCCGTGCCTATGGATGCGCGTAAGCCGGTTTGGTTCTCGGCACGTCCCGGCCGGCACTTCTATGGGCACGGTGTGTTTTCCGCCGACGGCAGGCTGCTCTACACCACCGAAAACGATTACGTCGGCGGGCGCGGCGTGATCGGCGTTCGCGATGCGGCAGCCGGCTACCGCCAGATCGGAGAGATCCCGAGCCACGGTATCGGTCCACACGACCTGGCGCTGCTTTCCGACAAACGCACGCTGGTCGTGGCCAATGGCGGCATTCAGACCCATCCGGACCGCAGGCGCGAGGAACTCAACCTCGCCGACATGGAACCGTCGCTCGCCTATGTGGACCTTGAGACGGGAGACCTCTTGGAGCGGCACGGTCACCCCGATGAGTTGCGCCGGCTGTCCATTCGCCACCTGACGGTCGCGGGCAACGACATTGTGGCGTTCGGTTGCCAGTATCGCGGCGACGCCGACGACCTGCCGCCCCTGATGGGCTTCCACCGGCGCGGCGAAACGCTGACCGTCATCCCGGCGCCGGAAGAGACTCAACTCACCCTGAAGAACTACATCGGGTCGGTGACGGCCGACTCGGATGGTTCGGTTGTGGCGGCGTCCGCGCCTAAGGGTGGGGTCGTGACCTATTGGGACCCGAAAGCACGGCGCTTTCTCGGATCGTGCAGTCTGCGCGACGGCTGCGGACTGGCGCCCACCCACAAGGGTGCGACATTCTTGCTCACCAGCGGCGAGGGCTGGCTCCTGTCGGGGAGCGCGGATGGCCTTGGCCCGCGCCATTCCACGCGTTTTCACTGGGACAACCACGCAATTCTCGTGCGCTGATCGGCGCAATCAAGCGTACCGGGCAGTTTGTCCGTGGACGAAGCGCTCGCTCTTGCGTTTCGTTCCAATTCTCACCGCATTTGTCGGGCTAATTCGGACAGTTCGTCCGGGGGATCAATGCAGCGCCACACATCTGACAAGACGCGACAGCGTTCGCGCGCACTCGTGCCTGTTTCGCGATCGCTGCAGCCCGCATCTGTGCGGCTTCGCGGCGTCGAGTTGGAAGGCGCGGTCCCTCCGCAGGCACCCCGGCGCCGCGTTTGGGGCCTTGGACTGAAGATTTTCGGCGGCGTAGCCGCCGTGTGTGCCGTGGCTCTCGCCGGCGCCAACCTATTGGCCCCGACCGGCTGGGTCGAAACGCGGGCCGTCTCTTGGCTCAAAGCGCATACCGGGCGCGACCTCGCCATCAACGGCGGCACGCGGCTTTCCTTCTTGCCGACTCCCCATATCGAGATCACCGATGCCGTCATCAGTGCGCCGAATGCGCAGCCGGACGCCGCGGCGCTGGCGATCCCGAAACTCGAAATCGATCTCGGTTTCTTGATTTCTTTGGGGCCCCCGACTCGATCGAGCGCGTCGTGCTCGACCGGCCGGTGCTTTCCCTGCATGTGGGTGGCGGCTCGGACGACGCCTCGTCGGTCCTGTCGGCCGTCGGGCAGGCGGATGGCGCTGCTGCTTCGCAAGAGTTCGCCATAGAAGATCTGGAGATCCGCGACGGCACGGTCCTCGTTCACAGCGCCCGCCGCGCCAAACCGCATCGCTTCGAGCGCGTCAACGCCGCGCTGACCATGCCGGCTCTCACCTCGCCGATGGCCGGGCGCGGGCACCTCAACTGGAAGGGCAAGGCCGTCGGCTTCGACTTCAAACTCGCGTCCCCGGCCGCCATTGCAGACCAAGGCGCCGCGCAGCTGCAACTGGCCATCGAGGCGGATACCGTGTCCGCGCGCTACGAGGGCGACATTGCGATGGTTCCACGCCTGTCCGGCGAGGGCACCCTCTCCGCCAAGACCCGCTCTGTCCGCCAATTCCTCGCCTGGCTGAAAGGTGTCTCCGGCGCCGTCCCGGTGACGGGCGAAGGAGAGATGCAGAGCACGGTTGCCTGGACCGGCGAGCAGGTGGACCTTAGCGACATACGTTTTGTGCAGGAAAATGCACGCGGCCAGGGAAGCGCGAAGATCGCGCTGACCGCCACCCGGCCGCGCATCGAGGGATCGTTCATCGTCGACGAACTCAATCTCGGCCCGGTTCTGGCGATGACGGGCCAGGGTTCGCTGCCCGCGATCCAAGCTGCGACGCCGTTGGCATTCGCGGCTCCAAGCCCGGCGAACGCAAACGCGGGCCCCGCCACGCATGTCGAGCAGGACATCGCGCCACCGCCGAACCCCGACGCCGCGTCGGGGGTTCCCCGTCTTCTCAAGCCGGGACCGGGCGTCTCGCAGCCCAGCCTCACGATCTCGATGCCGCAGGAGGCCATCGACCAGGTGCTGGCGACGGCTTCCGTCCCCCGGTCCAACGAACCGCTCTTCGACGCCGACGTCGACCTGGATATCCGAAGGGCGCGGCTCGACGGCGTGCAGATCGGACCGAGCGCGGTGAGCCTCGACTTCGCGAACGGCACGCTCGCGGCCACGCTCTGGCACATGACATTCTATGGCGGCAGCGGGCGTGGAACGCTGACAGCCGCCTTGAACGATTCCGATCCGAGCTTCGCCGGTGATCTTCGTCTCGAGGATGTCGACACCCGCTCGCTGCTGAAGGATGCGTTCGGAACAGAGCGGATCGGCGGCCAAGGCAAGCTGACGCTCAACGTCTCGGGTATCGGCGGGGACTGGCAGGAAATGGCGTTGTCGCTCATGGGCAACGGCGCCTTCGCGATCGCTGACGGCGCGGTCGACGGGATGGCGGCGTCCAAGCTCGTCAGCGGACTTGAGTCCGGGAAGCTCGACCTGCACCAGGATCCCGGGGCCACAATGCCTTTCAGCCTGCTTGCGGGCAGCTTCGACATCAATCACGGTTTGGCGTCGACCCGGAACCTCAGACTGCGGAGCCCGTCGGCGAACATCAATGCCGACGGCGTCGTGAACCTACCGCGCGACAGTCTCGATCTTGTGGTGAATCCGGGGCCGGTCGAGAAGACGCAAGGCGGCGGCGTAGCCTCGACGGCCGAACATCTGCCGCCGCTTCGGATTGCCGGCCCCCTGACGAATCCCCGGATCGGCATTGCGCGTAACCCGCTTGTGGCCGGAAGCGGTGAAGCCGCCACGGAGATCGTCATTCCCGGTGTGGTTCTTCGTGAGAAGCGTGGCGCTCGCCGCCGTACGCAGATCACGAGCGGCGGTCCCGCCGCGGGTCAGGAAGCGCAGCCGAGCGCGCTGGCGCCGTCCTTCTCGGTGGCGCCCGCAGATGGTGACGGCTCCGCGCCGCTGCGCATGGAATCGCTGCGTTAGGTTTCGCGCCGACCGGTCTTGGCGGCGCTAGTTGTTGTTCACGATTGCGGTGCGTTTCTTGTCGAGGGCCTCAAGCCCCAACGCGAGCCCATCGAACTCGGCGACCGTCTGGATCTGTTTGCCGTTCAGCGCGTAGACGACGATCGTTCCCTTTTTCGACTTCAGCAGATCCTGCTTCATCTCGTCGGGCACGAGATAGAGCGCCTTGCAGCCCATGGGGAGGCAAGTTTGGTACGGCATTGTGTAGACCTTCTCCGAATCCGTCGCGAGCTGCACGCCGCGCTGGAGCGCAACGCCTGTCGGCCCGTCCACGCGAAGGACCAGCCGTCCCTTGGGGCCGTAGACCAGGATCACCCGGAAGATCAGCTTCTGGGTCTTCTTCTCGATGAGCGGCAGGACGAGCGAGCATCGCTCCTCGGCGGTCTTCGGATCCCCCTCCTTGCCGCACAGAAGTGTCCAGTTGCCGTAGCTTCCGGCGACTCGTGTCGCAGGCTTGTTGGGATCGCTCTGGGCCGGAGGGGTCTTCTTCGCTGATGTGGTTTGGGCCGAGGCCGCGCCGAGCGGCACGCCGCAAACCAGGACCCCGGTCAAGAAGGCCAAAAACATCGGACGCAGACGCATGAGCAAGCCCCTTTCGCAAGCTGAAGAGTCCCCCCGTGCCGGTGGCCCTCAGCCACCGGGAGATAAACGCCAAACGGCGTATCATGCAACGGCCTTGCCGACGCCGCGGCCTTGCCCCTCACGCCCTATTGCCTCGGGCACCGGCAAGCCTATAAGTGCGACCGATGACTGAAACCACACCCGACGAAAATGCGCCGAGCGGCGCACACGCCCCGAAGATCGGCCTCGTGAGCCTTGGCTGTCCCAAGGCCCTTGTGGATTCGGAGAGGATCGTCACGCGCCTGCGCGCGGAAGGTTACGTGCTGTCGCCAAGCTATGAGGGCGCCGACGCCGTCGTCGTCAACACATGCGGTTTCCTCAACAGCGCCAAGGAAGAATCGCTCCAGGCCATCGGGGAAGCGTTGGCAGAGAATGGCCGCGTCATTGTCACGGGTTGTCTCGGCGTCGAGGCCGGGCGTATCCGCGATCAATATCCCGACGTGCTCGCGATAACGGGACCGCAGGCCTATGAGGCTGTGGTCGAGGCGGTGCACAAGGCTGTGCCGCGCGCGCACGATCCGTTCCTGGATCTCGTGCCGCCGGAAGGCGTTCGCTTCACGCCGCGCCACTACGCCTATTTGAAGATTTCGGAAGGCTGCAACCATTCCTGCAGCTTCTGCATCATTCCGCATTTGCGCGGGCCTCTACAAAGCCGGCCGTTCACGGACGTCATGCGCGAGGCGGAGCGGCTCGTCGCCGCCGGTGTTCAGGAACTCCTGGTGATCTCGCAGGACACGAGCGCCTATGGCGTAGATCTCGGATACGCGGAGACCGAGTGGGGTGGCCGGCAAGCGCAAACGCGTTTCGCCGATCTCGCAGCGGCCTTGGGCTCGCTCGGCGTTTGGGTCCGCATGCACTACGTCTATCCGTACCCGCATGTGGACCAGGTCCTGCCGTTGATGGCCGAGGGACGCATCCTTCCCTATCTCGACATTCCGTTTCAGCATGCCAGCCCGCGTATTCTGAAAGCGATGCGCCGGCCCGCCCATCAGGAGAAGACGCTGGAGCGTCTCGCACGCTGGCGGGCGCAGTGCCCCGATCTCGCCGTGCGTTCGACGTTCATTGTGGGCTTTCCGGGCGAGACGGAGGAAGACTTCACCCAACTGCTCGACTGGCTGAGCGAGGCGCGTCTCGCGCGTGTGGGGTGCTTCAAATATGAAGACGTCGATGGGGCGCCGGCCAATGCGCTGCCGGGCGAAGTCCCCGAAGAGGTCAAGGAAGAGCGCTATGCCCGTCTCATGGCGCACCAGCAGGCCATCAGTGCCGAAGTGCTCGGGGCCCGTGTCGGCGAAACGCTCGAGGTCATCGTCGACGATGTCGACTCCGAAGGCGCGATCGCACGGTCTCATTGGGACGCACCGGAGATCGACGGAAACGTCTTCATCGACGATTGTGAGGGGCTTCGGCCGGGCGACCGGCTATTGGCAACGGTGACGGACGCAAGCGAGTACGATCTGTGGGCAAGCCCCGTGCGCCAGCCCGCGAAAGCCGATGCCTAGCAGGAATTGTCCGTCTTCTTGACGGTCAGGCTCCGCCTCGGCCGCGCATAGAAAGTCTGCCCCATCGTAAACGAGCCGGGGCTGAAGAAGGTGCTGAGACCGACCAGCGGCTTGAACGCGTAAGTCACTTCAGCGACGATCACGCTGCTGTCGGGTTCGGTCAGTCCATTCGGGACTTTGAACGTCGAGCCCTTGGAACGCGCCGCGCCGGTGTTGGCGCAACTCCACTCGACTTTTCCCACGTTGTTGTCGTCGGCAACCACGCTCGAAAGCACGATTTTAAGGGGCTTGGTCGCGTAAGGTGTGAGGATGCTCGTCGCCGCAGCCTGAATGTCGTTGATCTCGCTCTTCGTTACGGATTTGACCTGGGCGGTGAGATCGGCGGCCGTCGTCGCAACCTGCAGTGTCCGGCGGTAGACCGTGAGTGCGTTGTTCACTTCGACCGCACCGAGGTAAAGGCCAATCAATAGGGGTGCGACGAACGCGAACTCCAAAGCCGAAGCGCCGCTGCGTGCGTCAGCGAAGCGGCGTGTGCGGGGCTTCATAGACCGCTGGAAGCGCAATCCCATGCGTCGGAACGATGTCACGCGGCAGCCCCTACAAATACGGTTCGTTACGGAAGGCGGCTGTGGACACCAGCATACGGTCTCCATTTGCCATGTTTCCGAGGGCGTGGAGCCCCATTGCAGACGGAAAAAGCGAGCCTAGTTCGAGCGGGTAGAAGGCGCGAACGATGACTACTTGCTCGGGACTGCCCGGATCGAAGGCCACATTGGGATTTGTCTTCCCGTCCGAATTCATCGGTGGCGTTAGTCCGGCGGCGGCGGAGGCGAAGTTGTCGTAGCTGCGCACGTCGAGCATCAGTTTTCCGCACGATAGGGGCCCGACAAAACCCTTGCACAGCTCGTCTTTGAACTTCGCCGCGTCGAAGCCTTGCATCTGTGCCTGACCCGTCCGGATGAGGCGCGCGCCGTTCGCAACCGCGCCGTCGAGGGCGAAGTTCGCGAAGAAAACGTACCCGACCTGAACCACTGCCAAAATGAGGAAGAAAAGCGGAGCCGCGATCACGGCGAACTCCAGGGCAGAGGCACCCCGGCTGTCATGGAGGAAGCGAGCGCCAGCCTCGATGCGCCGCGACCCCGCGACCGCCTCTCTAATGAAGATCAACATGTTGAAACGAATAGAGGCTGTAGTTTAACGGCGAGTAAATGGGAAATTCTGCTAACGGCAAAGGTAAACAGAGAAGAAACCCGTCTTAATTATAAGTATATTTGAATTTTATCGAATTGAGAGACGGGCCGTAAGGACGTTTCTGCTTAGATGACGCCCGCTGGACAGGGGGCACGTCGAATGATGCCCCTGCCGGCTAAAACAGACAGGGGTGTCAAATGTTCAAGTTCTCGGCGGCGCGCGCGCGCCGTTTTCCGCGCGACAAGCGCGGCAATGCGGCGGTGGTTTTCGGTCTGGCCATTGTGCCGATCATTCTCATGGTCGGTGTCGCCATCGATTACGGCCGGGCCATGACAGTTCGCGGCTCCGTTTCGGACGCGGCCGACGCCGCAGCTCTTGCAATCGGCTCGTGGGTTGGTTTGACCGAAGAGGAACTTGAAGAGAAGGCGCAGCAGTTCTTCGATGCAAACTACGCATCGGCTCTGTCGAAGGACATCAAGAGCGACTTCAAGGTGAGCTTTGTCGGCGACGATATCGTCGTGAAGGCGACGGCCTCGGTGCCGACCACCTTTCTGCGCCTCGCCAACGTGAACAACCTCGACGTTGGAATCGAAAACACGATCACGAAGCGTCAGCGCAACATCGAACTTGCCCTCGTGTTGGATACGACCGGCTCGATGGGGTCCAGCGGCAAGATGAACGCCATGAAAGACGCCGCCAAGAAGATGGTCAACGACATGTTTGGCGATCGCAACACGTCGGACACGCTGGACGTGGCTCTCGTGCCGTTTGCCGCAGCGGTGAACGTCGGCACTGATAACAAGAACGCGACTTGGCTCGACAAAAACGCCAAGTCTCAGGTCGCAAAGGAAGACTTCGGATCCGGTACGAAACCGTTCGACTTCTTCGACAAGCTGCGCCGCAAGAAATCTTCCTGGGACTGGGAGGGGTGCGTGCGCGAGCGATCAGGTTATGCATACGAACTTACAGACGCCACGCCCGGTGACGAAAACCGAAACCCCGATTCCCTTTTTGCGCCCTACTTTGCGCCGGACGAGCCGGACTCGGACAATGATGACGGGTACAGCTACCCCAACAACTACATCGACGACCAAAAATGCGGTGAGAGACGGTCGAGAAATCGTACGCCTGAGAAGTGCCAAAGGTATACGGGCAAGTATGACAAAATCAGCATCCAGAACCATTCCAACGGACCGAACAAAAATTGTCCCCCGCGCCCCATCACGGCTCTGAGCGACAGCAAGAGCGATGTGACCGACGCGATCAATGCGCTGCAGGCGAACGGCTACACGAACATCCCGGCCGGGCTCCTTTGGGGCTGGCGCGTGCTGTCGCCGAGCGCGCCCTTCACGGAAGCGGAGGCGTACGACGAAGAGGAGCGCGTCAAGGCGATCGTGCTACTGACGGACGGATCGAACGACCCGGGCCGCGTCTACAACCATAACGGTTCCAACTACAACGCCTTTGGCTATCCGTCGGAGGGCCATTTGGGCAGCACCAGCGGCTCGACCGCGGAGAACGAGCTCGATGAAAAGACGGAGACGGTCTGCAACAACATCAAGGCGAAGGGCATTCTGATCTACACGATCGGCTTTCGCGTGAGCAGTTCCTCGACCCACACCCTGCTGAGGAACTGCGCGTCAAAGCCGGACATGTACTACAACTCGCCGTCCAACTCGCAACTGGCGGCGATCTTCGCCGATATTGCCCAGGGCTTGAGCGAACTGCGCATCGCGCAATAGCTTCAAGACGGCAAAGGGTGCGGTATCTCGGAGCCCGGCGTGTCAATCGCGCCGGGCTTCGGTGCGTTTGGACGCAGGGAAGAGTGTTGCGGGCTACTCGCCGCCGGCTTCGCCTTCCGCGGAGGACTGACCGATGCCTTGCTTGACGCGAACCTCTTTCGCGATCGTATCGAAATAGGTTGCGTTGTCGCCGATGACGAGCGGCGTCTCGCAGTTGGGCGCGCAATGAACGGTCTCGCGGCTGACGCCCCGGTAAACGGTGACGAAGCCCCCATCGGGTTCCTGAACCACGATGCGGCGGTTCACGAGAACCTTCCCGTCCCGATCGGTCACGATCAGGTTGGTCTCGCCGAATGATTTGCCGGTTAGAACGAGCGTATTGCTGCTCTGCACCGCGACATCGGCGATCGAGGGATTGCCGATCACGATTTCCGCGGCGGGACGTTCCAGGCGCACCATCATCGCTTGGTCCATGAGGACTTCGATGTCCCGACCCGAGGCGTGCATGCCCGAGGCCCACACGGGCTGAATGGAGGCTATGGCCATGGTCGCGGCTACTGAGATACCGCAGGCCTGACGGCCTGGGCGAAAGCGGAATGCCATTGGCTTCCTATCCCCTACGCTCAACTACTAACGAGGACTGAATGTCTAGGGCGATCTCACCCGCAAAAGGTGAAGGATTGGCAAACCTCGTTCACCACCGTTCGGTTAACGCGGTCTTTAATCCTTGGCCGCAAGACTGCCCCCGCTGCACGGGACCGCCCGTTCTCGTGCGAGACTCCAAAGCGTCCGGTAGAGGCAGAACGGCACATGGTAACCGACCTACTCATCATCTCGATCTTTCCGTTGGCGATGGCCTTCGCGGCTGCCTACGACCTGTTCTCGATGACGCTGCCCAACTGGATCTCGCTGGCCTTGATCGCCGGTTTTGCCTTGCTGGCCCCGCTGGCCGGCATCGGCTGGGAGACCGCGGGTCTTAGCGTCGCTCTGGCCATGGGCGCGCTCGTGATCACCTTCGCGATGTTCTCTATGGGGTGGATCGGCGGCGGCGATGCGAAGTTCTTCGCGGCCACGTGCCTATGGATGGGGCCCGAGCACGTCTTGGCTTACGCGATCTATGCCGCTGTGTTTGGCGGCGTTCTGACGCTGTTCTTGCTCGCGATGCGGTCCATGCCGCTGCCGGCGGCGCTGTACTCGCAACAGTGGATCACGCGGCTGCACGATTCCAAAGAGGGGGTCCCCTACGGCATCGCTCTCGCTGCCGCCGGCCTTCTGGTCTACCCCCATACGGCGTTCATGGCCGCGTTTGGCGGGTAGCACGCCCTAGCGCACCTACGCATCTCCCGATCGACGTCAACTAACGGCACCAGGGCTCTGGCGCCGCGATGCCGCGTGGCCGGGCTTCTATTTTGGTCCCACTCAGGCCTCGACCCTGGCACCACCACGGCGCCCAAACCCAAGGGTTCTGCGCCCAATTTGGCACAGGCATTAACTTCGCGTTGAGGTTTGATGCGGCACAGTCGGCCTTAACTGGCGCGATGTTCAAAGCGCCGAAGGGGAAGGGCTGACAATGAAAAAGGGAAGGGCCGTCGTTCTGGTGATTGCCGCGACTGCAGCAATCGCCGCGGCGTGGATGGCCAACTCCATCGTTTCCCGGCCTCCCGAGGTGCAGGAGGTCGAGAAGACCGTGGGCGCCACGGATGTGCTCGTTGCGTCCAAGGACATCAACCTCGGCGACAGCGTGGATGCAGCCGACTTCAAATGGCAGCAATGGCCGGTCGAGGGCGTGACGCCGGGACTGATCACGCGGGAATCGCAGCCAGACGCGCCATCGGAGCTTTCCGGCGCCGTCGCGCGCGCGCCCTTCATCGCGGGCGAACCCATCAAAGATCAAAAGCTCATCAAGATTTCCGAAGGCGGCGTCATGGCCGCCATTCTGCCGCGCGGCATGCGGGCGGTGTCGACGCCGATCCAAGAGGAAACAGCCGCCGGCGGCTTCATCCTGCCGAACGACCGGGTGGACGTGATCCTATCGCACAAGCAGCAAGTCGGCCGGAAGGACCAGATGGTCAGCGAGGCCATTCTCCGCAACGTTCGCGTGCTCGCCATCGGCCAGGCCCTGGAAAACAACGATGGTGAGAAGTCCGTCTCTGGAAAGACGGCCACGCTCGAACTTTCTCCGCGTCAAGCGGAGGTGCTGATGCTCGCGCAGTCGATAGGGGAGATCTCCCTGTCGCTGCGCAGTCTTGCCGACGCGCAGACGAACGGAGAGTCCGCGGCGCCGATTGGCGACGACGGTTCAAGCACAGTGAAGCTTTTGAAATACGGCGTGCCGTCGCGCGCCTTCGGGATCAACTGAGAAAGCGCATGACGAATACAACAAAAAAAGGCAAACGGATGCGTCGCTCTCTCTTTGCTGCCCTGTTCCTGCCGGCCGCGATCGCGGCGGTTCTCGCTGCGGCCGCGATGACGATGGCGCCGCAAACAGGCTACGCTCAGTCCTATCACCAATCGCTCCTGCGCGTCGGAGACGGCCAGGTCCGCCAGATCAAGCTCGGCCTCAACAAGTCGATGATTGTCGAGTTGCCGCGTCCTGTGCGCGAGGTCATGGTGTCCAATCCCGAGCAGATTGACGCGGTAATGCAGAGCGCCACCCGCGCCTATCTCATCGGCAAGAATCTCGGCGAAGCCAACATTCTCTTCATCGACAACAATGGCGGTCAGGTCGCCGTGCTCGAGGTCACCATCGAGCGGGACCTCGGCGCCCTCGAGAACCTGATCGCGCGCTTGGTCCCCGGCTCACGCGTCCATGTCGAGACCGTTGGTCAGAACGTGGTCCTGACCGGCAGCGTTCCCACGCCGATCGACGCGACACGCGCGAGCGAGATCGTGAACAGCTTCCTGGATTCCGGCGCTGCGCCGACCAGCACGACGGCTGGTGGCGGCGGTGCCGCGGTTACGATCAACAACAGCAGCGGTGGTGGCAGCTCCGGCGGCAACCAAGGGTCCAGCCGGGTGATCAACATGATCACCGTCGAAGGCCGCGAGCAGGTCCTTCTCAAAGTCTCCGTGGTCGAAATGGAGCGGAACGTCGTCAAGCAGCTTGGCGTGGATCTGGCTGCCATCGTTAATTCCGGCAATTTCGGTTTCGCCGCGCTCTCCGCCTTGCCGTACCCCATCAACGGTGCCGTGGGCGCGCCGCGGGCGGGTTGCTCGCGCCGGCGGTCTGCCCAATCTCGTCGACAGTCGCCCGGTGCCGCGCTTGCAGGCGCGGGGTGGCAGTCAGGGACGAGCCAGGTCGACGCCGTCCTGCGCGCGCTCGACCAGAACGGCCTGATCCGTACGCTTGCAGAGCCGAACCTCACCGCGATCTCCGGAGAGACGGCGAACTTCCTCGCCGGCGGTGAGTTCCCGATCCCGGTCGCACAGCAGCTCGATCAGATCACCGTCGAGTTCAAGAAGTTCGGTATCGGCCTGTCCTTCACCCCGGTCGTGATGTCCGAGGGGCTGATCAGCCTGAAGATTTCGACGGAAGTCAGCGAACTGTCCACCGAAGGCGCGGTCGTCCTGAGAAACATCTCGATCCCGGCCCTGAAGGTCCGCCGCGCCGAGACCGCCGTCGAACTGCCGAGCGGTGGTTCGATCGTGATCGCTGGATTGCTGTCGGACCAGTCGCGGCAAGCCATCAGCGGGTACCCCGGCCTGAAAAGCCTGCCCGTCCTGGGGACGCTGTTCCGCAGCCGCGACTTCCAGTCGAAGGAAACGGAACTCGTCGTTCTGGTTACGCCCTATGTGGTCAAGCCGGCCGCCCGCCAGCAGCTGGCGCGGCCCGACGACGGCTTTGCCTGGGCATCGGACGTGAACAGCGATCTCCTTGGCCAAATGAATCGGATTTACGGACGTGATCCCGAACGCGCGCCTGTCGGTGACTACGCAGGCGACGTCGGATTCATCGTCGAGTAGAGGGAAGAGGAAAGTCAGATGAAGTCTACCGCTCAAGGTCTCACGGGCTTTGCTCGACCAAAGCTCGCTCTGCTCGCGGCCGTCATGGTGGCAGCGCCCACAATGACGCTCTCGGTCGCCGGGTGCGCGCAAGGTCCGCGCATGCAGGCGCCGTTCACCTTGTCCGATCCCACGCAGCGCCATCCGATCCAAGTCGGAGAGGGCGAGGCGATGCTGGATATCGCCGCGCCGCGCGGGACGCGTGCCTAAGCGGCACGCAGTGGAACCGGCTGTACGGCTATCTCGCCAACTACCACGAAAGCGGAACGGGCGGTCTGATCGTGCGGACGCCTTCTGGCAGCGGCAATCAGGCCGAAGCCAAGCGCGTTTACGGTGATGTTCGCCACGCCATGCGCCGAAGCGGCATCAGCCCGCGGGATGTCCGCGTGGAGCCCTACTATGCGAATGGCGACCCTTCGGCACCGGTGCGCCTGTCCTACATGGAATTCCGCGCGAAGGGACCTGATTGCCTGATTGGTCGGAGAACCTTGCACGAAATCCCGCCAATCTGCCCTCGCCGAATATGGGCTGCGCCACACAGAAGAACCTGGCGGCCATGATCGCCGACCCGCAGGACCTTCTCTCGCCGAGGCCGGAGGCCCCGCGTCCGGGCGAACGGCGCGACACGGTCTGGAGAAAATACGTGAAGGGCGATCCGACGGGCGCCAAGTGGGCTCCTCAGAATCAGCCTTTGCCTGAGCGCGCGCTCACGAGTGAATCCGGCGTAGGAAACTAACGAATGTCGAGCAACGTCGCCTATTCCCTGGAATCAGCACCGCAGTCCACGCAGGACCTGCCTGAAGAGCCGCGCGCGCGTCCGATTCCACGGGTCAATATCCAAGCGTTCTGCGAGGATCAGGACACCGCTTCTGTCATTCAGAAGGCGTCGGAAGATCGGCGCCTGTCCAAAGCGCACGTCACGGTGCAGATGGGAGGCGTCGAAGCGGCGGTCGCGTTCTACCGCGACGCGTCCACCCCCAATCTCATCGTCATCGAGTCTCTCTTGGACAGGACCGAGATGCTTGCCGATCTGGAGCGTCTCGCGGAAGTCTGCGACGCGGGCACCAAGGTGATTGCGGTCGGACATGTCAACGACGTGGTGCTCTACCGCGAGCTCCTGCGCCGTGGTGTGAGCGAGTACGTCGTTGCGCCCACGGGCGCGCGCAGCTAATCGAAAGCATCTCTTCGATCTATACGGATCCGTCGACCGGGCCGGTCGGACAGTCCATTGCTTTCGTCGGCACGAAGGGCGGCGCCGGGTCCAGCACCGTTTGCCACAACACCGCGTTTGCCATCGCGGGCGCATTGGAAAGCGATGTCGTCATCGCCGACATGGATCTTCCCTTCGGCACGGCCGGGCTCGACTTCAACCAAGACCCGCTCCAAGGGATTGGCGACGCCTTGTCCGCGCCGGAACGCCTGGACGAGGTTCTTCTGGATCGTTTGCTGTCGCGGTGCTCGGAACACCTGAGTCTTTTTGCGGCCCCCATCGCGCTCGACCGGCCTTATGACATCGATGCGAACGCCTGCGAATCCGTGCTCGACATTGTCCGTGAGAGCGTGCCGTGGGTCGCGATCGACGTCCCGCATATGTGGACGGCTTGGGCGAAGGACGTGGTTCTGAAGGCGGACCATGTGGTGATGACCGCGATGCCTGATCTGGCAAGCCTGCGGAACACCAAGAATCTCGCCGACCAGCTCAAAGCCGCCCGGCCGAACGACCGGCCGCCGATGCTCGTGCTCAACCAGGTCGGTGTGCCCAAGCGCCCCGAGATTCCGGTCAAGGATTTCGGCCATGCCATTGAGCTCGAGCCGCGCGTGGTCATCGAATTCGACGCCCAGCTCTTCGGCACGGCTGCGAACAACGGTCAAATGATCGAGGAAGTCGCCGAGAAGGCGAAGGCGGCGGACGCGTCCGGAGCCTTGCGAACCTTCTGACGAACCGGGTCGAGCACAAGAACGAAGGCTCATCGCTTCTCGCGCCGCTGCTCGAGCGGCTCAACCTCAAGAAAGCGCGCAGCTAGTACGTATCCATGTTTGGAAAGAGAAACAGCACCGGGGCACAGGTCAGCTCCACGCCAGCGCCCCAGCAGGGACCCACCGCGGTTCCCAAGGCGCCACCAGTGGCCGCGCCCGACGTCCCCCCTTCGCCAACCGAGCGGAGTGAAGCGCCTCCCCCTGCAGCGCCGGCCCAGAAGGTGCCCGTGGAGGCCGTGCCGGCGCCGCGCAAGGCGCCGGAGTCCAAGCGCTCCGAGGAGTACTACGACGTCAAGACGACGGTCTTCAACGCGCTGATCGATACGATCGATCTTACCCAACTCGGAAAGCTGGACGCCGAGGCGGCCCGTGAGGAGATCCGCGACATCGTCAGCGAGATCGTGGCGATCAAGAATGTCGTCATGTCCATCGCCGAGCAGGAAGAACTGCTCCAGGACATCTGCAATGATGTGCTCGGCTATGGCCCGCTTGAGCCTCTGCTTATCCGCGACGACATTGCCGACATCATGGTCAACGGCGCGGAGACCACCTACATCGAAGTGAGCGGCAAGGTCGAGGCAGCGTCTGTCCGCTTTGCCAGCAACGCGCAGCTCATGAACATCTGTCAGCGGATCGTCAGCCAGGTCGGCCGACGCGTCGACGAGTCCAGCCCGATCTGCGACGCGCGACTGCCCGACGGTAGTCGCGTGAATGTGATTGCGCCGCCACTGGCGATCGATGGTCCTACCCTGACCATCCGCAAGTTCAAGAAGGACCGGCTGACCCTCGACCAACTGGCGCGGTTTGGCTCGATCAGTCCAGAAGGCCAGACGCTTCTATCGATTATCGGGCGGGTGCGCTGCAACGTCGTCATCTCCGGCGGCACGGGCTCCGGTAAGACAACGCTACTCAACTGCCTCACCGCCTATATCGATCGGGACGAGCGCGTCATCACCTGCGAAGACTCGGCGGAGCTTCAATTGCAGCAGCCGCACGTGGTCCGGCTCGAGACACGCCCACCTAACCTGGAAGGAGAGGGCGAGGTCACGATGCGCGATCTCGTCAAGAACTGCCTTCGCATGCGCCCCGACCGCATCGTCGTCGGCGAGGTGCGCGGCCCGGAATCCTTCGATTTGCTCCAGGCCATGAACACGGGTCATGACGGCTCGATGGGCACGTTGCACTCCAACAGTCCACGCGAATGCCTGAGCCGTTTGGAGAGCATGATCCTCATGGGCGGGTTCAACCTCCCGGCCAGAACCATTCGCGAAATGATCACGTCGTCGATCGACATTATTGTGCAGGCCTCGCGGATGCGTGACGGCAGCCGCAAGATCACGCACATCACCGAAGTCGTCGGTCTTGAGGGCGACGTGGTCACTCTCCAGGACCTGTTCGTCTACGACCTCATGGGCGAGGACGCCAACGGCCGCATTGTCGGGCGTCACCGCTCGACCGGAATCGCGCGCCCGATGTTCTACGACAAGGCCGTCTATTTCGGCGAGCATCAGCGCCTAACAGAGTGTTTAGCTTCGGCCGAAGTCGCCGACGAGAACGGCCGTCCGCTGGGAGAGAAGTTTGTTACCGCCTGAGCTCATTCAGTTCGCCGCCATCGCTCTGGCCGCGCTCGCCGTCGGCGGCGTGGTCTATGTTTTGGTGATGCCGTACCTCAGCGGCGAACGCAATGTCGACAAGCGCTTCGAAGTCGCTGCCAAAGGACAGACATCGCTGCGTCAACGGGCCGCCGTGCCGCAGCAGCTGCAAACCCGGCGCCGGCAGGTTCAGGACACGCTCAAGGACATTGAAGCCAAGCAGAAGAAGCAAAAGCGGCCCTCGCTGCGGGTGCGGCTCATGCAGGCCGGTCTGAACGTCAAGCCTCGGGTCTATTACATCTTCTGCGCAATCATGGCGCTTCTCGGTGGGCTGGTCTTTCTCCTGTCCGGACTTTCGCCGATCGTGTCGCTGCTCGGCATGGTGGTCTGCGGGATCGGCTTGCCGCGCTGGCTGCTGTCCCGCCGTATCCGCTCGCGCCAGGCCAAGTTCTTGACCGAGTTCGCCAATGCGATCGACATCATCGTGCGCGGCATCCGGTCCGGTCTTCCGCTGACGGACTGCATGGAGGTGATCGCATCGGAATCGCCCGAACCGGTGCGCAGCGAGTTCGTGGAGCTTGTGGAACAGCAACGTATCGGTATTCCGTTGCCGCGCGCGTCGAACCGCCTGCATGAGCGCGTGCCGCTCCAAGAGGTGAGCTTCTTCTCGATCGTCATCGCCATCCAGTCGCAGACCGGCGGCAACCTTGCCGAGGCCCTGTCGAATCTGTCGCGTGTGCTGCGGGACCGCTACAAGATGCAGGCCAAGGTCAAGGCGCTCAGTGCAGAGGCCAAGGCGTCCGCCATGATCATCGGCGCTCTGCCGCCTCTCGTGATGGCGGCTGTCTATTTCATTTCGCCTGACTACATCTCCCTGCTTTGGACCCGGAAGATGGGACAAGTCATGCTGATCGCGGCGGTTGTGTGGATGCTCATCGGCATTCTGGTCATGCGCAAGATGATCAACTTCGAGATCTGACGAACGGACAAGCCATGTCGATTATTATGGATTTCGTGACCGACCCGAAGGCTGTCGTGGTGCTCCTTACCGCGATCGCGGCTTTTGCAACGGTTGCCTCGCTGATCATGCCGTACTTTGCCGGGGACCGATTCGGCGCGCGCATGAAGTATGTCTCAAGCGAGCGCGACAAGCTTCGGGCCGAGCGCGTGGCGGCGATGGCCGACGAGAGCCGTCAAGCCAGGCTGCGCCGCGAACCGAAGAGCTTCATGAAGCAGGTCGTGGAGAACCTCAATCTCAGCAAGGCGCTCGAAACGGACTCGACGCGGGACCGTTTGAAGATGGCCGGCTTTCGCGGTCAAGCGCCGGTCGTCGCGTTCCTATTCTTCCGGGCAGCGTTGCCCTTCGCCGGCTTCTCGGTCGCGTTCGCCTATCTGTTCTTTGTGAACGACTTCGGTCTGCCCATGATGGCGCGGTTGGGAATCTCGATCGGCGGGGCGTATCTGGGCTTCTATTTCCCGGACATCTTCATCAGCAACCTGATTCAGCGCCGGCAGAAATCCATCACGAGCGTTTTCCCGGATTCGCTGGATCTGCTGCTGATCTGCGTTCAGGCCGGCATGTCGGTGGAAGCGGCCATGAACAAGGTGCAGGCGAGAATCGGCCCGCGCTCCATCGAACTGGCCGAGGAGTTCAGCCTCACCACGGCCGAGCTGTCCTATCTGCCGGAGCGGCGCCTTGCCTATGAGAACCTTGGCAAGCGCACGGGACTTGCGGCCGTGAGGGCCGTCGGTACGAGCCTGATCCAAGCGGAACGATACGGAACGGCCGTGAGCGAGGCCTTGCGCGTTCTGGCGCAAGAAAGCCGGGACATGCGCATGTCTCTAGCCGAAAAGAAGGCCGCGGCTTTGCCGCCGATGCTCACCGTGCCCATGATCGTGTTCTTCCTGCCGGTGCTGTTCGTCGTCATTCTCGGACCGGCCGGCATCCAAGTCATGGACAACTTCCGCCAGTAAACCGCGTCGCGGCGCCTGGACGGTCCCGCCTTCCGGAGCGGGCACCGCACCGGGCAGGATACAAGGGCGCCCACAAGAAAGGCGCTCCGAAGAGCGCCTCCCTCGTTTCCCTCAAAACTTTTGCTAGGCCCTGCGGCGGTGCCCAGGGGGCTCTATCGCGACGACGACTTGGAGAACGTCGAGGTGCCGGGGCTCGATGCTTGCGCGACCTTCGGCGGTGCGGAGACCACTTCCTCGACCGGCTTGACCATCTGGACCGTCGGAAGAGGGCGCGCTTGCAGCGGGCTCGCCGCCGCGACAGCCGGCGCTGCCGGCTTGGCGGGGGCGCTCGGGCCAAAGGGCGACCAGCCTGGTCCGCTTGCGCCGGGGCTTGCGGTTCGGCGGAAGCAACCGCGGTCGGCTTGGAGAGCATGTTCTTCAAGTAAGCCACGCTCCGTTTAGCCTGGGTCTCGCCGACGTCGACGGCGGCGACGTCCTTGGCCTCGTTGTATTTGCCCTGGACACCGAGAACGAGCGCGAGGTTCTGGCGCAGGCGCTTGTCGCTGCGACCGTCTTTCTCGGCTTTCCGAAGAAGGGTCTCGGCCTGCTTGGCCTTGCCGTCCAACGTATAGGACAGCGCCAGGTTGTTGATCACGGATGTCGAGTCAGGCTTCTGCCGCAGGGCCGCCTGATAGTATTGCTGGGCCTTGGCATGGTCGCCCCTCTTGGCGGCGAGCGTGCCCTGAGCCGAGAGCGTCTTCCAGTCTTTGACGCCTTTCTCCTCGGCGGTCTGGAGCGCCTTGGTGGCGACGCTGACCTGGCCGGTCTCGAGCGCGACCTTGCCGATTTCGGCGGCAAGCTCCGGATTGTTCGGATTGGCCGCGTAGGCGGTCTGCAATACTTCGAGGCGCGCTTCTTGTTTCCCAGTGTGCGCAGCGCAGCGGAATAGCCGAGCGCGTTGCGCGCGTTGGTGGTGTCCTTGTTGTAGGCGTCGTTCCACTTGGTCGTGGCCTCGAACGCCTCGGCGGCGGTCATCTGCACTTCGGGCGGTTTCTTCTTGAAGAGGCCGAGCCCGCTACTGGCGAGGCCGCCGCCCATGCCTCCGCCGGCGTGACCGCAACCGCCAAGGAGTACCGCTGCGGCAGATGTGGCCAGCAGCGCTATCAGCAGTGAATGTCGCGGTGAGTGGTTGCGGACCATAGGTGTGACTGTCCCCGGCGGGCGAGGGTCGGTACGCCCGCTGTTTCTCGCATGCTTTGTTGAGTGTCATGATGTGGGACAGATGTATAAAAAGTCTTAACCATAAGGCGGCGCACGCGCCGGCTTGGATCGCGCCCGGCTTTCAATGAGAAGGCGGTCTAGACCAACTCGCGCTCGCGCATTTCGGCGTCCGCACCCGCAAGCCACTCGGCCATATCGGGCAACGCGTAGATCGCGTCTATGTAGTCGGCGGCCGTGCCGTCGTCGCCGAACTCGGCGAGAGGAACGCCATAGGTGCGGAAGCGCGTCGCGACCGGCGCATACATGGCGTCGGCATTCGTGAAGCCGCCGAACAGCAGCGGTCCGCCCTGGCCGAAGCGCGCTCGTGTGTCCATCCAGATCGCGACGACCCGGCGGATGTTGTTCTCCAGGGTCTCGCTGAGTTCCGGCATCGGAAAGCGCGAAATGAGATCCATGGGCATGTCGTTGCGCAGAGCCTGAAAGCCCGCGTGCATCTCGGCCGAGACGCATCGTGCCGCTGCGCGCGCGGCGGGATCCGCGGGCCACAGCCCGGCATCCGGATATTGCTCGGCGAGATACTCGACGATCGCCAGGCTGTCGTAGATCACGCCGAGATCGGTCTTGAGGGCCGGGACCTTGCCCGACGGCGAGCGCTTGAAGATCTCGGCCTTGCTCTCGGGCATCCTCAGGCGGATGCGGTCCTCGTCGAACGGGACGCTGCAGGCTTTCAGCGACAACCAGGGGCGCAGGCTCCACGACGAGTAGTTCTTGTCGCCAATCACCAACGTGTAGCCCGTACCGGTCATCGTTCCGCCTTCCGTCGTTGTCATGTTTCCGCTCCCCTGCCATTAATGCGCGGCCCCTTCAAGACTCATCCGGGATTTTTCATGCAAACACACGTGACCTCGCTCGATCCTTTGCGCCAAACGCTCGAAGAGCTGCTTCTGGAGCCCGGCTCGCCGTCCATTCCCATTGAATTCATCGCCTCGGGAGAGGACGTATCGCGGCTCGGCGCCCATGCGGTCCGCTGGGTCGAGGCGCGGGGCTGGAAGCCCGCGCAAGGGTCAGTACTGCTGGTCCCCGACGAGACGGGCGCGATCGACAGGGTTCTCTTGGGCACGGGCGGATCCGATTGGGCGGAGCATGAGCCCATGCTCACAGGCGCTCTCCCCGGCGTGCTGCCGGCGGGCGACTACCGCTTTGTTGGGGATTTGCCAGATCCCGATCTGGCGGCGCTTGGCTTCCTCAAGGGCTGCTACCGTTTTACGCGCTACAAGTGCGGCGGCACGGGCGACGTGAAACGCCTGGTCCTGCCCGAGGGCGCGGATCGCGCGCACGTCCTGGCGCTGGCGGAGGCGGTCTATCTCGGGCGCGACCTGATCAATACGCCGGCCAACGATCTGGGACCGGCCGAACTCGAAGCCGTCGCGCGCGATATCGCCAAGACCTTCGGCGCCTCCATCAAGGTCACCGAAGGCTCGACCCTGCTGGCGGACAATTTCCCGATGATCCATGCGGTCGGCCGCGCGAGCGACCGGGCCCCGCGCCTGATCGACCTCCATTGGGGATCGGAAAGCGCGCCGAAGGTCACCATTGTCGGGAAGGGCATTTGCTTCGATACGGGCGGCTCAACCAACCCGGCAACGGCCATGAACCTGATGAAGAAGGACATGGGCGGCGCCGCTGCGGCGCTCAGCTTTGCGGTGATGGTGATGCGCACCAAGCTGCCGGTGCGCCTGCGCGTGATCATACCGGCCGCGGACAACTCCGTCGCGGGCAACGCCTTCCGGCCTGGCGACGTCCTGCCCAGCCGCAATGGCATGACGGTCGAAATCGGAAATACCGATGCGGAGGGCCGATTGGTGCTGGCCGACGCGCTCAGCCTTGCCGATGAGGAGGCGCCCGACTATCTCGTCACCTTCGCGACGTTGACGGGCGCCGCGCGCGTGGCGCTGGGACCCGACCTCCCACCCTTCTATGCGACCGACGAGGCGTTCGCCGAGGGCATGATCAAGGCGGCGTCAGCTGTCGGCGATCCTGTCTGGCGTATGCCCTTCTGGGCGCCCTACGACAAGATGCTCAAGAGCAGCATTGCCGACGTCAACCACATCTCGGACGGCCCGTTCGCCGGCTCGGTGACGGCGGCCCTGTTCCTCAAGCGCTTCGTGAAGGACGCCAAGCGCTACGCCCATCTCGACATCTACGGCTGGGTTCCGCGCGACCAGCCGGGCCGCCCGCGGGGCGGTGAGCCGCACGCGGCGCGCGCGTTGTACGAGTACTTTCGCGGAGAACTGAACGCGTGACGAAGCTCGATCCACGCCGGCATGCCTTCCGCGACGATCTCGCGGCCGAGAGCTTGCGTGGCGTGGTCGATGCGCCTCGCTACGTGCAAGGAGAACCGCGCCAGGTCGCGGTCAGCACCTTGCCGTTGCGCCGTGAGCCACGTGACGATGCCAACCTCGATACCGAGGCGCTCCATGGCGAGACACTTGTCGTGTTCCACGAGGCCGACGGCTGGGCCTGGGTGCAGCTCGATCACGACGGCTATGTGGGCTATGTGCCGAGCGAGGGGCTCGGCGGCATAGGCGCACCGGCGACCCACCGCATCGCGGCGCTTCGCACCTATGTCTTCCCGGAACCGGACGCCAAGGCGCCGCCACGAGGCATGCTCAGCCTGAATGCACGCGTGAGCGTGACCGAGGAGGGCGGGCGGTATGTGCCGCTCGATACGGGTGGCTTCGTCTATGCCAGCCATATCGCACCCGTCGGCCACCATGCGCCGGATTTCGTAACGGTCGCCGAAGGCTTCCTCGGCGCGCCCTATCTTTGGGGCGGGCGCACCAGCGTCGGTCTGGATTGCTCCGGCCTCGTGCAACTTGCCGCCGGGGCCGCCGGTCATGTCTTGCCGCGCGATGCGGACATGCAAGAGGCCGAGGCGGGCGAGCCTCTCGATATCGCAGGAGGTGCCGAACTGAAGCGTGGCGATCTCGTTTTCTGGGAAGGCCATGTGGGCATCATGACCGGCGCCGACAGCTTCCTGCACGCCAACGCCTATCACATGGCGGTCGAACACGAGCCTTTCGAAGAGGCCCGGCGGCGCATCAAGGATGCCGGGTTCGAGGTCACGAGCGCACGGCGCCTCGCCGCCAAGCCTGAACGGTAGCCTCAGGTGGAAACGGCGTCGGCGGGCGTGGTCTCGAGCTCGAAGGCCGCCGCCAGCAACGCCTTCGTGTAATCCGTCTTCGGATTGGCAAACACTTCCTGCGATGGGCCTTGCTCCACCACTTTGCCGTGCCGCAGCACGATGATCGAGTTGGCCAACGCGCGGACGACCTTCAGATCGTGACTGATGAAGAGATAGGCGAGCCTATGCTTCTTCTGGAGATCCCGCAGGAGGTCGACGATCTGCGCCTGCACGGAAACGTCGAGCGCCGACGTCGGCTCGTCGAGGATCAAGAATTTCGGCTCCAGCACGAGCGCGCGGGCAATGGCGATACGCTGACGCTGACCGCCGGAAAACTCGTGGGGGTAGCGGTCGCGGACCTTCGCATCGAGCCCCACCTCGGTTATCGCCCGCGCCACCCGCGCATCGCGGTCCTCTCGCGAGATGTCCGGATTCTGGATCAGCAAGCCTTCCTCGATGATCTGCCCGATGGACATGCGCGGGCTCAAGGACCCGTACGGGTCCTGGAACACGATCTGCAGATCCTTGCGCAGGGGGCGCATCTGCTTCGAGTTGTAGCCATCGATGCGCTGCCCGAGATAGACGATCGGGCCGTCGGACGAAATCAGGCGCAGGATCGCCTGGCCGAGCGTCGTCTTGCCCGAACCGGACTCGCCGACCACGCCCAAGGTCTGACCTTCCCTGACATCCACATCGACCCCGTCCACGGCTTTGACATGGCCGACCGTCTTGCGCAGGAACCCGCGCTTGATCGGAAACCACACTTTGAGATCGTCGGTCTTGAGGATCGTCTTTGCGTTGGCGTCGGCCGGCGGCGGGGAGCCTTTCGGCTCCGAGGCGATGAGATGCTTGGTGTAATCGTCCTTCGGGTTCTCGAAGATGTCCTTGGTCACCCCGTGCTCGACGATCTTGCCGTGATGCATCACGCAGACATGGTCCGCCATCTTGCGCACGATCCCGAGGTCGTGGGTGATGAGCAGCATCGCCATGTTGAACTCGGCCTTGAGCTGCAACAAGAGCTCGAGGATCTGCGCCTGGATCGTCACGTCGAGCGCGGTGGTCGGTTCATCGGCGATCAGGAGGTCCGGCTCGTTGGCCAGCGCCATCGCGATCATCACGCGTTGGCGTTGCCCACCCGATAGCTGGTGCGGGTAGGAGCCGAGCCGCTCCTCCGGGTTTTGAATGCCGACCTTGTTGAGCAGATCGAGAATGCGCGTGCGCGCCTTCGCCCCGGTGATCCCCATATGGATGCGCAGGACCTCGGCGATCTGCTGGTCGATCGTGTGGAGCGGATTCAGCGAGGTCATCGGCTCCTGGAAGATCATGGAGATCTGATTGCCGCGCACATGCCGCAGGCCCCCAGGCGGCAACGCCAGGAGGTTCTCGCCTTTGAAGTAGATCGCCCCACCCGGATGCGAGGCCGCGGGGTAGGGGAGCAACTGGAGGATCGATAGGGCCGAGACGGTCTTGCCCGATCCGGACTCGCCCACGAGCGCGAGCGTCTCGCCGTGGTCGATCTCGAACGAGACGTCCTTCACCGCATGGGTCACCTTCTCGCCCGCGCGGAAATCCACACAGAGCTTGTCGACGGTCAGAAGACTGGGCTTGTCGGTCATGAGGTCGTCGATGAGGTTCGTCCGTCGCGTCGGCGCAGGCGGTGCACTCGACCTCGACCGTCGCGTGATCCAGATTGAATTTTTCCTTCAGCCGCGCCTTCACGCCCTTCACGACCATGTCGACCTGCGCCGCGTCTCCGATCACGGCGTGCAGGGTCGCCATGCGGCGTGACTGCGTGATGGACCACACATGGACATGGTGGACTTCGTCGACGCCGGGCACATTGTCCACGAGGTCCGGCGCAATCTCGCGCGTGTCGAGTTCCTGCGGCGCGCCCTCGAGCATGATATGCGCCGACTCCGTCACCACGAACCAGCCGCTGCGTAGGATGATCACCGCCACGAGGATCGACAGCAACGGATCGATCGGTGTCCAGCCCGTCAGCATGATCACTGCGCCCGCGATCAACGCGGCCACCGAGCCGAGCAAATCGCCGAGCACGTGCAGGGCCGCACCGCGCACATTGAGGTTCTCCCGGTCCGCGCCGCGCAGGAGCAGGAAGACACGATATTGACGAGCAGGCCGGCGACGCCGATGACGACCATGATGCCGCCCGCCACATGCGCCTCACCTGCCACCAGCCGGGTGATCGCCTCGTAGACGATCCAACCGGCGATCACGAACAGCGCCAGGCCATTGGTGAACGCCACCAGCACCTGAAAGCGGTCGAAGCCGTAGGTACGCTTCCAATCGGCGGGGCGCGCGCCAGGCGGAACGCAAACCATGCAAGCCCGAGCGCCGCGAAATCGGTCAGCATGTGCCCGGCGTCGGCGATCAGCGCCAGGGAGTTGGCGACGATGCCGCCGGCCAGCTCGACGACCATGAAGCCGCCCGTCAGCAGGGCGGCGATCCCCATGCGGGTTTCGTTCTTTGCGTTCACTGTGTGGCTATGGTCGTGCGAACCGTGCATGGCGTTTCCTCAGGTCAGCGTCTTGCGCGGATCGAGCGCATCGCGCACCGCCTCGCCCACGAAAATCAAGAGACTGAGCATGATGGCGATCACGAAGAAGGCCGTCAGTCCGAGCCACGGCGCCTGGAGATTGTCCTTGCCTTGGGCCAGCAACTCGCCGAGTGACGGCGATCCCGGCGGTAAGCCGAAGCCGAGGAAGTCCAGCGACGTGAGCGTGGTGATGGAGCCGTTCAGGATGAAGGGCATGAAGGTCAGCGTGGCGACCATCGCGTTGGGCAGCAGGTGCTTGAAGATGATCTTCAGGTTGGGCAGACCCAGCGCCCGCGCAGCCGTGACATATTCGAAATTGCGCGCGCGCAGAAATTCGGCCCTGACCACGCCCACGAGGGCAACCCAGGAGAAGGCCAAAAGGATGCCGAGCAGAATCCAGAAGTTCGGTTCGATCACCGCCGCCACGATGATCAACAGGTAGAGCTGCGGTACGCTGGTCCAGATCTCGATGAAGCGCTGGAATATGAGATCGGTCCAGCCGCCGAAATAGCCCTGTATCGCGCCGGCCGCGACGCCGATGATGGTCGAGAAGACCGTCAGCACGAGTCCGAACAGCACGGATATGCGGAAGCCGTAGATGATCCGAGCAACCACGTCGCGCCCCTGATCGTCGGTTCCGAGCCAGTTCCACTCGAGACTGGAATTGCAGGGGTGGAAGCCCTTCTCGACGGCGAGTTCGCAATCCTTGTCGGTGAGCAGCCAGGTCGGCTTCACCGGGAATGCCATCGGCGGGTTCTTGTTCTGTGTGTTGTAGGAGAAGCGGATCGGCGGCCACAGCATCCAGCCCGCCCTTCTCGGTGAGCTCCTGCACGACGGGGTCGCGATAGTCTGCCTCGGTCTCGAAGATGCCGCCGAAATCCGTCTCGGGATAGCCTGGAAGATCGGCCAATAGAGCTGGCCCTCGTATTCGACGAGGATGGGCTTGTCGTTGGCGATGAACTCGGCGAACAGGCTGATCACGAACAGGAACAGAAAGATCCACAAGGACCAGTAACCGCGCCGGTTGGCCTTGAAGGTCTGCCAGCGGCGCCTGTTGAGCGCGGAGACCCAGGGACGCGGCTGTGGGATGCCCTCGGCCGCGACTTCCTCTGTGACGGTGACGTCGGTCGGTGCGTCCATCAGACCTCCCGCGTCTCGAAGTCGATGCGCGGATCGACCCAGGTATAGGTGAGGTCGGACAGAAGATTGATCAGCAGTCCGAGCAGCGAGAAGATGTAGACGGTCGCGAACACGACCGGGTAGTCGCGATTAACGATGGACTCAAAGCCGAGCAGTCCCAGCCCGTCCAGCGTGAAGATGGTCTCGATCAGTAGCGACCCGGCGAAGAACGCACCGATAAACGCGCCCGGAAATCCGGCGATCACGATCAGCATGGCGTTGCGGAAGACGTGTCCGTAAAGCACCTGCCGCTCCGTCAATCCCTTGGCGCGTGCGGTGGTGACGTATTGCTTGCTGATCTCTTCCAAGAACGAGTTCTTGGTGAGGAAGGTCGTCGTCGCGAAAGCCGACAGCGCCATGGCAGTCAGCGGCAGCACCAGGTGCCAGAAATAGTCGGCGATCTTCGCGTACCAGGGCAGGGACCAGAAGTCCTCCGAGACAAGTCCTCTCAGAGGAAAGATCTGCAGGAAGGACCCGCCCGCGAACAGCACGATCAGGAACACCGCCACCAGGAAGCCTGGGATGGCATAACCGATGACGATCACGCTCGATGTCCAAACGTCGAAGCGGGTGCCGTCTTTCACGGCCTTGCGGATTCCGAGCGGGATGGAGATCGCGTAGGAGATGAGCGTCATCCAAAGTCCGAGCGAGATCGAAACCGGCATGCGCTCGGCGATGAGCTCCAGCACGCTCGTGTCGCGGAAATAGCTCTCACCGAAATCGAAGCGCATATAGTTCCAGATCATCTGGCCGAAGCGCTCGTGGGCCGGCTTGTCGAAACCGAACTGCTTCTCGAGGCTGGCGATGAACTCGGGGTCCAGCCCTTGCGCGCCCCGGTATTTCGACGAGGCGCCGCTCACGTCGCCGCCCGGCATGCCCTGCTGACCGCCGCTTCCGGCAAAGTCGCTGCCGCCGCCGCTGAATTTCGCGGTCGCGCCCGCATCGGTGCCGGTCAGCTGCGCGATCAGCCGCTCGACGGGCCCGCCCGGCGCAAACTGCACGATGACAAAGGTCACCAGCATGATGCCGAGCATCGTTGGAATGATCAGTAAGAGTCGGCGGAGGATATAGGCGGCCAATTGTGTCGGGCTTCCCGTCGCTGCGCTGCCGGTCGCAAATGAGTGCCGCCGCTCAGGCCAGTAGGGCCGGAGGATCGGCGTTTGCAGACTTTGCTTACTGGATTCTAGAGGCGAACGGAACCCGACAGAATGCCCAGAATTGTTGCAAGTTGGTAAGGCTAGGCGGTGAAGCGCCAAAACGGCGGCCTTCGGGCCCAGGGGGCCCACGTCCGTGGGAGCGCGCGCGGTGAGCCGGCAGGACGCCCTCGCGCGGCGCCCATGCTGTTTTAGAGGCTACATGACCGGGATCGTGCCGTTTTCGCCGTGGATTGCGAGGTCGGCGAATTGGCACTTGCCCTCGGTCTGCTGGAAGATGCTCACGGCGATCAGCCAGACTTTGACGATCTTTTGGGGCATCGGGCCGCCGATCCGCTCCGCGTAGTCCTTGTAGAGGTCCCGCTCCTCCGAGAGCCATTTGCCGATGTCGCCGAGGCCGCTCCGCACGACCACGTGGGTCTCGCGTTCCGCCCAGGTGGGAATGGGGCACCGGAACGTCGTCTCGAGCGGCAGCTCGCAGCTCCAGAAATAGGTGATGTCCTGGCCGTTATCGAACTCCACCGCGACGCTGAGATAGTCATGGGTCGGGAAAGTATCTTCGCGTACCTCGGACGGGAGCTTCTCCATGCGCCAAGACCAGGAAACTTTGGTGCCCGGCTTCAGCGGCACGACGCAATCCTTGATCAGAAGGGCGCCGTTGTTGTCGCTGTGGCAGCAGATCGCGTGATCGTGCCCGTGGTCGCTGCACTCTTTGTAGATCTCGGACGGGCCGATGAACCACAGATACTCCCAGCCCTTGGGCACCGGAACCTGGGTCGCAAAACGGTCGATCTCGGCGGCGACCATCCCGTTCACGTCGCCGACCGTTTGGAGTCGCTTCAAGGCATCGAGCGGGGCCATCTGCCAACGGATCACGAGAAGTGTGAGAATGCCGTCGGCCATGGCGTAGGCTTCCGGCGGCACGGCAAGGCCGCCCGTGCGGGTGGCGAACTCGCCGGGAAAGCTCGTGCCGACATAGAGCCGTCCCGGCTTGACGGCCTCGAAGCTGTTGGTGGTTCGTGTGCCCCGGAAGATCTCGCCGTCCGGTCCGATCCTGTTCCACAGTTGCAGCGCGGTCGGAAACGAGATGGGCGTGCCGGGAAGCGAGGTTGTGCCGACCGCGAAAGTGGAAACCTGGTCGCCGGATGCGATGTCGATCCCCGTGTCGAGCCAGGGCGGCTGGTTCGACGGTACCTGGACAAAGCTAAAGTCCTTGACGATGCCGGCGGGCGCGTTGCGCAGAAGCACCGTGAACTGCGCTTCAAACGACGCGCCATCGAGTTGAGGCCTGTCTTGCATGCATTCCTCCAGTCGTTTCCTTTGTGCGCCCCGCCGATTGCCTGCCGTGCAGGGGCTTTGTTCTTGCGCGGCGACAATAGCCGAGCGACCATAGGCTCGACTTGCAGGAACCTGCTATGGACCGATTTCATCCGTTTCATTCCCAACTCTATATCGGCAACGGCCGGGCCGTGTATTGCGGGCCGCTCCAGCACCTGGAGGACCACGTCTACGGCGCACCCGTGCTGCATGTGGGCATTTACAAACCGTTCCAGCTGATGCTTGCCGACGGCGAGTGGCAAAGCTATCGCGTCGCCCTGGTGCCGCCGGGCCTGCGCCATGCTCTCAACCTCGAAGGGGGCGTGCACGGAAAACTTTTCGTGGACGCGGAGAGCGCCTCCGCGCCGGCGTTCCGCCGGCGCTATCCGTATCGAAAGGGTGAGGTGAGCAGTTTTCACGATCCCGAAATCGTCGCGGCGTTTCACTGGGTGTTCGAGGAGGATCCCCGCCAGCCCGACGTGGAGGCCTTGCTCGACCGATTGTTTCCAGAAGATCCCGGCAGCACGATCGACCCGCGCATTTTGAAAGTGCTCGATCTCATTCGTGCCGAACCGGACCGCAACCATTCGCAAGACGAGTTGGCGGAGGCGCTGGGCCTGTCGCCATCGCGGGTGCTGCATTTGTTCAGTGAACAGATCGGCGTTCCCTACCGCCGCTACCGCATGTGGAAGAGGTTGTGGCTTTCGGCGGAACGGCTTCATGCTTCCGACAGCATGACGAACGCGGCCCTCGACAGCGGGTTCGCCGACGCGACCCATTTCAGCCATGCCTTCCGGGATACGTTCGGCGTCAATCCAGCGCCGGTCTTTCGCAAGATCGAGCGCTTCGAGCGGCTGGCCTAAGCTCTACTGCTCGCCTGCCGTATGGGTCTCCGTGCCCTCGAACCACCAGGTGTCGAGGATGCCCCGATCGAATTTCGGCTTCGTCTCGGGTTGGCCGAACTTGTCCCAATAGGCGATGGTGTGAGAGGCCTTGTACCAGTGCGGGACCCAGTAGTGACCCGCGCGTAACACCCGGTCGAGCGCGCGGGCAGCCGTGTGCATGTCCTCGCGGCTCTCTGCGCTGATGATCTCTTCGATGAGCGCGTCGACGGCGGGGTCCTTGATGCCGGCGAGATTCAGCGAGCCCACCTGGTCGGCGGATCCGGAGCCGAAATAGCTGCGCAGCTCCACGCCTGGCGTATTGCGCATCACGTAGCGCTGGGTGGTGATGTCGAAATCGAAATCCTTCAGGCGCTGTTGATACTGCGCCGGGTCGACGCGGCGGATACGGGCATCGATCCCGAGAAGCGATAGGCTCTTCACAAACGGTGCGACGATGCGCTCGAAGGTGGGCTCGAAAGTGAGGAACTCGACCGTCAGCGGTTCGCCCTTCTCGTTCACGCGCTTCTTGTCCTCGATGCGCCAGCCGGCCTCGTCGAGAAGTTTGCTCGCCCGCTGCAACGACGCCCGGTCGCGGCCGGAGCCGTCGCTCACCGGCGGCAAAGGCACGGGCCCCAGCACATCCGGATCGACATCGACGCCGAGCCCCTCGATCAATGTACGTTCTGCGGCGGAGGGCTCGCCTTCCGCCTTCATCGGGGAGTTCTCGAAATAGCTCTGCGTACGGTCGTAGAGGTTGAAGAACATGTTGCGGTTGGTCCACTCGAAGTCGAAGGCCAGCCCCAGGGCCTCGCGGACCCTTTTGTCTTTGAACTTGTCGCGGCGCGTGTTGATGAAGAACCCTTGCGTTCCCGATGGCGTCAGGTCGGGCAGTGTGTCCTTCTTCACGCGCCCGTCGCGGATGGCGGGGAAGTCGTATTCGGTCGCCCAGACCTTGGAGGTGAACTCCTCGCGGAGGTCATAGGTGCCGGCCTTGAAGGCTTCCATGCCGGCGGTGCGGTCGCGAAAATACTCGAAGCGGATCGTGTCGAAGTTCCAGCGGCCGTTGTTGACCGGCAGGTCCTTGGCCCAATAGTCGGGGTTCCGCCGATACGTAATGTTGCGGCCCTGTTTGAGGTCGTCGACGAGATACGGCCCGGACCCCAGCGGCGGCTCCAGCGTCGTTTCGTCGAACGCCCTGTCCTTGTAGTAGGCCGCGGAGAACACGGGCAGTTCCGCCACGGTGAGCGGCAGATCACGGACGAGGTCGCCCTTGAAGGTGTAGCGCACGGTGGCAGGGTCAATCGCCTCGGCCTTCTCCACGTCGCGCAGCATCTGCGAATAGAGCGGGTGCCCCTTTTCCTTCAGGATGTCGAACGAAAAGACGACGTCGTCTGCGGTCACGGGCGTGCCATCGGAGAAGCGAGCCTCGGGGCGGAGATAGAAGGTGACGGACTTGCGGTCGTCCGCGACTTCCGCGCTCTCGGCGATCAGTCCGTAGACCGCATCCGGCTCGTCCATCGCCCGCACCATCAGGGTATCGAACAGAAGTTCGAGCCCTTGAGCCGCGTCGCCCTTGAGAATGAAACTGTTGAGGCTGTTGAACGTGGTGACGCCGCCCCAACCGATCAGGGAAAACGCGCCACCTTTCGGCGCATCCGGATCGACATAGGCAAAGGCTTCAAAGTCTTCAGGCTGGGCGAGATCGCCGAAGGCGGAGAGCCCGTGCTTGCGCTCGGCGCTCGCCGGCTGAGCGAGGAGGAGTGTGCAAAACAGGCCTGCGGCAAGAGCGGTTGCGGTGCGTGTCATTGTCATCGAGCAAAACATTGTCATCGACCGGACTTCCGCCCTGCTGGGATCAATTCGATGCTTGCGGTTCAGCCGAGGCCTTCTCGTCCCACCAGACTTGGAAGAACCCTGGCGTCAGTCCCGGCAGTTTCTCGGGGCGCCCGTAATGGCTCCGATAGGCAATGCGCTGATAGGGCGAGAACCATTGCGGCACCACGAAGTCGTGCCAGAGCAAGACGCGATCGAGCGCATGCGTCGCGGCAACAAGTTCCTCGCGGTCCTTGGCGAAGATGATGTAGTCGATCAGCTTGTCGATCGCCGGGTCCTTGATGCCGATGAGGTTCATGCTGCCGTCGCGCTCTGCGGCTTCACTGCCCCAATAGTCGCGTTGCTCGTTGCCGGGCGACTCGGACTGTCCGAAATTCCCGACAATCACATCGTAGTCGAAATTGTTGAGCCGGCGCGTGTATTGCGCAGAGTCCACGAGACGGATCGAGCCCTTGATGCCGAGCCGGTTGAGGTTGCGCAGATAGGGCTGAATGATGCGCTCGAACAGGGGCGAGACGATCAGGAACTCGATGTTCATCTGCTCGCCGGTCTTTGTGTTGACGAGAGCCCCGTCCTTCACCTGCCAGCCCGCCTCGCGCAGCAGCATCACGGCCTGGCGCAGATTCTTGCGCATCTCGGTCTGGTCGTTGTTGGTCGGGTTCTGGTGCACGGTCGTGAAGACTTCCTCCGGAACCTCGTCGCGCACCGTCTCGAGGATCTCCAGTTCACGCCCTTCGGGCAGAGCCTTGGGCGACGCTAACTCCGAATTCTGGAAGTAGCTGTCGACGCGCTCATACTGGCCGAAGAACAGGTTCTTGTTCGTCCACTCGAAATCGAAGGCCAGGTTCAGCGCTTGGCGTACGCGCCGGTCCTGGAATTTGGAACGGCGCTGATTCAACACGAAAGCCTGCATGGGCATGCCGCGTTCGAGTCGAACCTCTTCCCGCTTGATTTCGCCGTTCTCGACAGCGGGAAAGTCGTAGGCCATGGCCCAGTTCTTCGAGCTCGACTCGTTCCAGTAGTCTAGATTTCCGGCTTTGAAGCTTTCGAACGCGACGGTGATGTCCCGATAGGAATCGAAGCGCATTTCGTCGAAATTCCACGTGCCCTTGTTCACGGGCAGGTCCTTGCCCCAATAGTCGTCGACGCGCTCGTAGCTGATCGACCGGCCGGGGCTGACCGACTTGACCCGGTAGGGGCCCGAGCCGAGCGGCGGCTCCATCGTGGTCTTCATGGGGTCGCGCTTCTCGCCCTTTTCGTCGGTGCCGGTCCAAAAATGCTTCGGCAGGATGGTGAGCTGCCCCATGATCATCGGCAGTTCGCGGTTGCCTTTGCTGTCGAAGTAGAAGGTCACCTCGTTGTCGCCTGTCTTCTCCGCGCGGGTCACGTTCTTGTAGTAGAGGCCCATCCGCGGATTGGCCTCCTTGTTCACCTTGAGACTGTAGATCACGTCCTCGGGCGTAATCGGCTCGCCGTCGTGCCAGCGTGCCTCGTCGCGAAGTTTGAAGGTCACGGACGAATAGTCGTCCGGATAGGACGCCCACTCGGCGATCAGTCCATACGACGTCGACGGCTCATCGATACTGTCGACAAAAAGGCTCTCGTTGACGAAGCCGATGCCGGGCGCTTGCTCGCCGCGATACAGAACGGGATTGAGGCTGTCGAACCCGCCGATCGAGGGCAGGCGCACAAGACCGCCTTTCGGGGCATCCGGGTTCACGAAGTCGAAATGGGTGAAGTCCGCGGGGTATTTCGGCTCTCCGACGAGGGACAGCGCATGGTGCTTCGTCTGAGCGGAGGCCTCTGAGGGGGCAGGCTTGGCCACTTGGGCAGCGGGCTTTTGGGCAGCGCCATCTTGCGGAGCGGATTCTTGGGCGGCAGCCGGTCCGATCAGGAGCGCCGTGAGCGCTACGGCGAAAGTCAGTCGTGAAAACACCATGGGGAGAGAAGCACCATTCCGCGTTGACGGGATTGTCGGGGCGAGGCGGCTCCCGGCGCACCGCTCTGGCGGCCATGAAGCGCGAACCCTGCCTCAAACCTTGCAATGGGGCCGCAAAAACCCCGGTGGGCAAAAAAGTTAGCATGCCGGGGTGCGGGACCAAATGAATTATCGGTCATGTCGCGAGCCCCTAACGTGGCGCGAGCTGCCGGCTGAACTTCGATGGACCCGGCCCAAAGAAAAAGGGCCCCGGAAGCGGGGCCCTTGATCGGAATATTCTGTCTGAGACCGGTCAGGCCTAGATCCCGTCCGGCTTACCGTCGGGATACACAGCTGAGGCTGCGAAGAGGTGCTGCCGCTGTCATCCGAGGTGCTGCCGCTGTCGTCCGACGTGCTCGGCTCGTCGGCCTGTGTCGTGGTTGACGAAGGGTCGGACGGAACGACAGGCTGCGGCTGGTTGGGCGAGGGCGGCTCACCCTTGTGCGGCAGGGACGGCGCATCCTCCGACACCATCGGGGAATTCACGACCGTGTCGCTGCTCGCCGCGTCCTCGGCCGCGGGTTCTTCCGCAGCCGGCTCTTCGGCGGTAGGCTCTTCCGCAGCGGGTTCCTCCGCCGGCATAGCCTCGTCCTCGGCAGGAGCCGCATCTTCGGCCGGTGCGGCTTCGTCAGTGGACTCCTCAGCGGCCGGTTCTTCCGCCGGCATGGCCTCGTCCTCGGCAGGAGCGGCGTCGTCCGTGGACTCTTCCGCAGCGGGCTCCTCGGCAGGCGCCGCCTCTTCAGCCGGCGCAGCTTCTTCCTCGGCCGGTGCCGCTGCGGCATCGCCCGCAGGAAGTTCTGGCGGGTTTTCAGTCTGGCTGCGCAGGAACGCGATCACGTCCGCACGCGTCTTCGCATCGGAAATGCCGGGGAAGGCCATCGTCGTGCCGGGTGCGAACGTCGCCGGGCTGGTCAGCCACTCGTCCAGACGCTCGTAGGTCCAGTCCCCGCCTTTGTCCTTGAGAGCCGCGGAGTAGCTGTAGCCCTCGTGGTGCCCAATCTCGGCGCCGACAACATTGTGCAGGTTTGGCCCCAGACCATTGGCGCCGCCCGCTTCGAACGTGTGGCAGACCTTGCAGAGTGCCGCGGACTGTTCGCCCTTGGCCGGGTCGGCTTCCGCGAGAAGCGACAAGATTTGAGGCGCCGCTTCGTCCGGGCTTTCTGCTTCCGCGGACTCTTCGGCTGCGGGCGCGGCCTTGGGCTCGGGGATCGCCACCGGGCTGTCGCTGTTCTGGTTCAGATAGGCGATGACGTCGGCGCGCTTCTGGAGATCCTTGATGCCGGGGAAGGCCATGCTGGTGCCGGGCGCGAAGCCGGCCGGGTTCTCGAGCCAGTGATCAAGGTTCTCGAAGGTCCACTCGCCGCCATGATCCTTGAGGCCCTTCGTGTAGCTGAAGCCCTCATGCGCGGCGATCTTGTGCCCAACCACGCCGTAGAGGCCGGGGCCGATCATGTTCGGGCCGCCCTTCTCGAAGCTATGGCAAACTTTACAAAGTCCGACGGCTTGCTCGCCCTTGGCGGGGTCGGCCTTGTTCAGGCTGCGATGAAAGCCGCGCCCTTGTCTTCTTCGCCGCCCTTCTTCGCGTCGCCATGGACGAGATCTTCCTCGGCGCCGGCCACCTCGTAACCCGGCGTCGCCGGCAGGTGTTCTTCATAGATAATGTCGATGAGTGTCCGTGTGCCAAAGAACAGAAGCAGTGCCAACAGCACCGCCATAGCGACTTTGTTCAAGTAGTAGTATTTCATGTTGGATATCCCCCCGGCAGGAAACAAAGGCTACTTCAGAATAGCTCTTGCGACGCTGGCTGACACTATAAGGGGCCGACGGCGGTTGCAACTGAGAGAATCAGCACAGCTGGCAAGGTCAGCTCATTTGGCATTTGAACGCTAACAAACGGGAAAAAATGACAAAATCGATAGTCGTCATTCCTGCGAGGCGCGCCGCGACCCGCCTGCCGGACAAGCCGCTGGCCGAGATCGCGGGCGAGCCCATGATCGTTCACGTCTGGCGCCGGGCAATCGAGGCGGAATGCGGCCCCGTGTTGGTGGCGACTGATTCTCAGGAGGTCCAGGACGCCGTTGCGCGCGCAGGTGGCGAGGCGGTTCTGACGCGCGCGGACCATGCAAGCGGGTCCGACAGGATCTTCGAAGCGCTGGCGTCAGCCGACCCGGAGCGGGAATTCGACGTGGTGGTCAACCTGCAAGGGGACCTGCCCACACTCGATCCTGCGTTGATCGGCAAATGCGTCGAGGCGCTCGAGGAGGGCGAAGCGGATATCGGCACGATCGCGGCGGAGATCGTCCGCGAGGAAGAGCGTTCCAATCCGAACGTGGTGAAGGTGGTGGGGTCGCCCTTGACACGCGGCGGCATTCTCAATGCCCTGTATTTCACGCGCGCCACAGCCCCGCACGGCGACGGGCCGCTCTACCACCACATCGGGCTCTACGCCTATCGCCGCGCCGCGCTGGAACAGTTCGTCGGTTTGCGCCCCTCTCCGCTCGAGATGCGCGAGAAACTCGAACAGCTTCGCGCGCTCGAGTCTGGTATGCGCATCCATGTCGGTCTCGTTGACACGGTTCCGCTCGGTGTCGATACTCCGGCCGACCTCACGCGGGCCCGCGAAATTCTTGAAACCGCGTAAGAATTTCCGATCCCCGCCTGCCTAACCGACGATGAAGCACAAGACTGCGATGGCTACGAAGCGCGCAAATCGAATCGCCTTCCAAGGGGAGCCGGGTGCGAACTCGCACCTCGCGGCGAATGACGCCTATCCGGACATGGAAGCGTTGCCGTGTGCGACCTTCGAGGACGCGCTGACTGCCGTCAAAACCGGCGCGGCGAAGCTCGCCATGATTCCCATCGAGAACTCGGTGGCTGGTCGCGTGGCCGATATCCATCATCTGTTGCCCCATTCGGGGCTCTTCATCATCGGCGAGCATTTCGAGCGCATCCGGCATCAATTGCTCATGCTGCCGGGTGCGAAGCTTGCCGATCTCAAGTCGGTCCATAGCCACATCATGGCGCTGGGCCAGTGCCGGAAGGTCATCGCCGAGTTGAAGCTCAAGCCGGTGACCGAGGCCGACACGGCCGGGGCCGCGCGTCATGTGAGCGAAGCCGCCGATCCGACCCAGGCGGCGATCGCCTCCAAGCTCGCCGCCGAGATCTATGGGCTGCGCGTCGCCAAGAAAGATGTCGAGGATGCGGCCCACAACACGACGCGGTTCGTGGTGCTGTCCGCAAAGCCCGTGAAGACGAAGGCCGATGACGGCCCGGTCCTCACCACCTTTGTGTTTCGCGTGCGCAACGTGCCCGCGGCGCTCTACAAGGCGCTCGGCGGCTTCGCCACAAACGGGGTGAACATGACCAAGCTGGAATCCTACCAGCTCGAAGGCTCGTTCAACGCGACCATGTTCTATGCCGACATCGAAGGTCATCCCGACTCGCGCCCCGTGCAGCTCGCCATGGAAGAGCTCGACTTCTACACGAGTGAGATCACGCTGCTGGGCACCTATCCGGCAAGCCCGTTCCGAAGCACGCTGAAGGCGTAGGCGCGCGCGAGTCGCGTCTCGACAGCTTGGTGCCACAAAACGGCGCTAGAGACGGAACCCAATGATTCGAACGGTCTTTGGGTCTCGGCACGCCGGGTCGACAGGAGGAGATGTCAGATGAGCAAGAAACCCCAATCGAAAGCATGGACTCCGGCTGTGGGAGTAGCGCTGGCGGGCTTGGCCGTGGCTGGCTCGGCCTCCGTCAGTGATGCCTGCACGCGTATTCTCTACGAGACGGGGAGCCAGGACTACATCGTCGGCCGCAGCATGGATTGGGCCGACAACACGCAGACGAACCTCTGGGCGTTTCCGAAGGGCATGGAGCGCAACGGTGGCGTGGGCGAAGGGTCGTTCGCCTGGACATCGAAATACGGTTCGGTCGTCGCCACGATCTACGATGTGGCCACGGTCGACGGGATCAACGAGGCCGGCCTCGTCGGCAACGTCCTCTACTTGGCCGAGTCCGACTACGGTCCGGCCGACGCGGGCAAACCGAAGATGTCCGTCGGCGGCTGGCTGCAATACGTCCTCGACAGTTTCGCGACTGTGTCGGAAGCCGTCGACGCCTTGAAGAACAATCCCTTCACGGTCGTGGCGCCCAACCTCCCGAACGGCAAGGCGGCGACCGGCCATGTGGCCTTGTCCGATCCGTCAGGAGATTCCGCCATCTTCGAGTATCTCGACGGCAAGCTCGTCATTCATCACGGGCCGGAAACGAAGGTGATGACCAATTCGCCGCCTTACGATCAGCAGCTGGCCATCGACACGTATTGGACGGGGATCGGCGGCAGCACGTTCCTGCCAGGCACAAACCGCGCGGCGGACCGTTTCGTGCGCGCGAGCTACTATTTGAGCGCGTCGCCGAAATTCGAGGACAAGCGCACGGCGGTCGCAAGCGTCGCCTCGATGATGCGTGCGGTCAGTGTTCCTGTCGGCGTCAAGGATCCGAGCAAACCGAATATCGCGACAACCCAGTGGCGGACCTATTCCGACCAAGGCGCCAAGCGCTATTACTACGACTCGGTTTTCAATCCCGGACTCTTCTGGGTGGACCTCGACAAGCTCGACCTGTCGGAAGGAGCCGAGACAAAGAAGCTCAAGCTGACCAGCTTCCCGATCCTCGCGGGCGAGTCTCCGGCAGTTTCGAGGACGCGAAGCCGTTCAAATTTCTGGCGCCCTGATCCGGCGTCGCCGGCTGCGCTTGTCGTCCAAAACCTAAGGGAATCGGCGCATCGCGAAGATTAGTGGCGCTCACGGTTGCCACGAGGCCCCGCTTCCCCGATATAGTGCTCCAGGGAGGTTGGCGGCAGGCGCGTGCCTCGCCAACCGGGTCAGGTCCGGAAGGAAGCAGCCCTAACGAGCGTTTCGCGGGTTGATTGTCCAGCCTCCCACCTTTCCCGTGCGTCGAGTAAACTCCGCGGGTGCCGCCGTCTTGCACCCGAAAGGTTCAAGAACCGGCCCCGATTGAAGCCATGGCGTGAGCGCTCCTTTCTCGATGTCCGAAGACAAGGCCCAAAACCCGATCCAAGATCCGACCAAGGATGCGGCCCCGAGCGCGGCGGCCAGTCATGCGGCGCTGGCACGCAAATACCGGCCGAAAATATTCGCGGAGCTGATCGGCCAGGAGCCGATGGTGCGAACCTTGCGCAATGCCTTTGCGTCGGGCCGCATCGCACAGGCCTACATGCTCACAGGCGTGCGCGGCGTCGGGAAGACAACCACGGCGCGGCTGGTGGCGCGGGCCCTCAACTATGAGGGGCCGAACGGTGAGGGCGCCACCATCGATATCGAAGCGGAAGGCGCCCATTGCCGCGCCATCCTGGAAGGCCGCCATCTCGATGTGATCGAAATGGATGCGGCCTCCCATACCGGTATCGATGACATCCGCGATCTGATCGACAGCGCGCACTACAAGCCGAACTCGGCACGATACAAAGTCTATATCGTCGACGAGGTGCACATGCTGTCCAAGCAGGCCTTCAATGGTCTCTTGAAGACCCTCGAAGAGCCGCCCGAGCATGTGAAGTTCATCTTCGCCACCACAGAGATTCGTAAAGTGCCGGTCACGGTGCTGTCGCGCTGCCAGCGCTTCGACCTGAAGCGCATCGATGTGGAGACCATGTCCGCCCATCTTGCGCACATCGCCAAGGAGGAAGGCACCGAGGCCGAGCCGGCGGCGCTCGCGCTGATTGCCCGGGCCGGCGAGGGGTCGGTGCGCGATGCCCTCTCCATCCTCGACCGGGCCATTGCTTTCGGCTCTGGCCGCATCGAGCCCGATACGATCCGGGAACTGCTTGGGCTTGCGGACCGGGGGCGCATCTTCGATTTGCTCGAGACGGTGCTCAAGGGTGATGCTGGCGGCGCGCTCAAGGCGTTGGAACAGCTCAACCGCGATGGGGCCGAGCCCGGTCAAGTCATCACGGACCTCGCCGACGCCGTCCACGCGGTCACGGTCGCGAAGGCCGCGGGTCCGCAAGGTATCGATCCCGCCGCCGGCGAAGTGGAACGCGGGCGCATCGAAGATCTTGCCAAGCGGCTCTCCATGCCCGTGCTCGCGCGCGCCTGGCAGATGCTGCTCAAAGGCCACGACGAAGTGCGCAGCAGTCCACGGCCGCTTGCGGCGGCCGACATGGTGCTGGTGCGGCTCGCCTATGTGGTCGACTTGCCGCCGCCGGGCGACGCCGCCCGTCAGACCAGGCCCGAGACGAACGAGACGAAAACAGCTGCGGCCGCCGATGCGCCGCCCGCGGACGCGTCTTCGGCCAAGACTCCTGCCACTGCGCAAATGACTCCGGCCACTGCGCAAATGGCGCCTGTGGCCGTGCAAGAGGCGCCGGTCACCGCAGGAGAGGTGCGCGAGAAACCCGCGGTGTTTGAGTCGGAAAATCCTGCGCCGCCGGATTTCGAAGAAGAACCTGTTTCGGAGCCCGCACCGGCTTCGCCCATGCCGCAGAGTTTCGAGGACGTCGTGGCTCTTGCCGAGACGAAGCGCGACTTGAAACTGAAGAACGCGTTGCTGGAACAGGTGCGCCTGGTCCGTTTCAAGCCCGGGGATATTGCCCTCAACCCTCTACCGCTCGCGGCGCCGGATCTGCTGCAAGAGCTGATGCGCAAGCTCAAGGCGTGGACCGGCCAAGTCTGGATCGTGTCCACCAGCGAGCAGGAAGGCGAGGAGCCGCTCGGGGTTCAGCGCCGTGCCGCCGAAGCCCGTGAGATCGAGGCGCTTCATGCCCATCCTGCCGTTCAAGAAGTGTTTCGGCACTTTCCCGGCGCAAAGATCAAAGAGGTTCGCAACGCGCCGCAAGAGCGCGCGGATCTCGACGAGACTCCGGACGACGTCGAAGACGACGATGTCTTCACCAGGGGCCGGACAAGTTAGAGCGGAAGCGGCGAAACCAAACTGACCACGCAACGCGACAGACAAGGACCGCGATGAAGAACTTCATGGATATGATGAAGCAGGCGCAGCAGCTCCAGGGCAAGATGCAGGATATGCAGACCGAAATGGAGTCCCTGACCTGTGAAGGCCGCGCCGGCGCCGGCATGGTGACCGTCACGCTGAACGGCAAAGGCGAGATGAAGGTTGTCGCCATCGACCCGTCGATGCTGAAGCCGGAGGAGACGGAAATCCTCGAAGACCTGATCATCACCGCTCATGCGGATGCGAAGCTGAAAGTCGAGGAGGCCATGAAGGAGAAGATGGCCTCACTGACAGGCGGCTTGCCGATTCCCCCTGGCTTCAAACTCTTCTAGCCCTCGTCAACACACGAACACTGCGAAGACGCGTGCCGGCGGCACGATTTGTCGCATTGCTGCGTCGCAACGTCACCATGTTGCGGCGCACTGCCTCGTGTATGATTCTTTCATCCCGGCTTTGGACGGATCGCATCCGTCGAGGTGACGGACGAACGCGCGTTTCCTAGCGGAAGCTGCGGCGTGCGCGCGCGAGTCGCATCGAAAGTCACACCGGCGGACGGGACGTTCAAACATCAGCTTCGCAAAACATTTCAAGGACCAAAAATGAAGACCGGACATAGACTCCCCGAGGTCACCTTTCGCACGCGCGTCCGCGACGAATCCGTCGGTGGGCCGAATCCCTACCGTTGGCAGGACCAGACCACCGACGATTACTTCAAGGGCAAGCGCGTGATTCTGTTCTCGCTGCCAGGCGCGTTCACACCGACCTGCTCGACCTATCAGCTCCCGGGTTTGAGGGCTCTTACGAGAAGTTCAAGGATCTCGGCATCGACGACATCTACTGCCTGTCGGTGAACGACAGCTTCGTCATGAACAAATGGGCGAAGGACCAGGACCTGAAGCATGTGAAGGTCATCCCGGATGGCTCTGGCGAGTTCACGCGCAAGATGGGCATGCTCGTCGAGAAAGATAATCTCGGCTTCGGCATGCGCTCCTGGCGCTATGCCGCCATCGTGAACGACGGCGTGATCGAGGCATGGTTCGAGGAGCCGGGCCTTTGCGACAATCACGCGGAGGACCCCTACGGCGTCAGCGCGCCGGAGACCCTTCTGCAGTATCTCCAGGACAAGGGTATCGAGAAAGCCGCGTAAAACGCGCGCTCGTTCAGCCCACTCTACGATCTGGATCGACGGCACGACTCAGCGTAAGCTGGGCCGTGCGTCGGCGTTTTTGGCTGGGCGATGCCTTTTGCCAAACCGATTCCCGGTATACGGGGCTCAGTGGCTCCAGAAGTCTAGAAGAGGAAGCGGTCCATGGCGCGCGCGGCGGCAGGTCCCGAAATCGAGCGGCTCATACAGCTCCTGGCGCGTCTTCCGGGGCTCGGGCCGCGATCGGCCCGGCGTGCGGCCCTGCATCTCGTGAAGAAGAAGGAGCAGTTGCTCGACCCGCTGGCTGCGGCACTCGCCGAGACCCGCGACACGATTCTCACCTGCGAGGTATGTGGCAATATCGATACCCAGAGCCCCTGCACGCTCTGCCGTGACGCGACGCGCGATCCGTCGCTGATCTGCGTCGTCGAGGAGGTGGGCGATCTGTGGGCGCTGGAGCGGGCGGCGGTCGTAAACGGGCGCTATCACGTGCTGGGCGGCACGCTGTCGCCGCTCGACGGCGTTGGCCCCGACGATCTCAATATCCCGAAGTTGATCGAGCGGGCGCGTGGGGAGGAGGTCACCGAAGTCCTGCTGGCGTTGAACGCGACGGTCGAGGGGCAGTCCACGGCGCATTACCTCACCGACCAGCTTGCCGACTGCAATGTCTCGGTCTCGCGCCTGGCACAAGGCGTCCCCATCGGCGGAGAGCTCGACTATCTCGACGAAGGCACGCTCGCCGCGGCCGTCAAGGCGCGCAAGGCGATGGGCGGGTAGGCTATTCGACCGCCGGGCTCGTTCCGGGGCCTTGATAGGTCTCGGCGACCCTGTTCGCGGCGGCTTCGAATTCCCGCAGGCACTCTTCCGGAAGGTTCGCCTCGGCAATGATCTCCCAATAGACGCTCGACTCGATCTCGCCGCCGATCCAGATCCCGGCGACCAAGCCAACGGTCGCCGCAGCGAATATGCCGACAATCCAGAGAAGCCGCCCGCCGTCGCTCATGGGCTCGCCTCCTCCTCCTCGATGACCGCCTCGTCGTCCGGGCTTTCATCTTCCGCGCGCTCTTCTTCCGCACTCCATGGCGCGACCTTGAACAGCATCAGCATGCCGGGGATCGCGAGAAGCGCGCAGATGACGAAGAACTGAGTCCAGCCCACGGACTCCACGATGAAGCCCGTTGTCGCGTTGGCGACCGTACGCGGCACGGCGATCAGACTTGAGAACAGCGCGAACTGCGTGGCCGTGAAGGCCTTGCTCGTTTCACGCGCCATGAAGGCGGTAAGGGCGACCGTGCCGAGCCCCACGGCGAGATACTCGCCGCTGACAACGACGAACAAGCCCACCAGCGAGTGCCCGGCCTGGCTCAGCCAGATATAGGGAACGATGGTGAGAAGCTGCACAAAGCCAAAAAGCCAGAGCGCCTTGTTGATGCTCAGCTTGAGCATGACCGCGCCGCCGATCGTGGCACCGGCAAGGACGGCCCAGAGCCCGGCGAACTTGGCGACGCTTCCGATCTCGGTCTTGCTGTAGCCCATGTCGAGATAGAAGGGCGTGGCTAGCGCCGTCGCCATGTTGTCCCCGAGCTTGTAGAGGAACAGGAAGGCGAGGATGGCGAGCCCGGCCGTGATGCCGTCGCGGCTGAAGAACTCCACGAACGGTTCGATCACCGCCTCGCGCAGCGTATGCGGCGCCAGCTCGTCGTCGCTGACCTCTTTGACCAGCAAGGTCGTCACAATGCCGATCAGCATGAAGGCAGCCGTGATCCAAAACACGGTGGACCAGGGCAGATGGTCGGCCAGGATCAGGGCCAGCGAACCCGGCACCAATCCGGACAAGCGGTAGGCATTGATCCAAAACGAAGTGCCGGTGCCGAGCTCGTCGTCCGCCAGTAATTCGCGCCGGTAGGCGTCGATGACGATGTCCTGACTGGCGCTGAACAGGGCGACCGCGAAAACGAGCCAGACGATGGCCTGGAGCGAGGTCGCCGGATTGAAATGGCCCAGCAGACCGATCGAAATCACCAGGAGGACCTGGGTCAGCAAGGCCCATCCGCGGCGGCGTCCCAGGAAGGGCAGCTTGAAGCGGTCCATCATGGGGGACCACAGGAACTTCCAGGTGTAGGGCAGGCCGACCAGGGCGAATAGGCCGATGGTGGCGAGATCGACGTCGTTGTCGCGCAGCCAAGCCGGCACCAGCGACACGAGCACGAACAACGGCATGCCCGAGCTGAAGCCGAGGAAGATGCACGCCAGCATTTTTCGCGTGAACAGGATCTCTGTCCAGCTGCGGCGCGCGTCCGCAATGGTGGCTTGGTCGGTCGTTCCCTCGGTGCCCGTCATCGTTCTAAGCTCATAGCAGCCGGGCGCCCTGCCGTCATGACAAAGGAGTCGCGAGAATGGTCCGTGTCGTGGGCATCGATCATCTGGTCATAAGGGTGAGCGACTTCGACAAATCGAAGGCGTTCTACGACAAGCTCTTCAAGTTCCTCGGCTTCGAGGTTCTGGACGAATATGCCGACGCCATCGGCTGGACCAACGGCAAGACCCGATATTGGATCGGCCCTGCGGACGCCGAAGGACAGGCGCGCGGCTATCGCATCGGCGATGTCGGCTTTCACCACTACGCCTTCGAACTGCGGAGCCGGAAGGACGTGGACGACCTCGAGGCCTTTCTGCGACGGGAGGGCGTGAGGATCGTCGACCCGGCGGACGAGTACTACGACGACTACTACGCCGTGTTCTTCCTCGATCCGGACGGGCTGAAGCTCGAAGGCATGAAATGGGGGGAGCGCCAGGCCAAAGCCGAGGCGGCCAAGAAGAAAGCTAAGAAAAGCAAGAAATAGCCAATTTTTCGCAGGGCCTGGAGCCAATTTCGCTCTTTCCGGCAATTCCTACTTGCGAATGATTTGCAACTAGGGCTATGCTGCATTGCGAAAAGATGGCTCACGGCGACAAGGAGGTTCCTAGTGATAGCGTGGTTGGCAAGGCGGGCCCGGATTCTGCCCGCAATCGTGGCCGTTCTCGGGGTATCGGTCCTTGCCGGTTGCGGCGATCAGGATTCGGCACCCAAGGGTGCGGATGCGGGAAACGACAAGTTCCGGGTCGTGACGACCTTCACCGTGATTCAGGACATCGCCCAAAATGTTGCCGGGGACGCGGCCGTCGTGGACTCCATCACGAAGCCCGGCGCGGAGATTCACGACTACCAGCCAACCCCCGGCGACATCGTCAAAGCGCAGCACGCCGACCTCGTCCTCTGGAACGGGTTCAACCTGGAGCGCTGGTTCGAGAAGTTCTTCCAGAACGTCAAGGACGTCCCCAGTGTCGTCGTGAGCGACGGCGTCGAGCCCATGGGCATCACGGAAGGTCCGTATAACGGCAAGCCCAATCCGCATGCGTGGATGTCGCCCGCGAGCGCGCTTCAATATGTCGAGAACATCCGCAAGGCGCTTGTCGAGTACGATCCGAAAAACGCCGAGATTTACAACAAGAACGCGGCCGTCTACGCGGACAAGATCAAGGCGATGGATGCGCCGTTGCGCAAGCGGCTGGCTGCGATCCCCGAGGACAAGCGCTGGCTTGTGACCTCCGAGGGCGCATTCGCCTATCTCGCCCGCGACTACGACATGCGGGAGGCCTACCTCTGGCCCATCAACGCCGATCAACAGGGGACCCCGCAACAGGTCCGCCATGTGATCGAACTCGTGAAGGAGAACGGGATCCCCGTCGTGTTCTCCGAGAGCACGGTTTCCGACCGGGCCGCGAAACAGGTCGCCAAGGAAAGCGGTGCGTCCTACGGTGGCGTTCTCTATGTGGACTCCCTGAGCAACGAGGGCGGCCCCGTTCCCACCTACCTCGATCTCTTGCGCGTTACCGTCGACACTGTCGCCAAGGGTTTCGAGAATGCACAAGGGTCCTGAGATCGACAAAGACCTCGGGAACGCTGAAGGATCTTAGAAAAGCCGATGAGCCGTATTGATTTGCTGACCCGCTCCGACACCGTGGCCCGTCCCGCGAGCATCGCGGTTCAAGACGTCAGCGTCACTATCCCAACGGGTTCACGGCGGTGCGCGACGCCTCGTTCGAACTGGGGCCCGGCACGATCTGCGCGCTGGTGGGCGTGAACGGCAGCGGCAAGTCGACCATCTTCAAAGCCATCATGGGCTTCGTCACCCCGTCCGCCGGTCAGGTGCGGCTGTGCGGTCTTCCCGTGGACAAGGCGGTGTCGAAGAACATCATCGCCTACGTGCCGCAAAGCGAGGATGTCGACTGGAACTTCCCGGTGCTGGTCGAAGACGTTGTGATGATGGGCCGATACGGCCATATGAATCTGTTCCGCATTCCATCCAAGACGGACCGGCGCAAGGTCGACGAGGCCTTGGAACGCGTGAACATGACCGCCTACCGCACGCGGCAGATCGGCGAGCTCTCGGGCGGACAGAAGAAGCGCGTCTTCCTGGCGCGTGCTCTGGCCCAAGAAGGCCGCATCATCCTGCTCGACGAGCCGTTTACCGGCATCGACGTCACGACGGAGACCGCGATCATCGATCTGCTGCGCGAGTTGCGCGACGCCGGTCATTTGATTCTCGTCTCGACCCACAATCTCGGCAGCGTGCCCGACTTCTGCGATCAGGTCGTTCTGCTCAATCGTACGGTTCTCGCAGCGGGGCCGACCGCCACGACATTCACTCAGGAGAATCTCGAGCGCACCTTCGGCGGTGTGCTGCGCAATTTCGAGCTCAGCGGGCAAGCGCTCCACGAGGACGACGACGCGCGCAGCCTCAACGTCATCACGGACGACGAGCGGCCGCTCGTGTTCTATGGCGTCAAGGAGGGCAAAAAGAAGAAACAGGCTCGGGACAAGGTAAAATGAGCGGCATCCTGACCGAACTCATCGTCCCGTTCTCGTACGACTATATGTGGAAGGCGATGTGGGTCAGCGCGCTGGTGGGCGCGGTGTGCGCCTTTCTGTCCTGCTATCTCATGCTCAAGGGCTGGTCGCTGATGGGCGATGCCCTCGGCCATTCCATCGTGCCCGGCGTCGCCGCGCCTACATCATCGGGGCCCCCTTTGCTGCGGGCGCGTTCTTCGCCGGCATCCTCGCCGCGCTCGGCATGGCCTTCGTCAAGGCGCACTCGCGCCTGCGGGAGGACGCCACCATCGGTCTCGTCTTCACGACGCTATTCGCGCTCGGTCTGCTCATGGCGTCCCTGCATCCGACCTCCGTGTCGATCCAGACTATCGTGCTCGGCAACATCCTCGCGATCCCCGACGCGGACGCGATGCAGGTCGTCATCATCGCGGTTGTCTCCTTCGCGGTGCTGGCATTCATCTGGAAGGACCTGATGGTCACGTTCTTCGACGAGACCTATGCGCGCAGCATCGGACTTCGGACGCGCACGCTGAAACTGGTTTTCTTCACACTGCTCAGCGCCTGCACCGTGGCGGCGCTGCAGACCGTCGGCGCCTGTCTCGTGATCGCGCTCGTCGTCACGCCCGGTGCCACGGCCTATCTGCTCACCGATCGTTTCGACCGTCTGATCGCGATCGCGGTCGGCATTGGGACGGTCACCAGCTTCGTCGGCGCCTATCTCAGCTACTTCATCGATGGCGCGACCGGCGGTGTCATCGTCACGCTCCAAACGCTGCTGTTCCTTGCCGCGTTCTACTTCGCTCCGAAGCACGGCGTGATCGCCGCCCGCCGCAAGGCCCGCGCCGTCCGGGACGAGAATCTGCGCAAAGGCAATGCGCTCCCGGAAAGCGGTCCCGTGCAGGAGAGTGCCTGATGGACCCGCTTGCCTTCTTCGTAGAGCCGTTCGCTTATGACTTCATGCAGCGGGCGCTCGGCATGTCGCTCCTCGTGGCTGCCGTGTGCGCGGTATTGTCCTGCTATCTGGTGCTGAAGGGCTGGTCGCTGATGGGCGATGCGATCTCGCACGCCGTGCTGCCCGGCATCGTCATCGCGTTCGTCCTCGGCATTCCACTGGCGGTGGGGGCGTTTGTCGCTGGGCTCGCCTGCGCGTTGATGACCGGCTATCTGAAATACAACAGCCGCGTCAAGGAAGACACGGTGATGGGCATCGTGTTCTCAGGCATGTTCGGCTTCGGGCTCGTGCTCTTCACCAAAGTCGAGACGGACCAGCATCTCAACCACATCCTATTCGGCAACGTCCTAGGCGTGACTACGGGCGATCTTCTGGAGACGGCAATCATCGCCGGGGGCACGCTCCTCATTGTGTTCGCCAAGCGCCGCGACCTCCTGCTCTATTGTTTCGATCCAAACCATGCCCGCGCCATCGGTCTGCCGGTCAACGTGCTGCATTACGGGCTTCTGATCTTGCTCTCGCTGACCATCGTCAGCTCGATCAAGGCGGTCGGCATCATCCTCGTCATCGCCATGCTGATTGCGCCTGGCGCCACGGCCTATATCCTCACGGACCGCTTCGAACGCATGCTGGTGATCGCCGTCGCGGTGGCATGCGGCTCCGCGGTGCTCGGCACCCTTGTCAGCTTCCACATCGACGGCGCGACAGGCGCCTGCATCGTACTGGTGCAGGCTTTCGTGTTCTTCATGGCCTTCTTGTTCTCGCCGAAGCACGGGCTTTGGCCGCTGCAGAAGCTCTTCCGCCGCAGCGGCGATGGCGCCGTCGATAGTGCCGACCGCGCAGATGCGTCCTAGCTCTTGGCCGGGCTCTGGACCGAGCGGTGCAGCAGGTCGTAGACGAGCGCGGTCGACCAGCCGATCAGCATGACACCGTTCAAGGCCGTGAGTGGCCCAAGCATGTGCCATTCCGGCTTCGGTACGACGTCTCCGTAACCGAGCGTGGTGTAGTTGCCGAAGGCGAAATAGATGAGGTCTGTGTTCTCGGGAACGGCGCCCACCCACTTATAGACATAGGCCCAGATCACGCATTCGCCGAAGTGACCGACGACGAGAAGCGTACCCGTCGCGACGATCACGAGCATGTACTGCACGAAGCCGGGAAACGAGGCGTCCGTGTTCGCGAGGTTCCGCAAAGTTGCGGCGATAGCGCCGACCAGAACCGCATGAATGAATAGATTGACGAGACTCGTGGCGCCGCCAACGGCGATCTGATCGAGCATCGACACGTTCATAGTGGAGATCCACATGGAATCTTTCACGGTTTCTGCGACGGTCGGATCCATCTCCTGTCCCCCCAATCCCTGTCGTGATGTTATTTGCCGGCCAAGAGGTCCGGCTGGCGGATGATGCGCGGCCCCTTGCCGGGCGCGCGTGTGGCGCTGGCCTGCGTGACGTTGGGGGCGGATGCGGCCGCCGGCGCGGCGGGCGTACCGTGCTGCACGGCTTTGGTGTCCCGTGCGGTCTTGGCTTCTTCGTCGAAGTCGAGGTGTTCGATCTTCTGCCCGCGTTTCGTGATCTTGTCCGCCGAGGTCAGGATCTTGTCGATATCGGCATTGGCTTGGCCGAGGCGCTGCAGATCGAGCACGCGGTCGCGGAAGCGTCCCATGTCCGCCATGAGCGTTGCCACTTCGCGCTGGATGAGATGCGCCTGCTCGCGCATCTGCACGTCCTTGAGGATGGCCTGCATAGTCTGCACGGCGAGCATCAGCATGTTCGGCGCACAGATCACGATGCGGGCGCGATATGCCTTCTGGAGGATATCGGGGAAATGCTCCGACAAATCCGCCGAGATGGACTCGGACGGCACGAAGAGAATGGCGGTGTCCTGGGTCTCACCGGGGATGAGGTATTTCTCGGCGATCGCATCGATATGTTTGCCTACATCGGTGCGAATGCGCCGGGCGGCGATTTTCTTCTCCTCATCGCCGCGCGAAGTGCGAAAGGCCTCGAAGCCTTCCAGCGGAAACTTGGCATCGATGACGACGCCGGCCGGTGTGTTCGGCATATGCAGGAGACAGTCGGGCCGCGTGTTGTTGGAGAGCGTTGCCTGGAACGTATAGGCGCCAACGGGGAGGCCGTCCTTGATGATGGCCTCCATGCGGATCTGGCCGAAGGCGCCGCGCGCCTGCTTGTTCGCCAGGATCTCCTGAAGGCTGACCATGTTGCCGGAGAGCTCTGTCAGGTTTTTCTGGGCCGTGTCGATGACGGCCAGCCGCTCGTTCAGGCGCGAAATGGTCTCGTGTGTCTTACGGGCGCTCTCGTTGAGATCGGTGCCCACCTTGTGGGTCATGCGGTCCAGGCGTTCGTTCACGGCGCGCGCCAACTCGCCGTGCCGCGTCACGCTGATCTCCGCAAGAGTCTGAAGCCGTACGCGCAGTTCTCCGAGCTGGTCGCCCTGCGCGGCGGCGTTCTGCTTCCGGCGGGTAAGGTGCACCACCATAACAATCGCCAAAATCAGGAGGGCGAGCACGGCCACGCCGGCGAGCACAAGGCCCACCAGAACGGGGTCGATCGTCATCATCCCGATATGCAGGGGCTCAAGGACCATGGTGCCTAGCTATAGGCTGATTCGGGAGGCTAGACCAAAACAGGAACACGCGCTCTGGGAGCGCGATCCGCCCGGGGTCGATGCAGCGCATTGACCGGAGCCGCATCGGTCCTTATGTCAGCGTCAGTCATGGCTACCATCCATCCTATCGTCACCATCCCCGATTCGGTGCTGCGCCAGACGGCCGAGCCCGTCGAACGCGTGGACGACGAATTGCGCACACTGATGGACGACATGCTGGCGACGATGTACGACGCGCCGGGCGTCGGCCTGGCCGCGCCTCAGATTGGCATTCTGCGCCGGGTGATCGTGATGGATCCGGCCCGCGACGAGGAAGAACCCGCGCCGCTCGTCATGGCAAACCCTGTGATTTTGGAGCGGTCCGACGAGATGAGCGTGCATGAAGAGGGCTGCCTGTCGATCCCCGACGTCACGGCAGAGGTCGAGCGTCCCGCGATCGCGCGCGTGTCGTTTCTCGATCGCGAGGGCAAGTCTCAGGAGGCGGAACTCGAGGGCTTTCTGGCCACGATCGTCCAGCACGAGGTCGATCATCTGAACGGGGTTCTGTTCATCGACTATCTCTCTCGCCTGAAGCGCGACATGATCGTGCGGAAATTCACCAAGCAAAAGCGCGCCACGGCGGTCTAAGCCCCGCGAAGCGGCGTTCCATCCCGCTAAGCGGCTTCCCAGCCCGCGAAGCGTCTTCCCATGCGCATCGAACCGGCCTAAGACCGGCCCATGCGGATCATCTTCATGGGCACGCCGGATTTCGCCGTTCCGGCGCTGCTGTCTATCGCCAAGGCCGGGCACGACATCGTGGCGGTGTATACGCAGCCGCCACGGCCCGCCGGCCGCGGCATGACTGTGCGGAACTCGCCGGTGCACCAGGAAGCCGAGGCCCTCGGGCTGCCAGTGCGGGTGCCGGAAAGTCTCAAGAGCCCTGCCGAGCAGAAGCGCTTCGCCGCGCTCGAAGCGGACGCCGCCGTTGTCGTCGCCTATGGGCTCATCCTGCCGGCGATGGTTCTGAACGGCACGCGGCGCGGCGTATTCAACATCCACGCCTCGCTGCTGCCCCGCTGGCGCGGAGCCGCGCCGATCAATCGCGCGATCATGGCAGGCGATGCAGAATCCGGCGTCTCCATCATGCGCGTCACGCAAGGCCTCGACGAGGGCCCTGTCTGCCTCATGGACCGCCTCGCGATTGGCCCCGACATGACGGCGGGCGAGTTGCACGACGCGCTTTCGGATCTCGGCGCCGAGCTGATGGTGGAAGTGCTCGCTTCGCTCGGTGAGGGCAAGCTTCACTGCGTGGAGCAGGACGGCAACCTTGCGACCTATGCGGCCAAGCTCAGCAACGAAGAGACCCGCATCGATTGGGCGCGGCCCGCGCAAGAGGTGCACAATCACATTCGCGGCCTGTCGCCCTATCCCGGCGCCTGGTTCCAGATCGTCCAGAACGGCAAGGCCGAGCGCGTGAAGGTCCAGGGGTCGACGCTGGAGACGGGACGCGGCGCCCCCGGTACGCTTCTGGACGACCGCCTCACGGTCGCATGCGCCGACGGTGCGGTGCGCCTCACCCGGGTGCAGCGTGCCGGCAAGAAGCCCATGCTGGCTGACGCCTTCTTGCGCGGCGTCGACCTGCCGCCCGGCAGCACGCTGCTTTAGGCGGGCGCGAGACCATGCCCCGCTACAAACTCCTTCTGGAATACGACGGCACGCCGTTCGTGGGCTGGCAGCTGCAGGACGGGCAGATGTCCGTTCAGGGGCGGCTCGCGCAAGCGGTCGAAGCCTTCTCCGGCGAGGCGGCGATACCACGCGGGGCAGGGCGCACCGACGCGGGCGTTCACGCGACTGGGCAGGTTGCCCATCTCGATCTCGAAAAGGACTGGGAGCCGGCACGGGTGCGCGATGCTCTCAACGCGCAGGTGCGCCCGGACCCAATCGCTGTCCTGTCGTGCGAGAAGGTGGCCGAGAGTTTCGATGCACGCTTCTCGGCCAAGGCGAGACACTATCTGTATCGCATCGTCGATCGCCGGCCGCCGTTGGCACTGGAGAAGGACCGGGCCTGGGGCGTATTCAAGCCGCTCGACGCCGAGGCCATGCACGCGGCTGCGCAGGCCCTTCTCGGCCATCACGACTTCACGACCTTCCGCTCCTCGGAGTGCCAGGCGCCTCGCCCGAGAAGACGTTTGGACCGTCTGGATGTGTCGCGGCATGGCGAGATCATCCGGGTCGAGGCCTCGGCGCGCTCGTTCCTGCATAACCAAGTGCGCTCCATGGTCGGCTCGCTGAAATGCGTCGGCGAAGGACGCTGGACGGCGGGCGACCTGAAAGCGGCCCTGGAAGCACGCGACCGGGCGGCCTGCGGTCCCGTGGCGCCGGCCTGCGGCCTTTACCTGGTCAAGGTCGACTATTAAGCCTGGATGAGCGCCCGAGCGGGCGAAGGGGACACATCCATGATCAGGCGCATTGCCACGGTCGGCGGGCTGACGCTCGTATCGCGCCTCTCGGGGTTCATTCGCGACGTGGTGATGGCCGCCATCCTTGGCGCCGGACCCGTCGCCGATGCCTTCTTCGTCGCCTTCCGCCTGCCCAACCATTTCCGCGCCATCTTCGCGGAAGGCGCGTTCGCGGCGGCTTTCGTGCCCGCCTATGCCCACACGCTGGAGAAAGCGGGTCTCCCTGCGGCCAAGCTCTTCGCGGATCAGGTGGGGGCCGCGCTCATTGCCATCAACCTCGTCTTGCTGGCGATCGCGCTTCTGTTCACGGCGGACGTGGTGATGCTGCTGGCGCCTGGCCTGTCCGACGATCCTCAGCGCTTCGATCTCGCCGTCGCGCTCACGCGCATCACCTTTCCCTATCTCGCACTCGTCTCGCTGGAGACGCTGTTTGCTGGCATCCTCAATGCCAATAACCGCTTCGCCTCCGCCGCCGGCGCTTCCATTCTGCTCAACGTCTCGCTGATCGCCACGCTGGCACTCGCGCCCTATTTCGAAAGTGCGGGCCACGCCGCCGCCTGGGGCGTGCTGATCGCCGGCTTCGCGATGGTGCTCCTCGTCGGTGGCGACGCGGAAATGCACGGCTATGGCATCCGCCTGCGCATACCCAAGCTCGACGAGCCGACGCGGCGGTTCCTGAAGGCGCTGGGCCCCGCGATCATTGGGGCGGGCGGCGTGCAGCTCGCGCTCTTCGCCGATACGGTCATCGCATCCTTCCTCCCAACCGGCGCGTTGTCGGCGCTCTACTACGCCGACCGCATCAACCAGCTTCCCATCGGTGTCGTCGGCATTGCCGTGGGCACCGTGCTGCTGCCGGAGATGTCGCGGCGCCTTGCGGCGGGCGATACGAAAGGCGCAGCCTCTGCCCAGGCGCGCGGTATCCAGCTAGCTCTACTGCTGACACTCCCCTGCGCGGCGGCGGCGATAGCCATCCCGGATCTCATCATGCGGGCGCTGTTCGCCCGCGGCGCCTTCACGAGCCAAGACGCGCTTTCCGCGGGTCATACGCTTGCCGCATATTCGCTCGGCCTCATTCCCTTCGTGCTGCTGCGGAGTTTCACCGCGCCCTTCTATGCGCGCGGCGACACGGCGACGCCCGTGAAGGCCGCACTGCTCGCCGCCGCGGTGAACATCGCGCTGAAGGTCGTGCTGATGGGCCCGCTGGCGCAGGTCGGCCTTGCGCTAGCGACCAGCATCGGAGCCTGGATCAATCTGGTCCTGCTCGCTGTCCTGGCGCGCCGGCAAGGCTTTGCCGTCTCGGGCGCAGCGATCGGCGGCCCCGTAACCAAACTCGCCGTGATCGGGATCGCCTTCGCCGTCGCGCTCTATTTCGGTGGCCTGGGGCTGGAGAACGCGCTGTCTTCGATGACCAAGTTCCGCGAAGAGACGATCCTCGGCGTGCTGGTCGTTGTCGGCGGCATCGTCTATTTCGCGGCCGTGTTCCTCGTTTTGGGGCGTCGTTGGTTCACAGGTCTCATGAAGGAGATCGAGCACGAGCCTCGCAGCCCGCGCCGATCAAGCCGGACCTATCGAAGATCCGACGGATGCGTCGGAAAGCCTCCCGGACTCCGAGCCGCCGCCCAGGATCTAGCGGGGCGCGTTTCGGCCTAAGCCATCTTCAGATCGACTAGCGTCACCGCGCCATCGTCGATGTCTTGTCCGAAGAAGATGGCGCCGATCCGCGCGAAGCGCTCCGGTGAATCCGTGGCGAAGAAGCGGACGCTGCGCGGCGTACCGCTATTTCCGGCTTGCAGCGTCGAGGTCGCCAGCGTCTCGGCGACAGCCGCCGCCGTGGTCTCCGCCGAATCCACGAGCGTGATGCCATCGCCCACATGGCGCTGTATGGCCGCTGCCAGGACCGGGAAATGGGTGCAGCCCAGCACCAGCGTGTCGGGTGCGTCGGCGCGCGCGAAGAGCGGCTCGAGATAGTCTTCCACCGCCGCCGTGGTGGCGCGCGTGTCCGCCCAGCCTTCCTCGGCCAGCGCAACGAAAACCTGACAGGCGAGTTGCCTCACTTGAGCCTCTGCCATGAGATGGTGGATGGCCCGCACGTAGGCGCCGCCTTTGACCGTGCTCTCGGTCGCCAGCACGGCGATGCGTTTGTTGCGCGTGGCCGCGACGCCCGCGCGGGCGCCCGGCTCGATCACGCCGATGACGGGTACGGGTGCTAGCGCCTCCTGCAGTGCTTCCAGCGCCACGGACGAGGCGGTGTTGCAAGCGATCACCACCATCTTCACGTCCTCGCCGAGGAGAAGATGCGTGGCCTGGAGTGCATAGGCACGCACGGTGTCCGGGCTCTTGGTGCCGTAGGGGAGGCGGGCGGTGTCGCCGAGATAGACGAAGTGCTCGTCCGGTAATCGAGCGGCCAGCGCCCGCAGCACCGTCAGTCCGCCCATCCCGGAATCGAAGACGCCGATAGGGCGCGGATCACCGGCCATTGTTGTCCTCAGAAGCACCGTCCCCGAACGTCTCGAAATAGCGCGCGATGAACCGGCGGTAGATCGCGGTCAGCGTTTCGAGGTCGGCAAGCGCGGCGTTCTCGTCCGTCTTGTGGATCGTCTCGGTCGTCAGTCCGAATTCCACGACAGGGCAATAATCCTTGATGAAGCGAGCATCGGATGTGCCGCCGCCCGTCGACAAGACCGGTGTCTTGCCGGTGAATTCGGTCACGGCCTCGCTGAGAAGTTCATCGAGCGCGCCCGGCGTCGTCACGAACACGTCCCCATGCGGTGCAAAATCCAACGCGAAGGTGAGTTCGGAATCCGCAAGCGCCGCGCCGATGCTGCCGCGAAGCATGGCCTTCAACGCTTCGGCCTCGTGGTTGTCGTTGAAGCGGATGTTGAAACGCGCTTCGGCCCGGGCCGGGATCACATTGGTGGCTGGATTGCCCACGTCGATGCTCGTCACTTCCAGATTCGAGGGCGAGAAATGCGTGCTGCCGGAGTCGAGGGGCGTCCCGTACAGCTTCGCGAGCGCCGTGACGATGCCCTTCACCGGATTGGCCGCAAGATGCGGGTAGGCCACATGGCCTTGTTGTCCGGTCACGGTGAGGTGCCCGGTGAGGCTCCCGCGCCGGCCGATCTTGATCATCTCGCCGAGAACGGCGGGGTTGGACGGCTCGCCCACGAGGCAATGATCGGGAACGAGCTTCGCTTCCTCCATCCAGGCCAAGACCTTCTTGGTGCCGTTGACCGCGGTGCCTTCTTCGTCGCCGGTGATCAGGAGACTGATCGTGCCCGGCAACTGGCCGCCGCGCTCGGCCACATAGTCGATCGCCGCCGCGGCGAAACAGGCGACCGCACCCTTCATGTCGGAGGCCCCGCGCCCAAAGAGCCGCCCATCGGCGATCGCGGCGGAAAAGGGCGCATGCCTCCACAGGCTCTCATCGCCGGGCGGAACTACGTCCGTATGGCCGGCGAAACACAGATGCGGTGCGCCGCTGCCGATATGCGCCACGAGATTGTCGACGTCCGCCGTCCCGTCCTCGCCGAAGGTCAGCCGGTCGCATGTAAAGCCCGCCGCCGCCAGCGGCCGGTCGAGCGCATCCAAGGCGCCTGCGTCCGCCGGCGTGACGCTCGGGCACCGGATCAAATCTTGCGCGATGGCGACCGCGTTCTCGGCGGGCGATGACATGACCTAAGTCCTTAGAATTGCGACGCGACCATAGCGGGCGCGGCTCACGAACATGACCGCGCGCGCTTCCTATGGCAAGCAGCGGGAAGGGCGGAAAAAGCGCAGTCTGCTTGATGAAGACCGCCTGTCGACTGCGTCGAAGGCTTCGACGGCTCTTAGGTCAGGGCTGCCAGCGGGTCGCCGCCATAGTGGTTGGAGCCGGGCGTTCCCTTGAGGATGCCGAGCTCGATCAGGAACCACAGGCCCACGCCGAGATTCACGAGAACGCAGAGCCAGCCGATAATGTTGAGCTGATCGCCTATGCCGGTCAGGCCCCAGCCGTCGAGAAGGCTCGCGACGAGGGACGGAACCAATCCGTACAGGGCCATCTTCCCGGGCTTGTCCCGGTCGTGGAAGCGCTTGGCGCACACGGCATAGGTGGGAAAGAACAAGGCCAGCGCGACGACCGTCGCCAAGAACCCGCCGAAGAAACCCGTTCCGAAGATCACTTCGATCAGCACCCCGAGAATGATGCTGATAATGCCGAGGATCACCACACCGGCCCACCATTTGGCCCGGTTGATGCGGCCCTCCAGCGACGTGAAGATGTACTGCAGATCCATTGTTTCCCCCATTGTCAGGCTCTGACGCAGGACTCACGTTTTAAGCCCGAATCGTGACATTGCGAAGGGCGCGAGTCGAATCGCAATCTGTCCAATCGGGTCCTTATGAACCGCAAGGCCGCTGGCCGGTCTTGGCCAAAGCCGCCAGACCGCTGTGTACTGCGCGCATTTCTAGTCGCGCAGCAACTCGTTGATGGACGTCTTTGAGCGGGTTTGCTCGTCGACGGTCTTCACGATCACCGCGCAATAGAGGGAAGGCCCAGGCGTTCCGTCCGGCAGCGGCTTGCCCGGCATGGAGCCGGACACGACGACCGAATAAGGCGGTACGCGGCCCTGGTGAACGAAGCCCGTGGCCCGGTCGATGATCTTGGTGGACTGGCCGATATAGACGCCCATGGACAGCACCGAGCCTTCGCCCACGATCACCCCTTCGGCCACTTCGGCGCGGGCGCCGATGAAGCAATTGTCCTCGATGATCACGGGATTGGCCTGCAACGGCTCAAGCACGCCGCCGATACCGGCGCCGCCGGACAGATGCACGTTCTTGCCGATCTGCGCGCACGATCCGACCGTCGCCCACGTATCGATCATGGAACCGCTATCCACATAGGCCCCAAGGTTGACGAAGGACGGCATCAGGACGACACCCGGCGCGATGAAGGCCGAGTGCCGCACGAGGCAGCCAGGAACCGCCCGGAATCCGGCTTCCTTGAAGTCCTTGGCCTTCCACTTCTCGAACTTCATGGGGACCTTGTCCCACCAGGAGGAATCGCCGGGGCCACCGTCCATCCGCTTCTGATCGTTCAGCTTGAACGAGAGCAGGATGGCCTTCTTGACCCATTGATTGACGATCCAGTCGCTGTCGACCTTCTCCGCGACCCGCAATTCGCCCTTGTCGAGCAGGCCCAGAACCTCCTCGACGCCGTCGCGCACCACGCCCTTCGTGTCCGAATTGATGTCGGACGCGTGCTCGAATGCGCCGTCGATGAAGTTCTTCAGATGATCGTGCGACATGGATTTCTCCCAAAACTCTACAGATTATTGTGTGTTGCGCTCTCCACCGGGCGTCTCGCCGGCAGGATCCTTGCGGCCTGCCGCGTGCTCCGCGAGCGAAGCGCCGATAGCAGCCACGAAAGGCGTGAGCGCCTCAGTGCGGTGATGAATGTGCTCAGGCAGCTCGGCCCAGTCTTCATGCGCGACATGTTCGGGCCGGCCCATCGCGCGGCAGTCGATCCAGATCGTGGTCATGCCGATCGCGTGCGCGGTCTCGAGATTGTGCGGCAGATCGTCGAATATCGCGGCCCGGCTGCTCTCGACGCCATGGGTGGCGACAAAGCGCTCGAAGGCCTCCCGCGACGGCTTGGGGTTCACGTATTCGAGGGCGTGGATATCGAAAATGTCCTCGAACAGGTCCCGCACGCCGAGCTTGGTGGTAACGCGTTCGGCGTGCTTGCGGCAGCCGTTCGTGAACACCAGCTTTCGCCCCGGCAGCGCCTCGATGGCGGCACCGAGCTCCGGTGACGGGTCGACCACGGCGAGGTCGATGTCGTGGACATAGTCGAGGAAGTCGTGCGGCTTGACGCCGTGGAGACGGATCAGGCCGGCCAGCGTCGTGCCGTGCTCGAAATAGTATTGCTTGCGCAGGGCGTGCGCGTCATCGAGCGACAGACCTAAGGTTTCGGCGATGAACGAGCCCATGCGGTGGTCGATCTGAGCGAAGAGATCGCACTCGGCCGGGTAGAGCGTGTTGTCGAGATCGAAGACCCAGGTCTCCACATGACCGAAGCCCCGCTTCGCGATCGTGTTTCCCTGAAGCTTGCTTGGCGCCGCATCCGTCATGGCTGCCTCGTGCGGTAGCCATGGGGGCGCCGCCGCTCGATCAGCGTACCGGCGCCATGCTCGGTGAAGAGCTCGAGCAGAACCGAATGAGGCACCTTGCCGTTGATGATGACCACGGCTTCCACGCCCTCCGAGATCACGTCGATGCAGCTCTCGATCTTGGGGATCATGCCGCCGGTGATCGTGCCGTCGGCGATCAGATTGAGCGCCTCCGACGTGGTCATGGACCGGACCAGGGCTCCGTCCTTGTCCAGAACGCCGTCCACGTCCGTGAGCAGCAGTAGACGCTTGGCCTTGAGTGCGACCGCGATGGCGGCCGCGAACGTGTCCGCATTGATATTCAGCGTCTCGCCGTCGGGACCGACGCCGATCGGGGCCACCACCGGGATCAGATCCGACTGAATGATCACGTCGATGATGTGGGGCTCGACGAGGCCCGGCTCGCCCACGAACCCAAGATCGAGGACCTTCTCGATATTGGATTCGGGATCCCGCACCCGCCGTTCGAGCTTCTTCGCCCGCATCAGATTGGCGTCCTTGCCGCAGATGCCGACGGCCTTACCGCCCTGATCGTTGATGGCGGAGACGATTTCTTTGTTCACGGAGCCCGCCAGGACCATCTCGACCACGTCGACCGTCTGCCGGTCCGTGACCCTGAGGCCGTCCTTGAACTCGGACTTGATGTTCAGGCGCTCCAGCAGCCGCCCGATCTGCGGGCCGCCGCCGTGCACCACCACGGGGTTCACGCCGGCCTGCTTCAGCAGCACCACGTCCCGCGCGAAATCCTTGGCCAATTCCGGATCGCCCATGGCGTGGCCGCCATATTTCACGACGACCGTCTCGCGGTCGTAGCGCTGCATATAGGGCAGGGCCTCGGAGAGGATCTTCGCCTTGGCGTGCACCGGGCCGAGCGCATCCGTCAGCGCGGCGCCGGTCGCGGCTGCATCAACGCCCGAAGGCGGAACCGTGGTGCCCGAAGGCGGATTTGACTTCGTATCTGTCACGGGTGCGCTTATAGCGGCGGAACGCCTTAGGGTTCAACGCCGTTCGATGTGAGGGCGGCGATCGTCGCCCTCAGTTCCGGGATGCCGACGCCTTCTTTGGCCGATGTCACAAGAAGATGGGGGAAGGCGGCGGGGTGTTTGGCGAGTTCCGCCTCCGTCTTGGCGATGACGGCCTCCAGCTCGCTTAGCTTCGGCTTGTCGGCCTTTGTCAGGACGCCTTGATAGGACACGGCGGACTCGTCCATGAGCTTCATCGTGTCCCGGTCGTTGGCTTTTAGGCCGTGGCGGGCCGAGCAGGAACACCCGCTACTCCCGGCGCCCTTCAGATAGTCCTCGATCAGCCGCGTCCATCCTTTCACGGCGGACCGGGAGACCTTGGCATAGCCGTAGCCCGGCATATCAACGAGATAGGCGCCGTCTGGTCCGTTGGCACCCAGCGTGAAGAAATTGAGCTCGCGCGTCCGGCCAGGGGTCACGGAGACCCGCGCCAGCGTCTTTCGGCCCGTCAGGGCATTGATGAGGCTCGATTTGCCCACGTTCGAGCGCCCGGCGAAGGCGATCTCGGGGCGGCCGTCAGCGGGCAGCCCGTCGACGGCCACCGCGCCCAGGACGAAGTCGCAAGGGCTGCGGAACAGGGCTTCGCCGCGCGCAAGCTCGCCTTCGGTGAATTCGAAATCGGTCATGGGTATGGAGTGCCCGGCTTCGCGGGCGACCTCAAGCGGAAAGCGCCGGCGTTTACGCCGGGCTTTCCCCGTCTGCTTCCTGGTCGGTCGCCTTGGGACCGCTCTTCTTGGCCGGCCGCTTGCGCGGTGCGCGCTTCTTCGGCGCGGCCTTCTTGGGTGCCGGGGCAGCAGCCTCGGCGCCATTGACGGCGTCTTCGGCGTCGCCCGCCTCTTCGTCGGCTTCGATCTGCTTGGCAGCCCGCTCCGCGCGCCGCGAGGCCTTGGCGCTGCGCTTCTCCTCGGCCGCCTCCCGCGCCGATTTCGCGTCGTCCGTGTCGTCCACGGGGTCCGCTTTCGGCTTCAGGCCGAGATTCTCAAGAAGCGGGATGTCCACGCCCTGACGCCACATGATGACCGATTGCTGCAGGATCGACAGGAAGTTGTTCCACGCCCAGTAGATCACGAGGCCCGACGGGAACGACGCGAGCATGTAGGTGAAGACAATCGGCATCCAGCCGAAGATTTTCTGCTGAATCGGATCCGGCGGCGCCGGGTTCAGCTTCATCTGGAACCACATGGTGATGCCCATGATGATCGGCCAGGCGCCGACCATGAGGAACATCGGCGGATCCCACGGAATAAGTCCGAAGAGATTGAAAACCGTCGTCGGGTCCGGCGCCGAAAGGTCCTTGATCCATCCGAAGAACGGCGCGTGCCGCATTTCGATGGTGACGAACAGTACCTTGTAGAGCGCGAAGAAGACGGGAATCTGCACGAGGATCGGCAAACAGCCCGAGGCCGGGTTCACCTTTTCCTTCTTGTACAGATCCATCATCGCCTGCTGCTGACGCATGCGATCGTCGCCGTAGCGCTCCTTGATTTTCTGCATCTCGGGCGCGAGCTTCTTCATCCGGCTCATCGACACATAGGATTTGTTCGCGAGCGGGAAGAGCACGAGCTTGATCAGCACGGTGACGATCAGGATCGATACGCCGAAATTGCCGACCAGCTTGTAGAAGTAGTCGAGTGCGTAGAAGAGCGGCCTGGTCAGGAAGTAGAACCAGCCCCAGTCGATCAGGAGGTCGAACTTGGGGATGTCGTAGGTCGCGGCATAGCCGTCCACCACATTCACTTCCTTGGCGCCGGCGAACACCTGCCCCGACAGGGCCACTGTCGCGCCCGGCGGCACGTCCATGGCCTGCATCAGGTAATCGGTCTGGAAGTGTTTGCGGCCGCCCTTGTCAGAGCCCTTGAACGTGGCGTCGAAGGGAATGCCTTGGGCCGGGATCACGGTCGTGGCCCAGTACTTGTCCGTGATGCCGAGCCAGCCGTTCTCGCTCTTGAAGGTCTGCGCTCCGTCTTCGAGCGCCGAGCTGTACTTGATCTCTTCGAGGCCGTCGTCGACGACGCCGATCAGACCCTCATGCAGAATGTAGAACCCTTGGACGTTGGGCAGTTCGTGCCGGGAAACGAGGCCGTAAGGGTAGATCGTCGCCTTCTCGGCCCCCGTGTTCGCCACCTTGTCGTCGATCGTGAACATGTACTTGTCGTCGACGGAAATGGTGCGCGTAAACGTCAGGCCCTCGCCGTTGTCGTAGGTGAGCGTAATCGGCGTATCGGGCGTGAGCTTTCCGTCGCCCTCGGCGGTCCAAAGCGTGTTGCCGGAGGGCAGCGGCATCTTGTTGCCGCTGTCGCCCACGTAGCCGCGCTCGGCATAATAGGCATGGGGGCCGCCGGCCGGAGACAGCAGGATCACTTGCGGGCTGTCGGGGTCGACCGTCACCCGGTAGTCCTTCAGTGTCAGATCGTCGATCCGGGCGCCCTTCAGCGAGATCGAGCCACGGACGCTCGGCGTTTCGATGGCGATGCGGGGCGAGGCGGCGAGCGCTTCCTGCCGGGTCATGCCGGTCGGGGCGCCCTCAGGCTGCGGAGCCTTGCTCGCGCTCGGGCGCGGCGCTTGGCCGGCCCCCGATGGGGCGGGCGTCGCCGGCTCGCCGGCCGTCTGAGTTTGCTCTGTCTGAGCGGCTTGCTGCTCCTCGGGCGGCTTCGTCGGCACGAAGAAGAACTGCCAGGCGAAAAGCACGGTCATCGACAGCACGATCGCTAGAATAAAATTGCGGTTGTTCTCGTCCATGTCGTCTTTGGGCCCGGTGGCTGTTGTCGTGCTCGTCTCGTCCGATCGGCGCTAGGCCGAAGGAGGTTTGCGGTGCCGTTTCCCCGAAGAGGGCTCGTGCACCTTGGTCAGCGCGCGCTGAAGATCCTTGATCACCTCGGTGAAGGGCCGTTGTACCGCGCCCCCGCGCGCGATCAACACATAATCATAGCCCTCGACGGCCTGGTCGGCGGCGGTCAGGCGCACGGCCTCCTTGAGTCGCCGCCGCGCACGGTTGCGCACCACGGCGCCTCCGAGGCGTTTCGTCGCGGTAAAACCAAAGCGGGCCAGTTCGGGGCTGTGTGCGGTGTCCGGCGCACGCCGCCTAGCCTGGAGCACGAGCGAAGGCGTCGCGAAGCGCGTTCCGCCCTTCACGAACACAAATTCAGACCGGGTTTTGAGGCGTCCGATGGCCGTCACCGGGGGTGAGGCGGTTTGACTCCGCCTAGGCTGACAAGCTCTTGCGGCCCTTGGCTCTCCGGCGCGCAATAACCTTGCGGCCGCCCTTGGTGGCCATACGCGCGCGAAAACCATGGCGGCGTTTGCGGACGAGCCGCGAGGGTTGATAAGTGCGTTTCACGGACTTTCTCCTGCCATCCGTCCACGCCGTTCACCAAAGGAACGGGGGCCTCGGAGGCGAAATGGTTCGGAGCGGCTTATAGGTGCGGCGGGCGGCCAAGTCAATCAATCGGAGGATATTTTGGCCCTGAGCGCCTCGAAAAGCAGCCCGGAATGGCGCCGGCGGGCCGAAATCCCTTCACAGACGCTGACGGAGCATCACAAGGCTGCGACAGGCCATTCCCCCAACCGTTCGGTAGGCCCTATCTATAGAAGGCCGGAAATCGGGGCGTCTTTGTCCCCCGGAAGGAGCCGGTCGATATGGAGCACGCAGAAAACATGGCTATGGGGGCTGCGAATTGGCTGAAACGGCTTTGGCCGCTGCTGCTGTTGGCGGCTGTCACTACGCTGGTCGTGGCCATGGGCTGGCATCGCTATCTGACGCTGGAACAGTTGGCGGCGAACCGCGAGAGCCTGCGGGCGCTGATGGACGACCACTACGTGCTCGCCCTGACGGCATTCACGGCCCTGTACGCTGTAACGGTTGCGCTCTCGATTCCAGGCGGCGTGGTCCTGACGGTCGCCGCCGGGTTCCTGTTCGGCTGGTTCCTCGGCGGCGTTCTGTCCGTGGTCGGAGCCACGATCGGTGCGACGGCCGTCTTTCTGGTCGCGCGCAGCGCCCTGCGGGACGTTCTGGTTGAGAAGGCCGGCCCCAAGTTGCAGCGCTTCGCCGATGGGTTTCGCGAAGACGCAACGAGCTATCTTCTCTTTCTCCGGCTGATCCCCGTGTTTCCGTTCTGGCTTGTGAATCTCGCGCCTGGGCTCTTGGGCGTGTCTTTCTGGACCTATGTCCTCACGACTTTTGTTGGCATTATCCCCGGCACGTTCGCGTTCGCGCTTGCCGGCAATGGGCTCGACAGCGTGTTCGATGCGCAGCAGGCGTCCTACGAATCCTGTCTTGCAAAGGCCGGTGAGGGCGGTCATGACTCCTGTGAGTTCGGGATTGATCCCGGCGCTCTGCTGACCACGGACGTTATCGTGGCGGTCGTGGCGCTGGGAGTGGTGGCGCTCATTCCAGTCGTGGCAAAAAAGCTAAGCCGCCGGACGGTATGATGGGTGCAACCGGCCGGTTCGGTGCAAGGGGACCAGAGCAAGAATGGAAGAGGAGCTAACTCCTGACCTGTGCGTGATCGGCGCGGGCTCGGGCGGTCTCTCGGTGGCCGCCGCCGCAGCTCAACTCGGCGTTTCCGTCGTGCTGGTCGAGAAGGGGCTCATGGGCGGCGATTGCTTGAACTATGGCTGTGTTCCGTCCAAGGCTCTTCTGGCAGCGGCAAAGCGCGCCGATGCGGTCCGGACAGCCTCCAATTTCGGTATCGACGTGCTCGAGGCCCAGATCGACCACCGCGCCGTCCACGATCACGTACACCGCGCGATCGCCAATATCGCCCCCAACGATTCCCTCGAGCGCTTTACCGGCCTTGGCGTGCGGGTCATCCGGGCGCAGGCGAGCTTCCTCGACAAAGAGACGCTGGAAGCGGGCTCCGTGCTCGTCCGTGCGCGGCGCTTTGTGATTGCTACCGGCGGCAAGCCGAACGTGCCTGCGATCCCCGGGCTCGACGAAGTTCCCTATCTGACCAACGAAACCATTTTCGATCTCGGGGAGCGGGTGCAGCACCTGATCGTGCTCGGCGGCGGGCCCATCGGGCTCGAGCTCGGACAGGCCTACAATATGCTCGGCGCGGATGTGAGCATCTTCGACACCGGAGAGTTCCTCACCAAGGAGGACCCCGAGGCGGCGCGCGTGGTGCTCAAGCGTCTGCACGAGTCCGGCGTCGCGATGTATCCCAATACGCGGGTGGAGCGTGTGGAGCCGTCGGTCCAGGGGCTCGCGGTCCATTTCAGCCAGGGTACGGACAACGTCATCGTCAAAGGCTCGCACATCCTCGTGGCGACGGGGCGCCGGCCGAACCTGAAGGCGCTCAGCCTCGATCGCGCCGGGGTCACGCACACCGATCGCGGCATCAAGGTCAACGAGCAGCTCAAGACGTCCAACCGGAAGATCTATGCCATTGGCGATGCCATCGGCGGTCAGCAGTTCACGCACCTCGCCAACTATCATGCGAGCATCGTGATCAAGAACGCACTGTTCCGGCTGAAGCCGGACGTCAGCGCGATGCCCATTCCCCGGGTGATGTACACCGATCCCGAATTGGCCCAGGTCGGGCTGACGGAGAAGGAAGCGCGCGAGAAATCCCGCCGCATTCGAATTTACCGCTGGCCGTTCGCAGACAACGACCGCGCCCAATGCGAACGCCAGACGGAAGGGTTCATCAAGGTCATCACGAAAAAGGACGGCACGATACTCGGCGTCACGCTCGTGGGACCCGAGGCCGGTGAGTTGTTGCAGCTCTGGATCGTCGCGATCGCCAAGGAGATGCGCATCGGCGATCTGACGTCGCTTGTTCTGCCCTACCCGACCTTCTCCGAAGTCTCGAAGCGGGTCGCTTTCGCCTATTATCGTCCATTGCTGACCAAGCGTTGGCTGCACTGGATCATCGGTCTGCTGCGCAAGCTCGGCTGATCGCCGACCATCCCACCCCGTAACGCCCCCTGAATCGGCCGGTTCCCCGGGGCCACAAACTAGGGATTCTTGCTCCAATTACGGGTATTATGATGGGACGCCAGGGCGATAGCCCGGCCGAGCCGCGTTTGAACCTGACGACGCGATTTGAGCCGAAATGACGAGCAATACCAGTGAACGACCAGTCTGAGCATAAGAGCCTGGCCTCCTCGCGGGTTACCCGGGCCGTAGCCGGGCTGTCCACGAAGCTGCTTTTGCTGACCATCCTGTTTGTGATGTTGGCGGAGGTCTTGGTGTTCGTGCCGTCGGTGTCGAATTTCCGGCGCCAATGGCTGATGGAGCGGCTGCAGGCGGCGCAGATCGCCTCGCTCGCCGCAGAGGCGGCGCCGGACGGACGCCTGCCGACCAAGCTGCGCGACGAGCTTCTGGATCGTGCGCGGGTGAAAGCCATCTCGGTGAAGCACGAGGATTCGCGCGTGCTCATCGTGCGGATGGCCAAGCCCCAAGAGGTCGAGACCTACGATCTGCGCGAGGCCTCTTGGGCCTACCTCATCGGCGACGCGCTTATGGTCTATCTCGCCCCGGACAATCGCGTGATCCGCGTTGTCGGCGAGCCCGACTTCAGTCCCGGCGAGATGGTCGATGTCGTGATGGAGGAGGGGCCGCTCAAGGCGGCCATGCTGAAATACGGGCTCGACATTCTCGGCCTGTCCATCCTGATTTCGATCATTACCGCGACGCTCGTTTTCCTCGCGCTCGACTGGCTGCTCGTGAAGCCCATGACGCAGCTCACACGCAATATGGTGCGGTTCGCCGAGCAGCCCGAGGATCCGAGCCGGATCATCGCGCCCTCGAGCCGGCGCGACGAGATCGGCACGGCGGAGCGCGAACTCGCCGCGATGCAGAACGAACTCTCTCAAACGCTGTCGCAGAAGACGCGTTTGGCCGCGCTCGGGCTGGCGGTGAGCAAGATCAGCCACGATCTGCGCAACATGCTGTCGAGCGCGCAGCTCCTGTCCGACCGCCTCGCCGAAGTGCGGGATCCGACCGTGCAGCGGCTGGTGCCGAAGCTGATTGCATCGCTCGACCGGGCCATTCGCCTCTGTGTCCAAACGCTCGACTTCGGCCAGGCTCAGGAGGCGCCCCCCAATCGTGCGCGCTTCGCGCTGGCGCCGCTCGTGACCGAGGTGGGCGATGCGCTCGGCCTCCCGCGTGAAGGGGCGATCGATTGGGACGTGAATCTGGAGAGCGGGATCGAGGTCGATGCGGACCGCGACCATCTCTACCGGGTTCTCTCAAACCTTTGCCGCAACGCGGTGCAGGCATTCGAAAGCGTGCCCGACGGCATGGGCACGATTAGCGTGTTCGCGCGGCGGGACGGCGCAGTGGTGACGATCGATGTCGTGGATACGGGGCCCGGGGTTCCCGAGCAAGCGCGCAAGCGCCTGTTCCAGGCGTTTCAGAGCGTGGCGCGCAAAGGTGGCTCGGGATTGGGCTTGGCCATCGCGGCCGAGCTGATCATGGCCCATGGGGGCCATATCGAATTGGTCAGCAATGACGGCGGCGCCACGTTCCGCATTACCCTACCCGACGTCGTTGTCGAACTGGAGCGGGCGCGGCGCCGCCGTGCTTAGCCGTTAGAGGCGCTGGGGAAAAGCGCCTTGCTAGTTCTTCTCGGCTGGGACGGCGCTGCCTTCTTCCTTGCCGTCCTTGTAGGCCGTCTTGCTGTAGCTGTCGCCGTCCTTGGTGATCTTCGTCACCCAGCCGTCGGCCCAGTTCACGGTGGCGGTGTCACCCTCGGCCTTCCACGAGCCGGTCAGGTCGTCGCCAGCGCGTGTGCCTGTGGCCGAGCCCTCCTCGTCGAGGGTAACGGACATATCGTTGCCTTGCGTGTCCTTGGTCGTGTAGCTGCCGATGAAGCCGCTGCTTTCGGTGGCGGTATCTTCCTCTTTCGGGGCATCGCAGCTGGCGAGCGTCAAAGCCAGTGCGGCTGCCGCGAACATGGCGGTCCATCGTGAGACATGTCGAGTCATGGTGTTTCTCCCTTGACAGTTATGGGCACGAGTATAGCCGAAAAACATGTCGGGTTGTCTGTCGCTGTCGTGCTGGCCCGGACGTCTCACTCAAAGTCGCTCCAATCAACGGTGTCCTCGCTGACAAGCTCACCTTTCATGGACGGGCCATCTTCGTGGACGCGATTTCTGTCGCCGCAGACGAGATAGTGCCAGTCTTCGAGCGGTTCCCCTCTGAACACCATCCGGTAGGCGCAAGTCTGGGGAAGCCAGTTGAGCTGCGAGACGTTCTGAGGCGTGATCTTGACGCAATCCGCGACCCTGGCCTTCCGGTTTGCGTAGTCCGTGCAGCGAAGGCTGTCCAAGCACAGTAGGCGGCAGGCTGCGTTGGACAGGACGATTTCACCCGTGTCGATATCCTCGGCTCTGATCTGGCAGCAGAGCCCACATCCGTCGCATAGGGATTCCCATTCCTGCTCGCTCATCTCGTAGAGCGGCTTGGCTAGAAAATCGGGCTGGTTCGTCGAGGGCATTGTTTTTGTCAGGGTACTTGTCAGGCTCTGATATCCGGGCGTGTTGTGGAACAGCGGTTCGGACGATGCAAATTTGGGGATCGCCCCGCTATGGACGTCTCTCGGAGCCAAATTGCGACAAGAATTGCCGGAAGCTCTTGCTATCGAAGTCCCCAGGTATTAGCTAGGCGGGTCTTGAGGGGACCGGTCACGGACCGCCTTCGACGCGCCGAACCGCCAACCCATTGCGGTTCTTGGCCTTTTGCGCCGGTAGCTCAGCTGGATAGAGCACCAGACTACGAATCTGGGGGTCGGGAGTTCGAATCTTCCCCGGCGCGCCACCCTTTCCCGACGATCGCTGGAAACGCACCGATTCCAGGTGTGCCGCCGCACTGGCCGAGAACCTCGGTCGTGCCGGCCCGTCGATGGACGACTGTGGATTACTCGCCGGGCGCCGGCGACGGCGCGGCCGATGAACCTTGCGTGTCGGCCGTCTTGCCGTAGCCCGCGAGCCGGAACACGAAGATCGACAGCGCCGGCAGGAAGGTGACCGTGACCACCGCCGTACCCATAATGCCGAACAGGACGATTGCCCCGACGCCGCGGTAGAGCTCGGTACCCGCCCCCGGGATGAATACGAGCGGGGCGAGGCCGCAGATCGTGGTCACCGTGGACATGGCGATGGGACGGAGCCGCGAGGCCACGGCCTCCATTACGGCCTCCTTGGCGTCGAACGCCTTTTCGCGCAGGTTCGACAGCGCCCGGTCCACGATCAGAATCGGATTGTTCACCACGGTGCCCATGAGAATGAGGAAACCCAGCATGGTGATCATGTCGAAGGGCTGCACGAGCGGATCGAGGCCGAAGCGCGGCAGGAACGAACCGACCCAATTCATCAGCGCGAGACCCACGAGGCCGCCGGCGACGCCGAGCGGGATCGTGGTCATGATGAGCAGCGGGTAGCCCCAATGGGTGAAGATGGCGACCAGCAGGAGATAGATGATCACCACGGCCACGAGATAGTTGCCCGAGAGGGCTTCCCGCGTGGCGTCGAGCTGATCCGAAGCGCCGGAGATCGACATGCTCACCTCGTAGGGCACTTCACCGGCATGCTTCATCTCATCGACGAGTTCGGTACGGACGATCTGGACGGCGGTTTCCAGGGCGACATTTTCCGGAGGGATAATGTTCAACGTAACCGTCCGCCGGCCGTCGATGCGGCGGATCGTGTTCGTGTCCACGGTCTCTCTGATTTCGGCCACCGACGACAGCGGCACGATCGTACCCTGCGGCGTGTACACCGGCATCTGCGGAAGCATGTCTAGCGAGGTGCGCAGCGCGTCCTTGCTGTAGAAATAGATGTCGATCTTCTCGTCGTCCTGGAAGAACTCACCCACATAGGCACCGTCGGTCAGTGCGGCCACGGTGAAACCCACGTCGTCCGAGGTCATCCCGAGTTCGGCGGCGCGGTCCCATTTCGGGCGCACCTCGATCAAAGGCTGGGACAGGGTGAGCGTCGACGGATCGGCCTGGATGCGCGGATTGTCGAAGATCTCTCCGGCACGGCGGTAGGCGGTCGCGGCGACGGCATAGACTTCTTCGAGGCTCGGACCGGCGATATCGAGACTGACGCTCCGCGTGCCGCCGTCATTACTGGTGATGATGGAGCCGCGTGAGACGAAGGCCTGCATGCCCGGATAGGTGCGGTATTTCTCGTTCACCACCTTCATGAGTTTGCTGATGTCGCCCGGGTCGACGGTCTCCGCGACGATGCGAAGGCCGTCCGCCTCCACCATCAGGAACGAGTATTTGAGCGCGGGCACTTCCGCCTCGCCGCGATGGAAGCGTTCCGGGTCGTCGTTCACGAACGGCATCAGCCAGGCCTGCACGTCCTCGCCGATCTCCTCCACCGCTTCGAGATTGTAGCCGGGCGGTGCGTTGAGGCGCGCGAACATCTTCGGCTCTTCGCCCTCGGGGAGATATTCGGCGGGCGGGGTCAACAGCAGGATGATCGCGGCGCTCCCACCCGCAACACCCAAGATGCAAAGCGCCCGCCGCAGCGTCGTTGCCATCAGCCAGCCCACGCCGCTCACGATGGCGCCGTCGGCCGCATCCGCGGCCTTGTTATCCTTCGGCGTCAAATCGAAATGCGCCGCCGCAGTTGGCACAACGGTGATCGCCACGACCATCGAAGCGAGAATCGAGGCCGATACGGCGATGGCGATATCGGAATAAAGCTGCCCGGCCTCTTCCTTGATGAAGACAATCGGGACGAAGACGAGCACCGTGGTCAGCGTGGAGGCAAGAATTGCGGGCCAAACCTTGCGGACGCCTTCGATCGCGCCCTTGAGGCGCCCCAGCCCCCGTCGTCGCTCGAGATCGATGCTTTCCAAGACGACGATCGTGTTGTCGAGAGTCATGCCGATCGCAAACGCGACGCCGGCGAGCGAAATCACGTTGATGGTCCGTCCCGCCAGAAGCAGCCCGATAAAGGCTGCGATGGTACAGATCGGAATTCCGATGACGCCGATCACCGTGGCCTTGGCCGAACGCAGGAACAGAAACATCACTAGGGTCGCCAGGACCGCGCCGATGGACAAGTTCGTCCAGACATTGCGGATCGAGGCTTGGACATAGTTGACGTCGTCCGCGGTCAGCGCCAATTCCAGGCCCGCCGGGATCAGCACCTCGCGATTGATGTTCTCGACTTCCTCCATCACCGCATCCTTGATGGCGATGACGTTGGAGCCGGCCTCGCGCCGGATCGAGAGGAACATGATGGGCCGTTCGTTCACGAAGGCCCTTGTGTAGATCTCGAAATGTCCGAGCCGCACATCGGCCACGTCCCCGAGCCGGATGATGTTATCGCCCCGCCGGGCGATGATGAGCTCTTCGAGATCCTCCGGTTTGTCGAACCGGCCGATGGTGCGCAGCAGGTAGCGCCGCTTGCCGCTCTCGATCTCGCCGCCTGAGGTGTCGCGATTGCGCTCGGAGACCGCGCGGCGGACGTCGGTCAGGGAGATCTTGCGTTCCGCCAGCGCGGCGGGGTCGACCATGATCTGTATCTGCTTCTCGGCGCCGCCGCCGAGCCGGACGTCCGAGACGTCTTTCACGCTTTCCAGCCGCGCTCGCACGTGGTCGTCGATGAAGTCGCGCATCATGTCCATGTTCAGATGACGCGGATTGCCCGGGAGCGGCGAGACCCGGAAGTACATGAAGGAATTGGCGCTGAACGAACTTGCCCGCACGCGCGGCTGGTCGACGTCCTCCGGATAGGAGGGGACCTGGCTCAGCGCGTTGTTGATGCGGATGAGCGTCTCGTTGAGATCGATATTGTAGGGGAACTCCAGCTCGATCCGTGCTTCGCCACTGGAGGACCGCGAGATGATGCGCTCCAGGCTCGGGATCGAACGGAGATACTCCTCCTGCTCGATGATGATCTCCTTCTCCACGTCCTGGGGCGTCGCGCCTGGCCAGCGCGTATGCACGGTCACCGTGCGAACCTCGAGGTCGGGGATCATCTGGACGGGAATGCGGAAGGCCGCGAGAATACCCAAGACGCAGACGATGAGCGTCATCACCGTCACAAGGGTTCCACGTTGGACAATCCGTTCAAGCATCAGGGGCCTTTCTCTCGCACCGCGTTCTAGCTTGCCAGCTGGACGGCTTGACCTTCGCGCAAGGACTCGTTGCCGCGCACGACCACGCGCTCGCCCTCCTTCAGTCCCGAGAGCACCTGCACCAGTCCGTCGAAGGCCAACCCGATTTCCACGCGTCGCTCGGTGACGCTCGTCTTGTCTCCGTCGTTCTGCACGACCCAAACGGTGATGCGGCCGTCCGGATAGCGGATCAGCGCGTCGCGGCTCACGACCACGTCGCGCGCGCCGGTGTCTAGGTCCACGAGACGCGGGCGGACATGCCCGGCGTGATGGGAATGTCGGTTCGTGTGGGCAGGACGCGCAGCGTGAAGGTCCGTGCATCCGGATCGCTCACGGGGATCAGCGCGCCGATCTTGGCGGGAATCCGTTCTCCGGGAAGCGTATCGATCTCGAGGGCGACATCGGCGCCGTCGCGCAGCCGCGCGTAGTAGTCCTGAGGCACCGGCACGTCGACGCGGAAGTTCTTCATGGCAACGAGTTCGAACACGGCGGTCCCGGGCGTGACCCATTGGCCGATTTCGACCATCCGCCTCGAGATGACGCCGTCGAAGGGCGCCCTCAGCTTGTGGCGATCGAGGACCACCGACCGGCGCCTTTGTTCGGCGCGATGGCCGTCATGGGTCGCGGTATCGATCTCGACTTCCGCTTGCCGGGCCTCGACTTCGTTTTGGGGGCCGTATTTCCGCTTGGCGAGACTAGCCGCGATGTCCAAGCGGCGTTTCGCATCCTTGACCTCTCCTGCGGCCTGCGCAGCCATGGCCGCAGCCTGCTCGTAGGCGGCTTCCTCGAGTTCGGAGTCGAGCTCCAGCAGCAGATCGCCTTGTTTCACATAGGCACCGCTGTCGAAATGAACCTTGCTCACCAGGCCCGGCACCAAGGTGGAGATCTGCGAGGCATGGGGCGAGGACACGCTCCCGGACAGTTCGAGCTTTCGGATCACGGGCGATTGCCGCACGGTCTCGGTTTCGACCGGCGGAACGGGCTGGGCCGAGGCCGGGCCGCGCGTCAGCCCTGTCGCCGCAAGGCACAGGGCAAGCATCGCGAGTCCGACCTTTGTCTTCCGGCCAAAGGGGGAGCCTGTCTCGGTCGTGATTTGCTGTTCGCGGTCCATGTACTTTCGGTCGGCGTTGGGCGTTCCGGCCAATGTAGGGCACGAGTCCCGGCCCGAACATTACGTTACGGAAAGGTCGCTCAGCCCAGCCTGACGACGATCGGCGCGATTGTAGGGATCGGGGGCCGAACGGACTAGGTCGCATTTGGCAAAATAACTGGGATGTGAAGCCACTGGGCCGTTCTCTGCCGGCGCTATCGGTGGGTAGCGTTAACGCGCACCGCCCGCGAATGGCCCCGGATGCGGGGGAACGGCGGCGCGACTACGAGGCCAGCAGGTCTTTCAAGACTTGGTCGATGAACTGCGTGTCGGGCTCGTTCTGTCCCGCCGCGCTCATATGTCCCCAGATCGAAGGAATCTCCAGGAGGCGGCCGCTCGGGAGATGCTGCAACTCGTCCTCGCTGTCGGCCGTCCGGAAATACAGGTCTGTCATGCAGGGCATCAGCACCGTGTTGGCGGTGATCGCCGCGAGCGCCGCGCCGAGGTCGCCCTGGAACCGGTCGTTGGCGCTGATGTCGTTGTGGATCCAGGTCCACGTCATGGCCATGATGTTGTTGGCGTCGCGCTCTTTGTAGAGCGCGTCCCAGTAGCCAGTGATGTAGTCGTCGAAGGTCTCGAAGCCGAGTGCTCGATACCCTTTGGCACGGTACCAATCCTGCGAATAGGCCCAGCCCGCGTAGATGCGTCCAACCGCCCTCAGGCCGCCGAGCGGCGGCGCGTCGTAGTGGCCGTCTTGGAACAGGCTGTCGGCCTCGATCGCCGCGCGCAGACTTTCGAGGAACACGCGATTGTGGTCCGTCGTCTTGGCTGTCCCGCATAGGCAGGCGAGGCGCGGCACCATCTGCGGATAGAGTGCGGCCCATTGGAAGGCTTGCTGGGCGCCCATGGACCAGCCGACCACCATGGCGAACTGCTCGATGCCGAGCACCTCGGTCATCAACCGGTGCTGTTGCCGCACATTGTCGTAGATGGTGATGTCCGGAAAGCCGCCGCCGCCAAAAGGGGCCGGCGTGTTGGTCGGCGACGAGGAGACGCCGTTGCCGAACATGTTGGGCACGATGATGAAGTAGTGCTCGGGGTCGAGCGCGCGGCCCGGGCCGATCATGAATTCATTCTGCTCGTGCGTGCCCCCGAAGCGGGTGGGAAACAGGATCGCGTTGGAGCGATCCGCGTTCAGCGCGCCGTAGGTCTTGTAGACCAGCCGGGCATCGGGAAACGGTTCGCCCCCTTGCAGTTCGAGGTCGGCAACGAGCTCTGAAATCTCAGCCTTGGACACAATGCACTCTAGAAGAATTTGAGGTAGCGGTCCCGCTCCCAATCGGAGACGTGGTTATGATAGCTCGACCATTCGTCTCTTTTGAAGTCGATCCAGGCCTCATGCATGGCGGGACCGAAGACCTGTTTGGTCAGAGGGTCGGCCTCGAACGCGTCCACGGCCTCTTCCAGCGTGCGGGGGAGGAGCTTCACCGCCCAGTGCGTCCAGCTCCTCCGGCGTCTTGCGGTACATGTTCTCCCGGTAGGGTTCGCCGGGATCGATCTTCTCCCGGATGCCCTCCAGCCCTGCCGCCAGCGCCAGCGCGCGCCGAGATAGGGGTTGCAGGAGCTATCGGCAGGCCGCAGCTCGACGCGGCCGCCTGCCAGTGGGATGCGCAAGGAGTTGGTGCGGTTGTTGTTGCCGTAGCAGGCGAAGACGGGCGCCCATGTAAAGCCCGACATCGATCCCTGTTTGATCAGCCGCTTGTAGCTGTTGACCATGGGCGAGCACACAGCGCAGATCGCCGGAACATGGCGGAGCAACCCACCGAGAAAATGGTAGCCCAGCTGGGACAGCTTGTTGCCGCGGGCATCGCTCGGTGAGGCAAAGAGATTTTCGCCGGTCTCGGTGTCCGCCAGGGACATGTTGAAATGGGCGCCGGAGCCTGCGCGGTCGCCGAGGGGCTTGGGCATGAATGTCGCGAACGCGCCGTGCTGTCGTGCGATCGAATTCGCCATGAAGCGGAAGAAGACGTAACGGTCCGCCATGGTCAGGGCGTCGGCGTAATTGAAGTCGATCTCGAACTGGCCGATGCCATCCTCGTGGTCGAACGAATACACGCCCCAGCCGAGGCCGTTCATCGCGTCCACGAGGTCGGAGAGCCAGGGAAGATTGTCCAGCAGCCGGGTGGCGTCGTAGGCGGGCTTGTCCAGATGAGGGAGCGCCGAGAGCGGTTCGTAGCCGCCGTTCTCCGTGTCCTTGAACACGAAGAACTCGGCCTCCATGCCGAACTTCATCGCAAATCCCAATTCCGCCGCAGCCTCGATCTGGCGCTTGAGGATGTTGCGGGAGCAAGGCTCGAAGGGCTCGCCCTCGCACCACAGGTCGCTGGCGAGCCAGGCGACGTCGGGCTGCCAGGGCAGGATCGTGCAGGAGGCGGGGTCCGGATGGGCCGACACTTCCTCGTCGCTGACGTCCTGCGGGACGCCGTCCAGCGCCGCGCCCGTATAGAGTTCTGAGCCGGCCAGCATCTGGCCGATATGATCGAGCGGGACGATTTTCGTCTTCGACACGCCGTGCATGTCGGAAAAACTGGCCATCAAATATTTGACGCCCTTGTTCGCAAGAACCTGCTCAAGCTTTGCTGTGCTCTCCGGCGCGTGCTCGTCCAATGGAAGTTCCTCTCCGTCAGTGTTTGTCGTGTGTTCTTGGCCCCTCACGACGAACCCCGCCAACCCAAAAGGGGCCAACGGGGTTCGCCGCTTCGGTGGGCTAACTCAGTCTTTGCCTTTGATCTTCTCGAAGGCTTCGGTTTCGTGTTTTGCGGCCATGACGATCGTGCCGAAGCAAGCGATCACCGCTAGGGCCAGGATCAGGTAAAGCACTCCCGGCATGTCCGCGAAGGTGAAGTAGGCGCCAGCCCCTTCCCAGGTTGTGATCGGACTACTGTCCATTGATTTCTCCTTTCAAACTTTGCGTAACGAGCCGGTCGGCTATTCGGCCGGCGCCAGGGTTGCACTCTTGTATCCCGCCGCTTCCGGGTAGGCCTTGGCGGGAATTTCCGCCAGGTCGAGCCCGATCTCCTGCACTTCGTCCGGCACCCGCAAGATGCCCACGGACTTGAGAAGGAGTGAGACGAGATAGCCGGGAACGAACCCGCACAGCATCATCACGATCACACCGACGAGCTGCCCCATGAAGGACGTCGCCGGAGCATCGCCTGGTCCAGGGAAACCGGAGGCGAAGATGCCGACGGCCAGAACCCCGAGAATGCCGGAGAAGCCGTGCACGGAAACCGCGCCGACGGAATCGTCGATACCCATTTTGACCAGGAAGTCGTTGCCGGGCTTTATGATCACGCCGCCGACGATGCCCAGAAGGAAGGCCAGAGGCGGATACCAAAGGTCGAGGCCCGCGGCCGCCACGAAGATGCCGGCAAGCGCGCCGGACATCATCCAGAACGGATCGCGCGTGGTGATCCAGGCTCCGATGATGCCACCCGAGAAGCACATCAGCGTGTTGAAGCCATAGGCCGACAGCGTCATGGGCTGACCGTAGATGTTGGTCCACTGGGCACCCGGATTGAGGATCGCACAGCCGCCGAGGAAGCCGAAGAAACCGACGATGATGAGCATCAGTCCGATCAGCACCATTGGAACGTTGTGCGGCAGGAGCTCATTCGCCGTCCCGTCCTCGTTGTACTTCCCGATACGCGGCCCGAGATTGATCAAGACGCCAAGGGCGAAGAAGCCGGCGACAACGTGGATGAGGCCGGCACAGCCAACATCATGGTAGCCGAATTTCTTCAGGAGCCAGCCGTCCGGATGCATCCCCAAGACGCGGCGAGGATCCACGCCCCGGAGCCCAGCACGATCGCCAATATCACGAACGCCGAAACGCGAATGCGCTCGATCACAGCACCCGAGAACACCGACGCGGTCGTTGCCGCGAACAGGACGAAGGCAGCCCAGAAGACGCCCGTCGCATTGTCCTGCAGGTTCGGTCCCATCTCCGGCGCCCACGGCAGGCCCACATTGCCGTCTGCGACGGGAATGAAGCCGTTGGGGAAGGCGAGATAGATCCACCAACCGAAGAAGAAGAACGTGGGGACGATGAAGGCAAAGGCGAGAATGTTCTTCACGCCGGATGCGAGCACGTTCTTGGCCCGCGACGCCCCCATCTCGTAGGCGAGAAAACCTGCATGAATGCAGATCATGATCGCCGTACACCACCAGTAGAAGATTTCTACGTCGACTGTGCCGAGCATACCGCTCGACTTTGTTAGTTCCGCTATTTGCTGTTCCATCAGCAACACCCCCTTCGAAGCACAAAGGCCTGTTTTTCCAGGCCGATTGCCGCTTTGCGCAGCGACATCCCATTTCCGCGCAGGAAACAGAATTTACGAGCATTTACGGGAGCAAAGAGTGTGCCAGGCCAAAGAGCGTGCGCGAATCAACGGCTTGCCCAAAGTGGGCCAAGATTGCTGCATCGCTTGCTGATTTCGCAGGCAGCGAACTGCCTAAGGATTGACACGCCGTACGCGGACTAAAAGAACTTCAGGTAGCGGTCGCGTTCCCAGTCGGAGATGTGGTTGTGATAGGCATCCCACTCCTCGCGGCGGAAAGTTGCGTAGGACTTGAACATCTCCTCGCCCATGACCGTTCGTGAGAACGGGTCCGCTTCGAAAGCGTCGATCGCTTCTTCGAGCGTGCGGGGGAGAAGGGCGATACCCATTTCCTGCAACTCCGCCGGGGACTTGTTGTACATGTTCTCGGTGTGCGGCTCGCCGGGATCGAGCTCTTCGCGGATGCCCTCCAGCCCCGCACTGAGGATCATTGCGGCCCCCAAATAGGGATTGTTGGCCGAGTCGGCCGCCCGCAATTCAACACGCCCTCCGCCGAGCGGAATGCGCAAAGCGTTCGTTCTGTTGTTGTTGCCGTAGCACACGAAGACCGGCGCCCAAGTCGAGCCGGACATGGAGCCTTGCTTGATGAGGCGCTTGTAGCTGTTCACCGTCGGCGAGACGACTGCACTGATTGCAGGCAAATGCCGCAACACGCCGGCGACGAACTGGTAGCCAAGCTTCGAAAGTCCGCATCCGCGCGGATCCTGATCGTCCTTGAAGAGATTTTCGCCCGTCTCCAGGCTCGCGAGCGACATGTTGTAGTGGGCGCCGGACCCGGTGCGATTGGCGAAGGGTTTCGGCATCCACGAAGCGAAATAACCGTGCTTGCGGGCGATCGCGTTCGACATCATGCGCAGGAAGACGAAGCGGTCCGCCATGGTCATCGCATCGGCGTAGCTGAAATCCAGTTCGAACTGCCCGTTGCCGTCTTCGTGGTCGAAGGAGTAGACGTCCCAGCCGAGGTCATCCATGGCGCTCACGAGTTCCGAGAGCCAATGCAGGTTGTCGAGAACGCCGTAGCCGTCATAGCAGGGCTTATCGAGCGTATCGCGATCGGACACTGTGACGGGGCCGTTCTCCGTGTCCTTCAACACGTAAAATTCAGCCTCCATGCCGAGATTCATGACGAGGCCCAGATCCGCGGCCGCCTGCGTCGCGCGCGTCAGGATGTTCCGGCTGCAGGCCTCGAAGGGCTTGCCCTCACACCAGAGATTGCTTGCGAACCAGGCCACGTCGGGCTGCCAAGGGAGGATGATGCACGATGCGGGGTCCGGCCGGGCTGAGACTTCCTCGTCGCTCACGTCCTGTGGTACGCCATCGAGGGCCGCGCCCGTATAGAGCTCCGACCCGGCCAGCATTTGTTCGAGATGGGAAAGAGGCACCATCTTGGTCTTCGACACGCCATGCATGTCGGAGAAGCTCGCCATCATGTACTCCACACCTTTGTTGCTCAGTTGACGGTGGAGTGTTTCGAGCTCTGTAGGCGTGGACGACATGCTGTTCTCCCGTTGCTGACACTGAACCAAGGTGCGTGAATGCTAGCAATGGAGCGAGGATGTGTAAGAGGTTTTGTCGTGGCAAGCCTCTTATGCCGCACTGTGTCGCGGCTCGTTCTCAGCGACTAGGGATTGAGAGCCTTCAAGAGGTCGTTTCGCGCACTTTCCAGGTGCTCGGCCATACGCTTTTGCGCGAGCAACGGGTCGCGCGACTCGATGGCGTCGAGAACGGCTCTATGCTGACGATTATATTCCGCGATGGCCTCCGGCATGAGGATGTTGGCCTTCATCGCACCCCATTGCGCGTTGAGGCGAACGTGGTTGATCTGCCGGAAGACGTGGATCAGAAACGGATTGGCCGAAGCCTGGGCCAGAAGGAGATGGAACTCTCCATCCCATTTCGAGAAGTCGTCTTGGTCGCGAGTGGCGCCCGCGCTTTCCAGAACACCCTCCAAGTCCTCGATCGTCCCGGCATCGGCGTGCTCTGCGGCAAGCCGTGCGGTAAAGGGTTCGACGGCGGCACGGGCGCGATCAGGTCCAGCGGCGTCAGCCCGCCGATGAAATCCAGCAGTGAGCCGCTCGACTGAGGGGCCGCGCCGACGAACGTCCCGCTGCCGAGACGCCGCGAGACGAGGCCTGCCTTTTCCAGCTTGTCGAGCGCCCGCCGCACGGTCGAGCGCGCCGTGTTGAATGTCTGGGCCAGCTGTCGTTCAGCAGGAAGGCGCTCGCCTTGCGAGTAGGCGCCCGTCTCGATCGCACGCTGTAGGTACGCAGAGACGATCTTGACGCCGGACGGACGCTTGGGGGCTTGCGGGACCGGGAGCTCGGTGTCGTCGTTCGATTGCGGGTTCACTCAAGAAGCTCCTTGCTGCAAGCCCGGTTCGGCGGGCTGCTTCGCCACAAGTCTAGCCGATCGCATCGCGCTCGCTATTACCCCATTCGATATAGTCGCTTAGGGGAATGCGGTAGCGCACGAAGTTGTCGGCTTTCGTGTAGCGGTCGTAGAGCGCCCGGGCGGTCTCGTTCCCCGCGTCCGTATGCCAATAGAGCCGGTCCCAGCCCTTCTTTTCGGCAAGCCGGAGGAGGTCGTCGATCAGCGCGCCCCCCACGCCGTGGCCACGCACGTTCTGATCGACGAAGAGATCCTCGAGATAGCAGTTCGGCCCGGCCGTCCAGGTCGAGGGGTGAAGAGTGGAAATCGCAAAGCCTGCGATCTTGCCGTCCATCTCCGCGATGCGCGCGAACACCGGACCATCCGGATCGAGAATGCGGGACCAGGTGAGGGCGGTCACCGCCTCGGGCACATCGACTTGGTAGAACTCGGTGTAGCCGGACCAGAGGCGGCGCCAAGCCGCCTCATCGCGCGGGTCCGGATCACGGATCACGATCTCTGCGACATCCGCCACTAGCAATCGAGCGAGTCGGCCCGCTCCCAGCTTGTGAGTTCGCGCGAGAACTCGTTCCAGTTCTTCATCTTCAGTTTGACGTAAGCGTTCACGAACTCGTCGCCGAGTTCGCGCCGCAACATCGCCGAGCCGTCGGTAAGCCGAAGGGCGTCGAGAAGGTTGAGCGGCAGCTTCTTGACGTTGGCGGGCGCCTTGTAACCCTCCGCATACATGTCGATGTCGAGCGGCTTGCCCGGATCGGATTTGTTGGCGATGCCATCGAGGCCGCTGGCCAGGATCACGGCGGGGAACAGATAGGCATTCGTCGCACCATCGGCGAGCCGGAACTCGAACCGGCCGCCGCCGGGCACGCGGATCATGTGCGTGCGGTTGTTGCCGGCGAAGGTCACCGTGTTGGGCGCCCAGGTCGCACCTGACGACGTGACCGGCGCATTGATGCGCTTGTAAGAGTTGACCGTGGGATTGGTGATCGAGCAGATCTCGTCCGCATGGTCGATCAGGCCGCCGATGAAGTTGTAAGCGTCCTTGGAGAGGCCAAGCGCATCATCGGAATCTTTGAACAGGTTCGTGTCGCCCTTCCACATGGACAAATGCATGTGGCAGCCATTGCCCGTGAGGTGGGCGAACGGCTTCGGCATGAAGGTCGCGCGGATGCCGTGCTTCTCGGCAATGGCCTTCACCATATATTTGAAGAACACCATGCGGTCCGCGGTGGTCAGAGCGTCGGCGAAATCCCAGTTCATTTCGAACTGGCCATTCGCGTCCTCATGGTCGTTCTGATACGGCCCCCAGCCGAGTTCCAGCATGCAGTCGCAAATCTCTCGGACCACGTCGAAGCGGCGCATCAACGCCGATTGATCGTAACAAGGCTTGGCTTGAGTGTCGCCGGCGTCGCTGAGAGCCTCGCCGTCGGCACTGACGAGGAAGTATTCCGGCTCCACGCCGCTCTTCATCGTGTATCCGGCATCCTCCGCCTTCTTGAGCAGGCGCTTCAGGATGTTGCGGGGGGCTTGTTCGACAGGTTTGCCGTTCATGTAGGGGTCGGCGGCAAGCCAGCCGACTTCAGGTTTCCAAGGAAGTTGTATGAGGCTTTCCGGATCCGGAATGGCCAGCATATCCGGATGCGCCGGCGTCATGTCGAGCCAGCTCGCAAATCCGGCAAATCCGGCGCCTTCCTGCGCCATATCCGAGATGGCACTGGCCGGGGCCAGTTTGGCGCGCAAAGTTCCGAACAAATCAACAAATGAGATAAGGAAATATTTGATGCCCCGGTCCTGGGCCTCTTTCGCAAGATCGATCGCCATTATCGTCCCTTTCAGATGAAAAGAGGCCCGCAAATGCGAGCCTCTGAATGTGTGTTCAACCTATTTGTCGGTCAGTCCCGGAATCCATGTCGTTCCCGCCAGAGGCACCTGAGCCATGGCAGCGGCCTCGACGGTGAGGGCCACAAGATCCTCAGGCTCGAGGTTGTGGACGTGGCTCTTGCCGCAAGCCCGCGCGATGGTCTGGGCTTCGAGTGTCAAGACCGAGAGATAGTTGGCCAGCCGGCGTCCACCCAGTTGGGGATCGAGCCGCTTGGCCAGTTCCGGGTTCTGAGTGCTGATGCCGGCCGGGCAATTGCCTCGTGCCAGTCGTCGTAGGCGCCGGCCGTTGTGCCAAGCGCTGGTACTCTTCTTCAAAGGCTGGATCGTTGTCACCGATCGCCACGAGCGCAGCCGTTCCGATGGCGACGGCATCGCGCCGAGTGCGAGTGCCTTGGCAACGTCCGCGCCCGAGCGAATGCCGCCGGACACGATCAGTTGCACTTTGCGATGCATGCCCAAGTCCTGCAGGGCTTGGACCGCCGGGCGGATCGCGCCGAGCAGGGGCAGGCCGATATGCTCGATGAACACTTCCTGCGTTGCCGCGGTGCCGCCTTGCATGCCGTCGAGCACCACCACGTCGGCCCCTGACTTCACCGCAAGCGCGGTGTCGTAGTAGGGACGGGAGCCGCCAACCTTGATGTAGATAGGCTTCTGCCAGTCGGTGATTTCCCGCAGTTCCTGAATCTTGATTTCAAGATCGTCGGGGCCCGTCCAGTCGGGGTGACGGCAGGCAGAGCGCTGATCGATGCCCTTTGGCAAGGTCCGCATCTCGGCCACGCGATCGGAGATCTTCTGGCCGAGCAACATGCCGCCGCCACCAGGCTTCGCCGCTTGGCCGATGACGACCTCGATCGCATCTGCACGGCGCAGATCGTCCGGGTTCATGCCGTAGCGGGAGGGCAGAAGCTGATAGACGAGAATAGAGGAATGTCCTCTTTCTTCCTCCGTCATGCCGCCGTCGCCCGTCGTCGTCGATGTACCCATCTTGCTGGCGCCGCGGCCAAGGGATTCCTTGGCTTGCGCGGACAGCGAGCCGAAGCTCATGCCGGCGATCGTAACAGGGATTTTGAGGTGAATTGGCTTTTGCGCAAACCGCGTTCCAAGCCACACATCCGTCGAGCATTTTTCGCGGTAGCCCTCGAGCGGATATCGACTCATCGAGGCGCCCAGAAAGAGCAGATCGTCGAAGTTCGGCAGTTTGCGCTTCGCGCCGCCGCCGCGAATGTCGTAAATGCCGCTGGCTGCCGCCCGGCGAATCTCAGACAGCGTGTAGTCGTCGAACGTCGCGGACTTGCGCGGTGTCGTAATCGGTGTCGCGTCCATTAGTATTCCCCAGCGTGATCGACATTGAAGTTGTAGAGCTGGCGAGCCGAACCGTACCGCTTGAATTCGGATGGATCGATTTCGCCGTTGAATCCGGCCTTGGTCAGGATGTCGTGAACGGTGGCCTTGTGCTCGTCTCTCATTTCTTTCTCTATACAGTCCGCACCGAGACTCTTGACGCCGCCCCGGACAAACAGCCGGGCTTCGTAGATCGAGTCCCCAAGAGCATCACCTGCTTCGCCAAACACGACGAGATTGCCCGACTGCCCCATGAAGGCGCTCATGTGGCCGACGGATCCTTTCACCACGATGTCGATACCCTTCATCGAGATGCCGCAGCGCGAGGACGCGTTGCCGTCGATCCGCAGGAGCCCGCCGCGACCCGTGGCGCCGGCGGCTTGGCTCGCATCGCCGCTCACATGCACGAAGCCGCTCATCATGTTTTCGGCGACGCCGACGCCCGCATTCCCGCGAACCTGCACAGTCGCAAGCTTGTTCATGCCCGCGCAGTAGTAGCCCACGGGACCGTTGATCTCGACATTCAGTGGTGCGTCGAGACCGGCCGCGATGGCATGCTGACCGGCTGGGTTCTCAATGACCCAATGCGTTTCATTCGTGTCCTTGGGGAGCTTGTGCAGCGCCCCGTTGAGTTCTCTTAGTGGCGTAACGCCAAGATCGATTTCCGGCATTCTCAGCGCTCCCAGAAGTAAACAGTGGCGGGCTCCGGCTCCCAGATCCGCGCGTCGCCGATGCCCGGCAAGTCCGCGAGAACCCGGTATTCGGATCCGAAGGCGACGTATTGATCGGTTTCGGCCATGACCGCCGGCTTGCAGGCGATGCCGTCGCGCAGCACGCCAAAGCCGTTCTCGGTGCCGACGACAAAGGTGTAGAAGCCGTCCAGGTCCTCGAGACCCACTTCCAGCGCGTCGCCGAGGGAGAGCCCCTCGTGCATGCGGTGGGTCAGATAGCCGGCTGCCACTTCCGTGTCGTTCTCCGTCTCGAACGTCATTCCATCGCGGCGAAGTTCGCGGCGAAGGTTGTTGTGGTTCGAGAGCGATCCGTTGTGGACCAGGCACTGGTCGTCGCCGGTCGAGTAGGGGTGCGCGCCATTGGTGGTGACGGCGGACTCGGTCGCCATGCGGGTATGGCCAATGGCATGGGTGCCCCGCATCGTGGCGAGCCCGAAGCGGGCCGCCACATCGGCCGGCAGGCCCACTTCCTTGAAGATCTCCATGCGGTTGCCGCGGCCCACGACCTCGGTGTCGGGGCTCTCGGTCGCCAGCCACTCGTCGAGGCGGTGCTCGGCCTCGTCCGGGATCGAGACGACCGCATGGGTGTCATGCAGCACCGCGCTCGCGTCCGAAAAGGCTTTCTCGATGTTCGAGACGGTCTCGCGAATGGCGTCGGCGGACGTACCGCGCAGCGTAATCTTGGTCCGGCCTTCCTCACCTTCGCCATACACGGCGAAACCGGCGCTATCGGGCCCACGCCCCGTCATCGTCTCGAGCATGCGCGCCGTCAGGCGGCCAAGCTCAGGTTCGAGAGCGGGGTCTTTTATGAATAATCCAACAATCCCACACATGTGATCGTGCTCCAGTTTTCTACTGCAGCCAGCATGCGACAAAGCGCCTGCCGGCGTCAACCAGCAAGAAATAATTTTTCCTAAGAGGAAATTCAAGAGCTGTGTGGGAGACAGCCTATTGGCGCGGGTAGACGATGATCGAGAGGTAAGTCATTGGAGTCGTGACAAGTTCTTCCGGCCCATGGAGCGCGCCTGCGTCGAAGAAAAGTGAGTCTCCGGGCCCCAGCGGGTAGAGCTTGTCTGCATGACGGTAAACGACCTTGCCGGTGAGCATAAAAATGAACTCCATCCCGTCATGCTGGAACTGCGTGTAGGTGCTGGCGTCCTTGCTGAGCCGGATCAAATAGGGCTCCACGACGATGTCGCCGGCGAGGGAGTGGCCCAAAAGTTCGTAGTGGTGGCCCGCTTTGGTTCCGCGCCGCTCGATCCGGACACCTTGGCCCGCAGGCACAAAGGAGCAATCGCGCCGTTCCTCGAAATCGGCGAAGAAGCTCGTCATGGGGACGTGGAGCGCCTCCGCGAGCGCCCTCAGCGTCGAGAGGCGAGGGGGACGGCCGCCGTTCTCGATCTTGGACAACATGCCCGGCGAGAGGCCGGCCTGCGCGGCCAGATCGGTCGCGGTGAGCTGAAGCCGCTGACGCAGCGCGCGGACCCGGCGGCCGATGGACGCCTCGAGGTTGAGATCGGTCGAGGGAGCGTTAGACCCTGTAACCGAGGCAACGGGCGCGGGTGGCTTGGCGGGTTCGCTACGCGCGGCCGGCTTCTTTCTCGTCTGGGTGCGCGCGCGGAGTTCCTTTGAAGTCAGTCGTGATGCCATCGCTCCCCTCCGTGGCGCTCATGGACGAGCTTGCCGAAAGCCGAAATCTCCCGACAGCGCAAAACTCTAGCACCAATCGTTTGACCGGCGCGACTGCTACGTAAGCGTTCGTGTCCGGCTGGGCGGTTCCCCGAACGTTTGGGCGTAAGCCCGGGAAAATTGGCTGGCGGAGCCGAAACCGGTAGCGAGCGCGACGTCGAGGACAGGCAGCGACGTCTCGCGCAAGAGGTGACGGGCCCGTTCCAGCCTCAACCAGCGATAATGCTGATGAATGCCGTGGCCCACATATTCATGGAACAGCCGCTCAAGCTGCCTGAGCGAGATTCCGGCTTCTTGGGCGAGCTCGTCGCGGGGCACCGGTTGTTCGAGATTCATCTCCATCACGCCCAAGACGCGCAGCACCTTCTCGTCCGCGATGCCAAGACGGTAGCGCAGGTCGAGACGCTGCGGCCCGTAGCCCTCGCGAATGTGAGTGTGCAGGAACCAGTCGCCGACAGCCGCCGCCAGAGGACGCCCGTGGTCCCGCTCGATCAGCGCCACCATCATGTCGAGCGCCGATATGCCGCCCGAACAGGTGATGCGGTTCCCGTCGATCTCGAAGAGGGACGGCACCACGGTCACGTGGGGGAAAGCCTCGCGAAAGGCGGGCAGGTGCTCCCAATGCAGCGTCGCCCGGCGATCGTCCAACAGCCCGGCGCGCGCCAGGAGGAACGGACCGCCCGAGATGCCTCCTAGTGTCGTGCCCTTACGTGCCAGCCGGCGAAGGCAAGAAAACGTCGTCCGGTCGCTGAAGGTCGCCGGGTTGCCGCCCGCGCATACAAAGACGATGTCGGCGGTTCGTTCGGTGCGCGTGCCGCAATCCGGGATGACCGCCACGCCGTTCGACGCCGAGACGGGGTCGCCCGACGGGGCCGCATGCCACCAGCGATACAGGGTTTCCCCGGATAGAAGGTTCGCGGCGCGCAAGGGCTCGATCGCCGCCGTGTAGGACATGAGGCGAAGCCGGGGACGAGCAAGAAGCCGACAGTTGTGCTCGAGCTCTCACGAGTCATTAGACATCTCGAACCGTGTTGCGCGCGAGCGAACTGCGCGCCTTTGGTTGCGGGAGTTGAAGCACTGTATGCTGACCCATCGCGGCCGCCTTTGCGACTATCTCCAAAGTCGTAACCCCCCAAAGGCGGGAAAGCTCAAGCACATGTCGTAAAATGTCAATCAGCAAAAACGCCTTCGCGCACAGTTGCGCTCATGCGTTACTCACTCGCCAGCCTCTTCGCGAATGCACTGACCGGCAACCGGAACTGGAAACCGGTCTGGCGCGAGCCGGAACCGAAGCCGTCCTACGACGTGGTCATCGTCGGTGGCGGTGGGCACGGACTCGCCACGGCGCACTACTTGGCCAAGGTACACGGCATCACGAATGTCGCCGTGATCGAGAAGTCCTATCTCGGGTCGGGCAATGTGGGGCGCAACACGACCATTGTCCGGTCCAACTACCTCCTGCCCGGCAACGAGCCCTTCTACGAATGGTCGATGAAGCTCTGGGAAGGGCTGGAGCAGGATATCAACTACAACGCCATGGTAAGCCAGCGCGGCGTGCTGAACGTCTTTCACTCCGACGGGCAGCGCGATTCATTCGTCCGGCGCGGCAATGCCATGCGCTTTCATGGCGCCGATGCCGAGTTGCTCGACAAGGAGCAAGTCCGGGCTCTGGTGCCGTTCGTTGATTTCGAGAACGCACGCTTTCCCATAAAGGGCGGCCTGTATCAGCCGCGCGGCGGCACGGTGCGTCATGACGCGGTGGTCTGGGGTTATGCGCGGTCCGCGGATCAGCACGGCGTGGACATCATCCAGAACTGCGCGGCGACGGGATTCCGGATCGAGAACGGTCGCATCGTCGGCGTGGAGACCGAGAAGGGTTTCATCGGCGCCAAGAAGGTCGCGCTGTCCGTCGCGGGCAGTTCTTCGCGCGTCGGCGAGATGGCGGGGATGCGTCTACCCATCGAGGCCCACGTGCTGCAGGCCTTCGTCACCGAAGGCATCAAGCCGCTGCTCGATACGGTGATCACCTTCGGCGCGGGCCATTTCTATTGCAGCCAGTCCGACAAGGGCGGTCTCGTTTTTGGCGGCGATATTGACGGCTACAACACCTACGCCCAGCGCGGGAACCTGCCTGTTGTCGAAGACGTCGCCGAGGGCGGCATGGCGCTGATCCCCGCGATCGGGCGGCTGCGGGTCCTCCGGTCCTGGGGCGGTCTGCTCGACATGTCGATGGATGGCTCGCCCATCATCGACCAAACCCATATCGACGGGCTCTATTTCAACGGCGGCTGGTGCTACGGCGGCTTCAAGGCCACGCCTGCCGCTGGATGGTGCTTCGCCCATCTCATCGCCACCGGTCAGTCTCATCCCTTCGCCACAGCCTATCGCTTCGATCGTTTCGCCTCGGGCCGCGTGATCGACGAAAAGGGCATGGGCGCCCAACCGAATTTGCACTGAGGAAGGGCTATGCGGATCACCTGTCCCTATTGCGGCGCGCGCAACCTGGAAGAGTTCACCTATCGCGGCGATGCGACCGTGAAGCGGCCCGAAAGCATCGAAGAGACCGCGCGGGATGCCTGGATCGATTACGTGTACCTTCGCGACAATCCGGCCGGTCTCCACAAGGAGCTTTGGCACCACAGCGCGGGCTGCCACGCCTGGCTTGAAGTGACGCGCGACACCACCACCCACGAAATCGTTGCCGTCGAACGCGCGGCGAAAGAGCGCGGGAACGATGAGTCAGATCAATCGACTGTCGGGTAAGGGGCTTGTCGACCACGGCAAGACGGTGTCGTTCCGCTTCGACGGACAGCAGTTTGAAGGGCATCCAGGCGACACGTTGGCCTCGGCGCTTCTCGCCAACGGTACTCGTTTGGTCGGGCGTCGTTCAAGTATCACCGTCCGCGCGGCATCCTCACCGCGGGATCCGAGGAACCCAATGCGCTGGTCGAGCTTCGCACCGGTGCGCGGCGCGAGCCGAACACGCGTGCGACCACGATTGAGCTCTACGACGGTCTGGACGCCACGAGCCAGAACCGCTGGCCGTCGCTGAAATACGATCTTCTGTCGGTCAATCAGTTGGCCTCGCCGATCTTCGGCGCCGGGTTCTACTACAAGACCTTCATGTGGCCCGCCTCGTTCTGGGAGAAACTTTACGAACCGATGATCCGCCGGGCCGCCGGCCTCGGCTATCCATCGAAGGAGCCCGACCCCGACACGTACGAGAAGATGAATGCGTTCTGCGATGTCCTCGTCATCGGTGCCGGCGCGGCCGGGCTTTCGGCGGCATTGGCAGCCGCGCGGGCAGGCGCGCGCGTTATTCTGTGCGACGAGGACTTTGCCCTCGGCGGCCGCCTCTTGGCGGAACGCGGTGAGATCGACGGTCAGTCCACGCAAGACTGGGCGCAGTCCGCGATTGCCGAACTCGAAAGCCTTCCCAATTGCCGTATCCTGCGGCGCACGACGGTCTTCGGCGTTTATGACGGCGGAATCTATGCGGCTGTCGAGCGCGTCGGCGATCACCTTCGCGTGCCGGAACCTCATACGCCGCGGCAGCGCCTCTGGCGGATCGTCGCCAAGCAATCTGTCCTTTGCGCTGGTGCGTTCGAGCGGCCGATCGTGTTCGGTGACAACGACCGCCCCGGCGTCATGCTGGCGGGCGCGGTACGAACCTACGTCAATCGCTTCGGCGTCACGCCCGGCCGCAGCGCCGTGATCTTCGCCGACAACCACGATGCACTGCGGACGGCCACAGATTTGGCCGATGCGGGTGTCGCCGTGCGCGCCATCGTCGATCCGCGGCCCCAGCGCTCCGCCGCGGCGGAACAGGTCGCCTCTGCGGCGGGGGCTCTCTACGTCAACGGAATCATCGACGGCGTTAGCGGCGCCCATGGCATCAAGTCCGTACGGGTCAAGGATGCGCAAGGCGCCACGACGGCGGTCCCGTGCGATCTCCTGGCCGTGTCCGGAGGTTGGAACCCGGCGCTCAACCTGACGACACATCTGGGCGGCAAGCCGCGTGGGACGAAGCCCTATCATGCCTCGTCCCCGGTGGCCTTCCCCCAGGCATGCGCGTCGCCGGTGCGGCGGCGGGCCAATTCTCTTTGCAAGCCTGTTTGGGAAGCGGGGAGGCGGCGGGTGCCGGATCCGCAGAGGAAAGCGGATTCTCTCCCTCGGCGCCCAGCCGTCCCGCGCCTACCCAAAACAGTGGGCCGGCCACGCCCGTCTGGTATGTCGAAAGCAGAAGCGGCAAGGCGTTCGTCGATTTTCAGAACGATGTTGCCTCCTCCGACGTGAAGCTTGCGGCGCGGGAAGGCTTCCGCGTGCCCGATCACGTCAAGCGCTACACCACGCTCGGCATGGCGACAGATCAGGGCAAGACGTCGAATCTCAATGGCGCGGCTGTGCTGGCCGAGGCGACGGGGCGCATCTCGGCGCGTCGGCTCCACGACGTTCCGTCCTCCCTTCACGCCGGTC